>DATFQH010000038.1:0-11421 GCA_035264385.1 Pedobacter sp.
GTATGTATGAAATATATCATATCGAGAAAAGTGGATATATCAATGCTTCTTGGGCTGACGTCAATGTTTTTGTCGTTTTCTATGACGGGAATTTTAATGGCATTATTTTTTTTATGTTATTATCTTGGATCTCAAAAACTATCGAAGCGGGATATTCAACGCTTAATCTTCGTAAGCATTGGTCTCGCCATTATTATAGTTTGGAAATCGGATGTTTTTTTAGGTCCGATTCAGAACCGACTTCTAAATCTTGACGAGGATCAGTCTGCTGAGGCACGTTTCACTACTGGAATCGAATATTTTATCGATAGTGGACTGTTGTATTCTGGTGTTGGGATTGGTAATCTTTCAGAAAATATTAGCGCAGTGAGCGTAATACTTTCTGGCCTATTTGATCTCGGTATCATATTATTGGCTGTATTCCTATTTTGTCAACTTCGGTTCATAGTGAAATGGTCGAAAAGTTATTCGGTCGCACTTTTACTGCTACCAGTGTTTATGTCTAACATTTCATTCAATCAGATTATATACACAGCATTCTTTGCATTTCTAACTATTAACGCTAAAGAAGTTCAATAATTATATGAAGTTAATCTTGTTGATGAACGATTTACCCGGAGGTGCGGAGCAGATTTATAAAATGATCGCCAAACAGTTCGCCTTGAGAGGCGACGCGGTAAAGATTATTTTTTTCAAAAGCGGTAATAGCTTATATTGGAATGATCTATTGAGCGAGAAATGTGAATTGGTTTATTGCAACGGATCGATTCTCAAACTGGTGAAATTCTTAAATAAATTTTGTAAAAGGAATACCGATATCTTTACTACACATATTTACCTAACAGGCTTTGTGGGCATATTATTGAAAATGAACTTCATCAGTTGTAATTTGTTTATTGGAAGAGAATCCACTTCTCCTTTTAAGCGGTTTACCGGAATAAAGCTTTTTTCATATCGACTTATGTATTACTTTGGATATTCTAAGCTTAACTTGTTAATATGCCAAACTGAGTGGATGAAAGACGAGTTTAGGGCTAATCTTCCCTGGCTTTCTAAGAAAATTAATATAGTAGACATTGGAAACCCGTTCAATGCCGAAAGCCTTTATGTATCTAAAGACGTTGCAGATCTTGGTGAAACCGCCTGTTACTCCAACTATATTGTTTCTGCAGGAAGGCTGATTAAAGAAAAGGGTTTCGACATCTTGATTCAATCATTTTCAGAGCTAAAACTTCGTTCTATGAACTTAGTTATATTAGGAGAAGGTCCGGAACGAGATAATTTGGAACAATTAGTTGCAAGACTCGATTTAGTAAATGAAGTTTATCTGGTGGGTTTTGTAGATAACGTTTATGAATATTTTAAGTATGCCGAACTTTGTGTCGTTTCATCAAGAATTGAAGGCTTTCCGAACGTGTTAATGCAAATGATGTCTCAGAATCAAAAGGTTGTGTCTACTAAGTGTGCCGGTGGGATAGAAAATATTCCTGGCATATTTTTGTCTGAAGTTGACAGCGTTCCTGATCTTTCTAGGTCAATGAAAGCATGTTTAGCCGCCTCTTCCACTAAAAATAGAGAAAAGTTCGACGTTTATCTTCGCAAACGAACGATAAATTCTTTTTTAGAAGCTGTTTATTCAAATACATACAATTATGAAAAAATATCTTAGACGTTCGGCGGTCCAACTAACCTTGTGTGGTGCTTTTTTTGTCCTTTTTAATCACAATTGCCAAAGCCAGGAGCCGTGGAATTATAAGGCGATTAGCAAGGCAAATCAAATTAGTGAGGTTGTTGTGGAAAGTGCAGGTTTTTATAATTTGATAGAATCACTGCCAAAAAATTTTGTGAAAGATGCTTCAGTAGATTATACGTCATTTATCCAAAAAGCACTTGATAAAAATAGAAAAGTTAAATTTCCCGACTTTCCTATCTTGATAAATGAAGAAGGCTTGAACATATCAAATAACTCCACTATCATTTTCCCTAAAGGCGGGAAAGTTTATATGGAGCCAAATTCTCTGGGCTCGTATGCAGTATTTAAACTGAGAAATGTTGTTAACGTTCAGATTTTTAATCCTGTCATCATTGGTGAGAGAGATAAACATGTTGGCAAAACGGGAGAATGGGGGATGGGTATTTCGATTGAAGGTGGAAGGAATATCGTTATCACTAATGCTCACATTTCTAAATGCTGGGGAGACGGAATTTATATCACTAATGCCAAGACTGTGAGTAATAATATTGAAATTAAGAATTCGGTACTTGATTACAATCGTAGAAATGGCCTGACAATTACTGGAGGAAAAAATATATTGATTCAAAACTTAATTAGTACGAATACGTACGGTACATTGCCTATGGCCGGTATAGATATTGAGCCGAATAACAGCAGGGTAATTCTTGATAGTATCACAATAGTTAATTATCAATCTTATAATAATTTTCGTTCCGGACTTCAGATTGGATTAAGCCGACTGCCCAACCCAGGCGCCAGAACGTTAAGTGTTATAGCTGAACACATGGATATTGACGGCTCCGACATCGGAATCTTAGTGGGTGGCTTCTATAAAAGTTATCCAATAGGGAGTAAGGTTAAAGGAGAGATATCGATACGTTCAGTCAAGATCTCTAATACGCGCCAACCTGTTAGTTTGGCTAGAAATTACCAATTTGGCCCTCTGATAAACTTTAAAAACTTTAATTTTTACAAGGGTAAAAGCGGAAAGTTGTTTAAAGATGTCGAACAAGAATCATTCTTTTTAAAACGGCTTAAAGAGGAAAAAACAATTAAAATCATTCAATAAATATGAAGCTTTTTATAGTAGTAAATGTTGATTGGTTTTTTTTATCACATCGTTTGCCTATTGCAGTTGCGGCAAAGATGCAAGGCTATGATGTCACAATCGTATCGAAAGATACCGGAAGGCGAGAAGAAATTGAAAAATACGGGTTAAAATTTATAGATATGCCATTTTCACGATCGGGAACAAATGTTCGGACGGAATTGGCCACAATTTATAAGCTCTTTCGTTTATATAAATCGCATAAACCACACCTGTTACACCACGTAACACTCAAAATTGCTATCTACGGAAGCATTGCAGCAAAACTAGCTTCAATCAAACGAATTGTGAATGCTATCAGCGGATTGGGATATAATTTTACGGACAACCGTTCAGGGTTTATCCAGCGGATTCTAAACAAATTGATGAAGATTGCATTCGGAAATGGCAGAACCCATTTTATTTTTCAGAATCAAGACGATATAACAGTTTTCAAAAATTTAAACTTAGTTTCAGATAACCAGATATCTTTAATTAAGGGATCCGGCGTTGACTTAAATATTTACACTCAAAAGCCTGCTCCTCACGAAACTCCTATTATTGTTTTGTTTGCTGCACGAATGTTGGTGGACAAAGGAGTTATGGAATTTATTGATGCAGCACGAGAGTTAAAAGCTTCATTTCAGGATAAAGCTCGATTTATCCTCGCAGGTGATGTCGACCACGAAAATTTAGCGAGCCTAAAAAAGGAAGATATTGAGAAAGTGATTGATGGTCAATATATAACTTGGATCGGTTTTCAAAAAAATATGATTAATATACTCGAGAACGCTGCCATTGTAGTCTTGCCATCCTACCGGGAAGGATTACCCAAATCGTTGATAGAAGCAGCGGCGGTAGGCAGGCCAATCGTTACAACTAACGTTCCCGGTTGCAAAGAATGTGTTATAGATGGTTTCAATGGTTTTCTAGTGCCTTTAAAGTCAACGGTACAATTGTCACTAGCAATTCGTAAATTAATAAATGATGATAATCTAAGACAGACAATGGGTTTTAATTCGCGAAGTTTAGCTGAAAAAGAGTTCTCAGTGCAAAGCGTGGTGGATAAGACCCTGGGCATTTATAAAACGTTTGACATATGAAGATTCTGATTTCCGGAGCTACTGGATTTGTTGGCACGAATATGATAAATGCATTATCCAATAAATTTGAATTTGTTCGGTTGACAAGACCCAATTGTCATACAACTGATCCCAATACTATTTGTCTGGAAGATTTAGCGAAGCATGATCCGCATGGCTTCGATGCGATAATACATTTGGCTGGCAAAGCGCACGATCTTTCAGGAGATGCAGATATAGAAGCTTATAAACTAGCTAATACTAAATTTACAACTGATTTGTTTGATGAATTTTTAACCTCTCCAATAAGGGATTTTTTTTATTTTAGTAGTGTCAAAGCTGTAGCTGATTCTGTAGAGGGCGTTCTAACTGAGCAAGTTGTGCCAAACCCTGCGACAGCCTATGGGCAGTCGAAGCAATTGGCAGAATCTTATATTTTAAGCAGGTCAGTTCCAGACGGAAAAAGGGTATTTATACTTAGACCGTGTATGATACATGGTCCGGGGAATAAAGGAAATCTGAATCTCTTGTACAAAATTGTGGCTAAAGGTATTCCTTATCCCTTGGCAGCATTTGAAAATAGACGTTCCTTTCTTTCGATAGACAACTTATGCTATATAATAGAGAGGTTGATCACGGATCCGAATATATCTGGTGGCATTTATAACCTATCTGACGATCACCCGTTGTCAACCAATGAACTTATACGCATTTTATCGAAAACCGCTGGTTTTAAAGCTCGATTATGGAAAGTCAATGCAAAATTGATTAAGGGCCTAGCAAAGGTGGGAGACAAATTAAAATTTCCTTTAAATTCTGAACGTTTAAAAAAGCTGACAGAAAGTTATGTCGTTTCAAACGGTAAAATTAAGGGTGCACTAAAGATCAACAATCTCCCCGTTTCATGTGAGGAGGGAATATCAAGAACTATTCAGAGTTTTCACACCCATTAATAATGAGCTATTTATTATTTATACCTATTTTTTTTTTAGCTATGTTCTGCTATTTTAAAATAGCAAGCTATTACAACATTATTGATAAGCCCAATGAGCGAAGTTCTCATACTGAATTAACCATTCGTGGGGGCGGCATTATTTATCTTTTTGCTGCGCTATGTATAGGTTTTATGCATCCGCAAACCTGGATGCCGGTACTCGGTACCCTGCTTATAGGAACTATCAGTTTCATCGACGACAGAATTACATTGTCTAGTAGAATACGAATATTAGTTCACCTTACGGCGGTAACGCTTTTATTTTATGCGTTGACAGTATTCTCGGCTTTGCCATGGTGGTCAGTTATCATTCTTTATATTGTTGTAATTGGAATTATTAACGCTTACAATTTTATGGATGGCATCAATGGAATTACCGGGGCCTATACTCTCGTCGTTCTTACAGGTCTTCAGTATATCAACTTATTCCAGGTGAAGTTTGTAAATCCAGATTTAATTTGGCTGCCAGTATTGGCGACTATTGTTTTTCTTTTTTTCAATTTTCGGAAAAGAGCAAAATGCTTTGCGGGTGATGTTGGTAGTGTATCTGTTGCGTTTTGGATTATTTGGTTAATGCTCGCTCTTATTTTAAAGACGGGAAATTTTTCTTATGTATTGTTTCTTGCAGTCTATGGAGTGGATGCTATTTTTACAATTTTACATCGATTGGTTCTCCGTCAAAATATATTCGAAGCGCACCGCTTGCATTTTTATCAAATATTAGCCAACGATCAGAAAGTGCCACATTTATTGGTTTCATTAGTATACGCTGTTCTACAGGCGTTAATTATTTTAATAATAGTTTCAGTGGATTATGATGTTTATGTTTTGTTTGGACTAATTGTTGCTCCATTAGCAATGGTCTATCTGATTCTTAAACCTAGACTAATGATTAAAAAGCAATTATCGTGAAAAATCAACCGAGCATTATAGAAGGCGGATTTCACTCTGATCATAGGGGGTCCATCAATTTTTTCAATACGTTCGATATGACGCAAATCAAAAGATTTTACGTGATAGAGAACAGTGATACTGAAATAAAAAGGGGTTGGAGAGGACATAGAATTGAACAAAGATGGTTTTTTGTTTCGAAAGGTGCTTTCCTTATTCAGATTGTTAAAATAGATGATTGGGAAGAACCAAATCCTAACAGTCCTGTTTTCGAATGCGAGCTATCAAATGAAAAAGGCTGGATTTTGCACGTTCCGTTTGGATATGCGACATGTATTCGGTCCCTAGAAGATGAAGCACGAATTTGCGTATTTGCGGATTACGGGATCGAAAACGCCGAGCTGGATAACTATTTATATCCGGAAGATTATTTTCGTGCAAGTGTCACTTCGTTGTTGGAAACTGGAAATTCAGGAATAATGAACAAAATGAATAACTTAATATAAATACCCCAAAGTAGGTATAAGAAATTGATTTATTTATTATTAAGTTTGTATTTGTAAAATTTATTGAATAGATGTTCTCTAAACTCGAAATCGTACCCAGGTGGATCATATTCACCATAGACATTTGTCTAAGTGTCGTAGCTATATTATTGGCGAAGGTTTTAAAGCATAATTTTATTGTATCAGATATTAATATTCTCGCTTTGTACAAATCGATCGTATTGATTGTTGTCGCCAATAGTATTGTCTTTTTTAATATTAAAACGTTTGCAGGTATCGTCCGGTATACAAGTGCGCAGGACTCTTTTCGGATACTATTCTCAGTTGTACTGAGTTCCCTTGTGGTTTTCTTTGCCAACGCCTTATTGATAGTATTTAAGCTGACTCCAGTGATGAGCAATGTAACCATCATCACCTATTCTTTATTTAGTTTCTTATTTCTGATTACCTATAGAATTGTAGTGAAATATTTCTTTATGTATATAAAGAATGCCAATTTGGATAAAATCAGGATAATTGTTTACGGTGCCGGTGAGGCTGGAGTAGCCACCAAGCGTACCTTCGACCACGATGCGAAAGTGAATAAGACGATTATGGCATTCGTAGATGATGATTTAAGAAAAGTCGGGAAGACCATCGATGGGGTTAAAATTTTAGATGCCGCTTTGCTGGAAAATCTGATTATTAAACATGAAGTAGATGAAATCATTTTCGCTTCTTATACCATCCCTGCCGAGAGAAAGGATCAAATTGTTGATGTCTGTCTTGAAAATGATGTGAAAATCTTAAACATTCCGCCGCCAGATGTTTGGGCCAAAGGAGATGTGAGTACTGCGCAAATCCAAAATTTGAATATAGAGGATCTGCTCAACAGGAAGACCATTGAAATAGATATTGATGGAATCCAAAACCAATTAAAGGATAAGCGTATTTTGATTACCGGTGCTGCTGGCTCTATCGGAAGTGAGATAGTAAGGCAGTTGATGAAATTTGAAACCGGCTTGATCATCATGTGTGATCAGAGCGAAACCGGGTTGCACGATTTATATTTGGAAATAGATGAGACGCACAAGACTTCCAATTTTCATGCATTTATTGGTGATGTTAAGGACTATAAGAGAATGGATTTCTTGTTCGAGACTTTTAAGCCTCACTACGTCTATCATGCTGCCGCATACAAACATGTGCCGATGATGGAAGATAATCCGGCTGAGGCCATTAAAACAAATGTTTTGGGTACCAAGACCATAGCAGATATGTCTGTAAAGCATGGTGTCCAGAAGTTTGTAATGGTATCTACAGATAAAGCTGTAAATCCTACCAATATTATGGGAGCGTCAAAACGGATTGCGGAGATCTATGTGCAGTCGTTGAACAATTCACTTAACAATCCAAATGTGATCTTTTCAAACGGATTGAGCTATTTAAATGATCCCGGTATTAAACCGATTACGAAGTTCATCACAACGCGTTTTGGAAATGTATTGGGCTCAAATGGATCTGTTATCCCTAGGTTCAAACAGCAAATAGAAAAGGGAGGCCCAGTAACTGTTACCCATCCAGAAATCACACGTTATTTTATGACCATCCCCGAAGCGTGCCGTCTGGTATTGGAGGCTGGCTGCATGGGTAAGGGTGGAGAAATCTTCGTTTTTGATATGGGTAAGTCTGTTAAAATCGTGGAATTGGCAAAAAAGATGATTCGTCTGGCTGGATTGGTGCCTAATGAGGACATCAAGATCAACTATACCGGCTTAAGACCCGGGGAGAAGTTGTTCGAAGAATTACTGAATGATAATGAAAATACCATGCCTACCCACCATGAAAAGATAATGATTGGTAAGGTTCGAGAATATGTATTCAATGAAATTGATGAGCAAATCTATCAGTTGCTGGACCACGCGATCATTAACGATAATCGAAAGGTCGTTATTCAAATGAAGACCATCGTTCCGGAATTCAAAAGCAAGAATTCGAAATTCGAAGAGTTTGATGTAGTTTCTTAAATGTCTTGCCTAAAAATTAACTGAGTATTTTCTCAGTTGACTCATGGCACAAATATTGCTTAATTCGCTAAAATTTTTACATCTATCTAATTAACATGTGTGGAATAGTAGGTTACATTGGTCATAAAGAAGCTTGGCCATTGATCATTAAAGGTCTGAAAAGACTAGAGTACCGTGGTTACGACAGTGCCGGAATAGCACTGATCAATAATAATGGTCTTAACATCTATAAAAAAGCAGGCAAGGTTGCCCAGCTTGAAGAATTTGCAGAAGGAAAGAACCTTACCGGTTCAATCGGAATAGGCCATACCAGATGGGCTACACACGGCGAACCTTCAGACAGAAATTCGCACCCACATACTTCTCAAAGCGGAGATCTATCCATTATACACAACGGAATCATCGAAAACTATGCGCCTTTGAAGGAAATGCTTCAGCAAAAGGGACATGAGTTTAACAGCGATACCGATACGGAAGTATTGGTGCACCTGATCGATGAGATCCACAGATCAGAAAACATAGACTTATTTGAAGCGGTAAGACTTGCCCTTCACGAAGTTACGGGAGCGTATGCTATTGTGATCATGGATGAATCAAATCCTGATCAGTTGATCGCTGCCCGTAAAGGAAGCCCAATGGTGATCGGTGTTGGTGAAGGAGAATACTTCATTGCATCTGATGCTACGCCAATTGTAGAATACACTAAAAATGTGATCTATTTAAACGACAATGAAATTGCCGATGTAAAAAGAGATTCATTGGTAATTAAGCGTTTAGACAATGTAGTTCAGACGCCATATATTCAGGAACTGGAACTGAAACTCGAAATGCTTGAAAAGGGCGGCTACGATCACTTTATGTTAAAAGAGATCTATGAGCAGCCCCGCTCGGTAAGAGATTGTCTGAGAGGCCGTATTTACCCTAATGAGGGCAGAGTACAGCTGGGTGGTATCAGTGAATTTGCAGATAAGTTAAAAAACATAGACAGAATCATCATCGTAGCTTGCGGTACTTCATGGCACGCAGGTCTGGTAGGTGAGTATCTGATCGAAGAATATGCACGTATTCCTGTTGAAGTAGAATATGCTTCAGAGTTCAGGTATAGAAATCCAATCATTACCGAAAAAGACGTAGTGATTGCCATTTCACAGTCTGGCGAAACAGCGGATACAATGGCTGCCATTGAAATGGCAAAAGAAAAAGGTGCAACCATTTTTGGTGTTTGTAATGTGGTAGGTGCTTCAATCCCAAGATTGACGCATGCCGGAGCATATACACATGCTGGTCCTGAAATCGGTGTAGCCTCTACTAAAGCATTCACCGCTCAGGTAACTGTACTGACACTTATTGCATTCCACCTGGCACAGCAAAAAGGTACACTTAAAGCTTCGCAATTGACCGAGCTGTTAACTGAGCTTGATCAGATCCCGACTAAAATTGAGCAGGCTTTAAAATCGGAGCCATTGATCAAAGAAATATCTGCTAAATTCAAGGATTCAAGAAACTGCCTGTTCCTGGGTAGAGGTAGTGGTTTCCCTGTCGCTTTAGAAGGTGCGCTAAAACTGAAAGAGATTTCTTACATCCACGCTGAAGGTTATCCTGCCGCAGAGATGAAGCACGGTCCTATCGCATTGATTGATGAAGAAATGCCGGTAGTAGTGATTGCTACTAAAAACTCTTCGTACGAAAAGGTAATCAGCAACATTCAGGAAGTAAAAGCCAGAAAGGGTATTGTGTTAGCTATCGTTACAGAAGGCGATACTGAAGTAAAGAAAATGGCAGATTACACGATCGAGATTCCTGATGCAAGTGAGGCCTTCCTGCCGTTACTGGCAACGATTCCTCTGCAATTACTTTCTTACCACATTGCGGTAATGAGAGGTTGTAATGTGGATCAGCCAAGAAATCTGGCTAAGTCTGTGACTGTAGAATAATATTTACCTATTTCAATATAAAGGGGCTGTAAACAAACAGCCCCTTTTTTTATGGAGTCCTATTTTTCGTATCAGTAAGCTATCAGATTAGCATACAATTGTTAAATTAGCTGACTGGATCAAGTTATGAGAACAGAAGAGGAAATAGTAAAAGGGTCTGTATGGCATGTGCTCAATTTTACGAACGCCACGGTAATGGAGTATACTTTTGCTTTGGCCTTCGAAAAAGAACTGGCCGATATGAAGGGCCTGATGAAGGGTGGCTCCTTCTGTGACGTGCTCGACGAAGAAAAGGGCTTGTATTTCATAAATACAGAATTGGAACTGCTGGAATCATTAAAAGACCCTGCAATTGTGATCCTGGTAGATACCATACATAAGCTGATAGACTGTGCCAACACTTATTTCATCATTATCGGAATTGATCTGGAAGAACTGGCCACGGATGACCAATATAACTACATGGCTGGCGGCACCTGGAATAGTATGTATTTTGAACTGAAAGAGGAGGGGTACGACGCACTTCTGCAGACCGCCGGTACATTATACCATTCGATGTTATATGTATTGTATACGGCAGCGTACCAGCTTATATTAAAAAGAGCGGACGTTTATGAGGTTTCCGACGATGAATTTTGGAAAAATTATCACCCTTTGCTCGTTGGAGAGCTGAAAGTAGAGGATCCTCTTGCGCAGATACTGATTGATCTGATCGCAGAACTGCAGAAAGATGCCATGCGAATTTATAATTTGGCCAACTAGTTACCTATCCATAACAGATCAGCACACCTCGATTGTGGTCACACTGCGCTTTGTTCCCCTCCGTGTTATGACCAGCTTCCCTTCATCTCCGGACCAGTGTATGGCCAAGTGTAGATGGTGAGGAACTGGTGGTGGTCTGGTGCTGTACTGGTCCTGTACAAAGGGCATTGTGTTTTCTCTGTTTATTGCTGGTGCTGGATGTTACATTTTGACACCATATCTGGCTTCAATTGAATTCGATATTTGGCCATTTGACGGTTGCGTGGAGCATGAATGGAAAACTATTCGGATTATAGTGACGAATTGCTCAAGTATATATAACTTCGGCACAACACTAGCTTATTTTCATGAAGGATTATCACGCTCAGCAGGATGAGTTCATTGCTCATTTGATGAGCTTTAAGGTTATGCGGGAATCATTTCC
>DATFQH010000039.1:0-21196 GCA_035264385.1 Pedobacter sp.
GGTAATCTTCAGGTCGCCGCCCAGTACTTTAACCGGAGTTTCGATATGGCCGCTCAACCGTTTGTTCTGTGCCAGTGCTAAGGCCACGGCAGTAACACCGGTTCCGCAGGCATAGGTCTCATCTTCAACGCCACGCTCGAATGTGCGTACAAAAAGATGATCGCCTTTATCTTCAACGAAATTTACATTAATGCCTTTCTCGCTGTAGGTGTCATTGTTTCTGATGGCTTTGCCATGCTGGTAAACGTCAAAGTCTTTCAGACCTTTCATTTGCAATACATAGTGAGGAGATCCTGTATTAAGAACAAATGCTTCTCCGTCTTTTGTAATGTTATCAATGTCAATCATTTGTAAGTCTACCCACTCGCCATTTTCTGAAATTTTGGCATAATGCGGGCCGTCTACTGCCAAAAAATTAGTTTCCCTGTCAATAATGTCCAGGTATTTGGCGAAAGCAACTATGCAACGGCCACCGTTTCCACACATACTGCCCGGCCTGCCGTCGGCA
Organism: Pedobacter sp.; assembly: GCA_035264385.1. Taxonomy (GTDB): domain Bacteria; phylum Bacteroidota; class Bacteroidia; order Sphingobacteriales; family Sphingobacteriaceae; genus Pedobacter. Next base: position 509 of record DATFQH010000039.1, read on the forward strand.
TTGAAATAATGCATTTCAAAATCGTATGCTTCATGAGAAGTTAAAAACATCAGCCCATCGCCACCTACGCCAAAACGTCTGTCACACAGAGTTTTAATCCGGTCGTTGTCGATGTCTTTTAGCGGGGCCATGCGATGGTCAATCAATATAAAATCGTTTCCCGCGCCTTGATATTTGTAGAAGTGAATGTCCATTTTGTTTGTTTACCAGCCATTTAACATTTTTTAACAGTATTCGTGACTTAGTACAGATGCAAATATCGTTGATATGGTATTAAATTTGAATAAATCAAACAAAAGAAAATGTAGTATGCTTATAATATGATAATCGCATGAACTAAAAAGGGACCCGGTTCTGCAGTTTAAATAAAATACCAGCTACAATATAGATTGATGTAAAAATATAATTTGATACAAATGAAAAGATTAGGATTAATTGTGCTGGCTGCATTTATAGGGGGTGCGGCCGCTATTGGCGGTTATAAACTATTAGACCGTCATGATGAAAGTTTGTCGTTTGTGGATCAGCAGAAAGTGCTTTTTGCAAATAACCCGAAGATATCTTCGGCCGGAGCAGTGGATTTTGTAGATGCTGCGGCGGCGGTTTCGCCGGCGGTAGTACACATCAAGACGTCTTATGGCAATGCTTCTTCGGGCAGAGGTGGAAATACGCCTTTTGATATGTTCGAAGAATTCTTTGGCGGAGGCGGTGGGAGAAGGCCACAGCGTGCGCCAAGGGCAGCCTCAGGCTCGGGCGTTATTTTAACGCCGGACGGTTATATTGTGACCAACAACCACGTGGTAGACAATGCAGATAAGATCGAAGTGATCCTTTCTGACAGAAGGAAGGTGAGCGCAGAAGTGATCGGAAAAGATCCGAATACGGATCTTGCGCTGATCAAAGTGGACGCTTCCAATCTGCCGGTTGTAAAAATGGGTAATTCAGACAATGTGCAGATCGGCGAGTGGGTGCTGGCAGTCGGCTTTCCACTGGACCTGCAAACTACCGTAACTGCTGGTATTGTAAGTGCGAAAGCAAGAAGTATCGGTATTCTGGCTACCCAGCCTACTGAAGAGGAATTTGAAGAATACCAGAGAACAGGAAAAATGCCGCGCGGTAATGAGAGCATAGAGTCCTACATTCAGACAGACGCGGCCATCAATCCTGGAAACAGTGGTGGTGCGCTGGTTAATGCCAATGGTGAACTTGTGGGTATCAATGCGGCCATTGCTTCCCAGACGGGCAGGAATGAGGGTTATGGTTTTGCCATTCCGGTGAACCTTGCTAAAAAGATTCTGGATGATTTCAGGAAATATGGTTCAGTAAAACGTGGTTATATAGGCGTTTCATTTGTTCCGCTTGATGCAGATCAGGCAGAGAAACTGGATGTAAAAGACATCACGGGGCTCTATGTCAATGAGATCGTGCCAAACAGTGGTGCTGCAGCTGCAGGTTTATTGAAAGGCGACATCATTAAAAAGGTAGATGGTGCAGTCATTTACGATTCACCTGATCTTCAGGAGAAGATTGGCCGATTGAGCCCTGGTGACAAGGTACAACTGACCTATTTGAGGAATGGACAGCTTAAAAATGTAAATGTTACTTTAAAAGGTGCGCCCGATGCCGCTGAAAAGAAACCATCAGTTGCTGCGGTAAAACCTACAGGTACAAGCCTGGATAAATTGGGCGCTTCATTCGCTCCTGCTTCTACAGCGCTTAAAACTAAGTATGGCGTAAAAAATGGTGTAGTGGTAACAGGCACTGAAGAAGGGAAACTATTTGACTACTGGGAAGTGCCTAAGGGTGTAGTGATCACTGCTGTGAACGGGAAGCCGGTAAACAGTTCGAAAGACGTTGAAAGTGCCTTGCCTGCTTCGAGAAATGGAATGACGACCATAACAGGTGTTGGCCCGCAGGGAACGTTTACTTATAGCGTTAATTAATCGGCAAAGTGAAGTTTGCTGAATATCAAGGATCGTAATTTATTCAGGACCAAGTTAATATTATTTAAAAAGGGCAGTGATGATATTATCACTGCCCTTTTTTATTGGTATGTACCGGAGCAATGTCCATTTTACTTCTGGATGACAAAGCTTATAAATTGTTAAGACAATGATAACGACCAGCGTATTTTAAAAAAAACCTGGCCCCAGGGTTTAGTCGCTGCCTGTTTCTTGTATACCTTTGCGCATAACAAAATGGTATGTAACAAGTAATATTATATTCGCCAAATCTTCAAAATATTTGGAGCATTTAGCACTAAGAATCTCGAATTGGAAACCTGAGAATTTTCAAACAAACTAGAGAATAAGTGACAATTGCCTGCGCTGTAAAAAGCGTGAGCCTTGCTTATTCGTTTGTCCGTCTCTCAGGACCTCCAGGACAGTAGGCGGGGTGTCACGCTTTTTGCGTTTAACAGCGTTCGTAAGAAAATATAACGCATCAAGAAACCCAGGTCCTCTTTAACCGAATTCCGTATAATATCAGCGTTAGGAACAGAAAATGGAACTACAGATCAAGATTCTTTATGCCCTGATCCTCTGTCCGCCCGACTGAGCAGCTACCCTGCTAAGATAGTGCTGCTACTCACGTTAGAGCCTCCAGCTTCGTAGCAGTCCGGTCCAGTTCCGTAACAGCTTCGCGTAAAGGCATCTGTTTTCCGAAACAAGGCCAGCCCTGATGCGGTTTAGGCCCGCTTCTGCTCAATGGGAGTACAGTAGGAGATGTATAGTATGTACTAACTAATTCATAAAAATAAACTGAATGATGAGTTTTAAGCAAGGCATTGTAGCTTTTATGCATTCCAATCTGCTGGAATGGAATGCCGTGATCAATGAAGATGGTGATATTGTGATCCTCATGGACAACAGCAAGCCGCTGATAGAGCAGTATGGAAATCTGGTCAGTATGATTTGGCTGGTCATGGCCGAGGTTCCTTTTGCCGCGGAGCGGGTGCGTTTTGTCGTTACAAATGCAGGCAGGACTGAAGCCTATCATTATATCTTTGATCCGGGTGCGTTAAAAGATGTGCATGACTAATTTATAAATAATCGCCTTAATTTTTTTGCTTTATCATTCTATTGTAATCGTAGAATGTTTCTAAATAGCTTAATTACCTGCATTTTGTGTTTGGGATTTACAAATTAATTCTTTTATTAAATACTTTTGCACAACAGAACTAAAAAACAATTATTCTAATGGCTAGTTTCGGAAACGCTTTTTCCTCGTCTATAGGAAAAAAATTAATAATGGGTATTACCGGCCTGTTCCTTATCTCCTTTCTTTTGGTGCATTGTTTCCTCAATTCGCTGATCTTTGTTAATGATGGGGGTCTGACCTACAATATGGGCGCACATTTCATGGGCACCAATTGGATCATCAGGGCAATGGAAGTGGTACTTTTTGCCGGGCTGATTGCTCATGCAGTTCAGGGGTACAGACTGCTGGTGTTGAACCGTGCGGCAAGACCCGAAAGATATGCTGTAACCAACGGTGCTGCAAACAGCAAGTGGTATTCACGGTCTATGGGGCTGCTGGGGACTCTACTGCTGGTCTTTTTGATCGTCCACATCTCTAAATTCTGGGTGATGTCTAGATTTACAGGTATCCCTACTGTAGATGCCAATGGCCACCACGATCTTTTTGCGGTTATGGTTGAAACTTTTAAAAATCCATTTCTGGTGGTGCTTTATGTACTGGCAATGATTTCACTGGCCTATCACCTGCTGCACGGCTTTGCATCAGCATTTCAGACGCTGGGATGGAATCACAAAAAATATACGCCAATCATTAAATCGGTTGGTGTATGGTTCTCTATTCTCATCTCACTGATCTTCGCGGCCATGCCGGTAGCTATGTACCTGGGCCTTATTAAATAATTTTAGCACAAAAGATATGTCAGATTTTAATTCAAATATACCGGAAGGCGAATTAACCGGAAAATGGACTAAGTTTAAGTCTTCTGTGCCTTTGGTTAATCCATCAAATAAAAGGACCATCGAAGTGATCATTGTTGGCTCAGGTCTGGCGGGTGCTTCGGCAGCAGCGACTTTGGCTGAAATGGGATATAAAGTTAAATGTTTTTGCTTCCAGGATTCACCACGCAGAGCGCACTCTATTGCTGCTCAGGGTGGTATCAATGCTGCGAAAAATTATCAAAACGATGGTGACAGCGTTTACCGTTTGTTTTACGATACCATTAAAGGTGGTGATTATCGTGCCCGCGAAGCCAATGTTCATCGTTTGGCGGAGGTAAGTGCGAACATTATAGATCAGTGTGTGGCGCAGGGCGTACCTCTGGCCAGAGAGTATGGAGGTTTGCTCGATAACCGTTCATTTGGTGGTACACAAGTTCAAAGAACTTTTTACGCTGCCGGTCAGACTGGTCAGCAATTATTGCTGGGTGCTTATTCTGCTTTAGAGCGCCAGATTGGTATGGGTAAGGTAGAAATGTTTACCCGTCATGAGATGCTGGAGGTGGTTAAGATCGATGGAAAGGCACGTGGTATCATTGCTCGTAACCTCATCACCGGAGAGATTGAGCGTCATTTTGGCCATGCGGTAGTGCTTGGGACGGGTGGTTACGGAAACGTATTTTACCTGTCTACAAATGCCATGGGAAGCAATGTTACTGCGGCCTGGAAAGCACACAAGCAAGGTGCTTATTTTGCCAATCCATGCTACACGCAGATCCACCCTACCTGTATCCCGGTTTCGGGAGATCACCAGAGTAAGCTCACCCTGATGTCGGAGTCACTCCGTAATGACGGCAGAATCTGGGTGCCTAAGAAAAAAGACGATAACCGTAAGGCGTCGGAAATTCCTGAGGATGAAAGAGATTATTATTTGGAGCGCCGTTACCCCGCATTTGGTAACCTGGTTCCGCGTGATGTGGCTTCGAGGGCTGCCAAGGAACGTTGCGATGCAGGATATGGCGTCGGTGCTTCTAAGCTTGCGGTATACCTGGATTTTAAAGCGAACACCGAACGTTATGGAAAGATAGAGGCTTCCAAGTCGGGCAACCACAATCCGGATAAAGATACCTGTATGCGTTTAGGTACAGAGGTGATCAAAGCGAAATATGGTAACCTGTTTGATATGTATGCCCAGATTACTGGTGAGAATCCTTACGAGACACCAATGCGGATTTACCCTGCGGTACATTATACCATGGGTGGCCTTTGGGTTGATTATAACCTGATGACCAGTGTACCGGGCTTATATTGCACAGGAGAAGCCAACTTCTCCGATCACGGCGCCAATCGTTTGGGTGCGTCGGCACTGATGCAGGGTCTGGCAGACGGTTATTTCGTATTACCTTATACCATTGGCCAATATTTGTCTAAAGAGATCTCTGTAAAGGCGATTCCTACAGACCATCCTGCCTTTGTTGAGGCTGAGGCCAGGGCAAAAGGAATTTTGGATACACTCATCAATATCAAAGGAACCAAATCTGTGGATCATTTTCACAAGAGATTAGGCCACATCATGTGGGAGAAATGTGGGATGGCGCGTAATGAAAAAGGGCTAAATGAAGCAATACAGGAAATCAGGGCATTGCGTGCTGAATTTTGGAAAGACGTTCGTGTTCCGGGAACCGCTGATGAGTTAAATACAGAGCTGGAGAAAGCCGGCCGTGTGGCAGACTTTATCGAACTGGGCGAGCTGATGTGTATCGATGCGCTGAACCGTAACGAAAGTTGTGGTGGTCACTTCCGTGAAGAGTACCAGACAGAAGAAGGTGAGGCGTTGCGTGACGATGAAAACTATGCTTACGTGGCAGCCTGGCAATTTAAAGAAGGAGTGAACTTTGAGCTGCACAAGGAAGAGCTGAAGTTTGAAAATATTAAAGTAGCACAAAGAAGTTATAAATAGTACAATATCATGAGTACAGGAAATATGAACTTAACGCTGAAAGTTTGGCGTCAGAAAAATAACAAGACCAAAGGTGCTTTGGTAGATTATAAGGTGTCTGATATTTCGCCTGATATGTCTTTTTTGGAAATGTTCGATGTGCTGAACGAGCAGCTGATTACTAAGGGCGATGAGCCCATTGTGTTTGATCACGATTGCCGTGAGGGAATCTGCGGAATGTGTTCAATGTTCATCAATGGCCGTCCGCACGGGCCGAAGGATCTGGTAACGACTTGCCAGCTGCACATGCGCTCTTTTAAAGATGGCGATACTATCGTGGTAGAACCATGGAGGGCGAAGGCATTTCCGGTGATCAAGGACCTGACTGTGGACAGAACGGCTTTTGACAGAGTTATCGCTGCCGGTGGTTTCGTCTCGGTAAATACCGGTAACGCACAGGATGCCAATAACCTGCCGATTCCTAAAAATCAGGCTGATGCTGCTTTTGAAGCTGCCGCTTGTATTGGTTGCGGTGCGTGTGTGGCAACGTGTAAGAATGCTTCTGCAATGCTGTTTGTTTCTGCCAAGATATCTCAGCTTGCTTTATTGCCGCAAGGGCAGCCCGAGCGCTACAGAAGGGTGCAAAGCATGGTTGCCCAGATGGATGCGGAAGGTTTTGGAAACTGTACCAATACCGGAGCCTGCGAAGCCGAATGCCCTAAGGGAATCTCTCTGGAAAATATCGCAAGGATGAACAGAGATTTTTATTCTGCAAAATTTGTATCTGAGGAAGATATTTAATAGTTTTATACTACGAGACAAGGGTATTACACACAAAGGCCGGACTAAATTAGTCCGGCCTTTGTGTGTAAAGAAATTTGAGCGCGCATGAGTGCGTTAATTATTATTGGAGCATTGATCAGTTCTTTTTCTTTTCTGTCTTTTTCTCTTCATCCGGTTTTACGGGTTTCTTCAAATTTGTAGTAATGATGATCACGCCGTTCTTTGCTGCTGCGGCACCATAGAGTTTCTCCGCAGTGGCGTCTCTCAGAATTTCTATGCTTAGAATATTGTCCTGAGGTATGGTGCTTAATGGCGACTCACCTTTTGCTCCTTGTTCCGGGTTCAGCGAAACACCGTCAACTACATAAAGAGGGGATGTCGGGGATGATGCAGGCATTTCTCTGGCTTTGATTTGTAAACCACCGATGTTTACAGAGCCGCGTAGGCCCGGGGCAGAGAATTTTTTCGTGGTGTCTATGCCTCTCGCCTTGTTTTCAGCATCTTCTGCCAGGCCACTTGATAGCGAGAAGGATATTGGCATATGATATTTCACCCTCACTTTCATATTGTCCTTCACACCTGGTATCCATTTCGGGCTTTCCCTAACTACTCTGACTGCTTCCTCATCAAGGCCGTGGCCGACTTTTCTTTCTACATTAATATCAGAGAGGGTACCATCGGTTTCTACTGTGTAGCTAACAAATACTTTACCCTGAATGTTCTGCTCCTGAGCTTCCTTAGGATACTTCACGTTTGTTTGAATGTACTTGTAGAACATGTCCATTCCCCCAGGAAAGGCAGGAGCCTTATCGAGTGAAGTAAAGTCGTGGACTTTTCCGCTTCCGTCTGATTCAAGTTTACTCATGTCGATACCGGACTTATTCCTGGCAAGATACCCTCTGATCACGATCTCGCTGAGTGCGGTATAGCCTGGCACTGCGGGGAGGTCTTTGTTTTTTACAACATAGTTTTGCTGTCCGTCATCGTGCAGGGTAAAGGCTATTTTGATCACGTATTTTCCATCAGGCACCTTCTTAAAGTTAGGATAGGATAAGATTGCCCTCATGACTTCTGTATCGCAGCCGTCCCCTAAGGAAGGGCCGGCAAGGTTTGCGCCTTCCACTTCTCCTTTAGAGACATTGAACTTGATCTGGGTATGGCCTGTCGTTTTGTTTTCCTGTGCCATCGCCGGATATCGTATTGTTCTCTGCATATGCGTATAAAAGTTTTTCCAGTCGGTTGGTTCAGCCTTGGCTGCGGCTTCTGAGACCATTGCTTTTACAGTATTGATTGGTGCTTCTAACGGAAGCTTGTCTGCGACCTCCCTGATCTCTTCATTATTACGTATAGTCGCTGAAGACAGGATGAGTGCGACGGCAAACAGCGGTACAAACAATCCGTATTTCATGATGGCTGTTTTTGTGGATCTTTCTTTGTGGAGCATAAAAATTCTTTTTTTGATGAGCGATTTATTGAAAAAACTGTTGGTCAGGTTGTGTGGGTTGACACCGAATGCGCTGCTGAGCAGCAACAGGGCATACTCCTTTTTATCACCCTGAAATCTCGCAGCTTCTTCATCTGCAAGGTATTCATGAATGTTTTTGATTGTTCGCTTGTACAGGTAAACGATCGGATTGAACCAGTTTAAGATGCTAATGATCTCGAAGAACAATACATCCAGCGTGTGCATTTGCCTGATGTGAATCTCTTCGTGTTTGTGAATGGTCTGCTGCCCGGGCAATTGATGGTCGACAATCTTTTTATTGAAGAATGAAAACGCAACGCCACTGGCCGACCTGGCAAAAAGCGTTCGGATGGCAAGCAGCTGGAAAAGGAGTTTAAATATAAAGACCAGTAGGCCGGTGATGTAAATGGCTACGGCAATATTGCCCGCTGTAAAAAGATCGGGGGCCTCCTGTGCTGGTTGGGCAAGCATCAGCAACTCATTGAGCTGATCGACACCCATATAAACGGGTTGTGCGACAGGCTGCGTGGTAAACCATTCAAACCTTACAAACGGGATGGACAATGACAGTATCCCCGCAGAAAGCAAGTAGATCCTGTTGAGCATGAAGTAAGTTTCTTTGTCTAACAATAACTTGTAGAAGCCATAAAATACGATGAGGTAGATGTTGGCCTGAAGGATGTAATGTGCCCAGTTCATCTTGGTCGGTTTTTAATTTTGTTAATCATTTTAAGGATTTCATCGACATCGCTGAGGTCGAGCTTTTCTTCTTTCACAAAGAAGGAGAACATACTTTCTACGGAGTTTTCAAAATAGCCGCCCAGCAGCTTTTCTGTAGCGTGGCGTTTGTAATCTTCCTTGCTAATGAGCGGATAATATTTGTGGGCCTTTCCGAAAGCTTCATGTGCTATGAAACCTTTTACTTCCAGTATCCTGATAATTGTGGATACGGTATTGTAGGCCGGCTTTGGTTCTGGCAGCAGATCCATTACGTCTTTAACGAATCCTTTCTCTATTTGCCATACAATTTGCATGATTTGTTCTTCTGCCTTTGTTAAATCCTTAATTTCCATAACTTCTTTTCTGTTTCTACCGGTCTGCAAACCAGATTAATGTGCGATAACCTGGTACAACTAAGACTTTAGTATAAACTTATAACTAATATTTTAGTTTTCAAAATATTATTACATTTTATTTTCAGGAGGAGGAAAATGGAGAGCAAAAAAAATGGCAGGAATCCACCTGCCACATTTACTATTAACTAAAACTAAACTTATTTTAAATATGATGGTGCCGTTTTATCTACTCATGACCGGCCATACTTTTTTATTTTCTAAACGCACTGTCTAATTTGGCTACAGCTCCTTTTGAAGAGGATTTCATAGCAATCTCTTCATTTCTGATGTTATTACCGGCGGTAAATACGACCAGCATCATTACAAAGACAGGAACCAGCAGTAATAAGAAAGGCGAGATATTTGTTAATTTTTTCATTATCGTATCTTTTATTTTAAGTACTAAGGCAGTTAGTTCGAAATGATTTGAAGTATTCAAGGTTTGATAAACTGCTGTCGATTCCATAATCTTTATTTATTTTGATTTTGTTTTTTTCAGGAGCTTGTTGTCCCTGTTTCATGAAACAAAGAGAATGATAAAAATAATCCTGCTAAAATCTTTTAGACCAAGTGCATATTATTCTAGATCAACACCCAAAATGAATAGTTTTGCAATTGAATGTTTTATTTGTCGATTTGGTAGAAGAAAAATGCCAGTTCGTCGAATGTGGTGCCAAAAATGTCAGGATTAATTTAATTTGGAGGATGATAGCTTACATTGATGAAGAATAAAAGGCCGGTTGTAGTTCATGTTGTCTTCTGGGCGCTTATCGCTTCCCTGCTTATTCTGGAAGTCGTTTTTAACCGCCGCACTTTCAGCATTAATGAGATAGGGATCATCTATGGATATTCGGGTCTCATCAATATTTCGATTTTTTATATCAATTATACCTTGCTTATTCCACTTCTGGTGAAGGAGCAAAAAAAATATGGACTTTACATTGTCTCTATTGTACTCCTGATTATCGTGATGTGTATTCTTAAGACCGTAGTTGCCAGTCTGAATGCTGATATTCTTTTGGCTTATCCGGGTGATCAGGGGACTGTAGCCTATAGTTCTATACTAAAGTATGCGATAGGTGCTTTGTTCTTTTCGGGGTTTTTTGTTGTGGTTAGTTCTTTGCTTAAGTTTGCCATAGATTGGTTTGGCAATGAGCGTGTTCAGCGTAATCTTGAGCGTGAACGTAAGGAAATGGAACTGCAGTTTCTAAAGTCGCAGCTAAATCCGCATTTCCTTTTCAATTCATTGAACAACATTTATTCCCTGGCCTACCAGAAATCGGATAAGACTCCGGATGCGATATTGAAACTATCAGAGATCATGCGGTACATGATCTATGAAAGCAACGACAGCTGGGTTTCTCTCAGTAAGGAGATAGAATATGTACAGAGCTTTATAGAACTGCAGAAGCTTAGATTTAAAGATGGCGCCGCGGTCGAATTTACAATGAACGGAGAGATAGACAACCAGCAGATCGTGCCTTTAATATTGATTTCATTTGTAGAAAATGCATTTAAGCATGGCATTGCGAACGATCCGAAAAATCCAATCAGGATAAATATCATTGCCAACCAGAAGATCCTGCACTTCAGTATTACCAATAAAAAGAATAAATATAATAAGGATGAAATGGGTGGGGTGGGTCTGAATAATGTGGAGCGGCGTTTACAGCTACTCTATCCCGACAGGTATAAATTAAATATCGTAAATTCGGCTACCCATTATACCAGTGAATTAATGCTTGACATATGACAAAGTTAAAATGTATTGCAGTTGATGATGAGCCTCTTGCACTTGATATCATAGAAGATTATGTTTCTAAGATTCCCTTTCTTGAATTGGTTAAGAGAACCGAGAATGCTATTGAAGCTTTGCAGCTGGTACAAGCCGGGGGTATAGATCTTGTGTTTCTGGATATTCAAATGCCCGAACTGACCGGGATACAGTTTCTTAAAATTGCCAATTCCAAGGCGCATTATATATTGACCACTGCTTATTCGCAATATGCCCTGGAAAGCTATGATCTTAATGTATCTGATTATCTGCTGAAGCCAATTGCTTTTGACAGATTTTATAAGGCCGTAGAGAAGGTACATAATCAGGCTAAGACAGTAGAGTCCATTCCTGCACCGCAGCCTGTGGTTACTTCTGCGCCTTTTTCTTCGGTAAGCAATACGGTACAGGACTTTATCTTTGTTAAGACAGAACATAAGATTCAGAAAATTGAGCTGGATGACATTTTATACATCGAAGGATTGAAGGACTATATTTCTATTTATACAAGATCTGAGCGTGTCATTACATTGCAGAATATGAAAAAGATGGAAGAAACGCTGCCTGCCGGAAAGTTCATCAGGGTACATAAATCTTATATCATTTCATTAGATAAAATTGAGAGCATAGAGCGCAGCAGGATTTCTATTTGTGGCAAGGTGATCCCGATAGGTGATACCTACAGAGACGAATTCTTTAAGCATATCGACAATAAAAATATCTGACAGCAGGTCGCTAAAGTTGCTTCAGTTTTGTTCTGATCGCCTTCTGGGCCTCAAGTACAACTTCTTCTGCATTGATCCCTGAAGGTTCAATGGGTGCCAATACCGTCCAGCGGAGTTTTTCTCCGAAACTCAGGGGATAACTGCCGTACTGCACGATCTTCCAGGAATTTTCTATGGCGACAGGCACGATCAGTGCATTGGGAACTACCTTTAATAAAGTGGCAATACCTCCTACCTGAAAAGGCTTCAGTCGGCCGTCTTTAGCGCGCGTGCCTTCTGGAAAGATCATGGCAGACCAGGTATGCTCCTTCATACGTCTTCCCAGTTTAATTATTTCAGATACGGCCTGTTTACTGTCTTTTCGATCTATGTTTGCTCCACCGCCATATTTTAGGTTGAAAGAAATGGAGGGTATGCCTTTGGTCAGCTCTATCTTGGAGATGAATTTGACATGATATTTTCTAAGAAACCAGATCAGGGCAGGGATATCGTACATACTTTGGTGATTGGCCACAAAGATTATAGGCCTGTTCAGCGGCAGGTCCTGCCGATTGTTAAACGTTACTGATGAGCCCAGGAGCAGATCACAATAGGTAAGAAAGAAATTGAGGATATCTACCGCTTTTTTGTGGGCCCTGTATCCGAAAAACCGGTAACAGATCCATTGGACGGGCTGGAAGACGACCAGTGTGAGCAGGAAGGAAATATAAAATAAAGGGCTGAAGATATAACCTAAAAGCTTATTCATAATTCATCAATAAAAAGCAATGCAATAATAGGATATTTCGCTTACAAATGTCCTTCTAGGATCAGGATTTTGACTTTAAGTATAGCAGCAACGCTCATGCTATCGGTAATTTCTCCGTTTACCACCATTTGGTAGGCTGATTCAAAGGGAAGTTTGCGAATCACCAGCTGCTCAGTTTCTTCCGGTGAGGAACTGCCTGCGCTTAGCCCCTTGGCCACATAGATGATAGCCAGTTCATTGCTCACCGAGTTAGATAAATGCATGCGCTGAAGTTCGATCCAGTCTGTTGCGGTAAGCCCGGTTTCTTCTGCAAGTTCGCGTTTCGCGCTTTCCAGTGGGTCAGATTCCAATGGCCCTCCGCCTTCTGGGATTTCCCAGCTATAGGCTTTCAGCGGAAAACGGTATTGCCCGACAAGCCAGGTATTCAGCTCGTCATCGAGCGGCAATATTCCAATTGCATAATTTTTAAAATGAACCTCACCGTAAATTCCTTTGCCTCCTGATGGATTGATGACCTGATGCTCGGTTAATCCGATCCAGTTGTTTTCATAAATCTTATGGCTTTCTATAGTTACCCAGGGGTTGATGTCTTCCATAGTGCCAATATACAAATTTTGGAATTATCTTATGGCTGAGGGGGAGGTGGAATTGGCTTAGTCTTGCTGATCCTTGCAAAGCGGTAATTGAGGCTCAACGTCACGTTGCTCGAGTTACTGGTGTAGAAGTTCTCCGACCTGAAATTGACGCCTTCGCTCAAAGAATAATTGTTGCTTTTCCCAAAAGGATCGGTGATGCTTACGCGTGCATTCAGTTTGTTTTTGAGAAAGACCTTCCTTGCGCCCATCCATGTAGAGATCGAGCCTTTGTTCCTGCCCTGTGCCGAAATGTTATTGTAGTAGTTGATGTTACCTTCAAATGCAGTCTTGAGCGGCAGTTCCATAGACATGCCAAAACTGCCCCTAAGGTTTTTACCTGTTCTGTTCAATGAGCCGTTGAGGCTGGATTTGTAAGTGGCCCGGCTGAAGCTGACAGTGGCATTTGTAGAAATAGTTTTATATGGGCGGTAATTGCCATTCAGGAAGAGGCCGAACTCTTTATTTGATGCTACATTATCAAATGTGGTTTCTGAAATCCCTGTTTGCATAACACTTCTATAGCGCTCGATTACTGCACTTCTGCTCGAATAGGCCAGTCTTGGGGTGAAACTCCAGCGCTTGCCGTATAAATTGAATGTGACGTCCATCTGATGCGTCAGTTCAGGTAAAAGGTCAGGATTTCCATAATTGATATTGAGCGGGTCGTTATTATTCACCTGCGGATTTAATGAATTTTCCCTTGGCCGGTTGACTCTCACGCTATAAGAAGCTCCGATATTGTAACGCTGCCTGAATGTCTTGTTGATAGAAAAACTGGGGAATAGACTCAAGTAAGGGTCTATTACATAGTTTTCTCCCGAAGAAAGCTCAAATTTGACGGCTGTAAGCTCGCCTCTCAGACCCGCCTTGGCTCCCCAATTTTTTCCTCTCAGGTTGTAAGCCGTATAGGCAGAATAGATATCCTCTTTATAAAGGAATTGGCTGGTCAGTTTTTGGTCTGCTACATATTGCTGCGTATTGAAGTCAAAGTTTTGAATCCGCTGGTCATTGTCATTGTTTCGGTAATTGTAACCCAGACCTGCTTCTAAATTGTCTCTTTTCTTAAATATGGGTTTATTGAAGTCCAACTTGAAGGTCAGGCCGTCGTTGGTAATCCCGTTGTAGTTTTCCTGCTGCTGTGGGTTGCGGGCAGCGGGGATAAAGGTCCGGTTTTGCAGCCTTTTATTATTGCTCAGGTTGTCGTTGTAGGTGAGCCCTGCAGAGAGCCGGCCTCCGTTGGTATCTACATTGAGTTCATAATCCGTATCAAAAACAAAATTGCGGCTCTTTATATCGGCATTTGTAATCCGGTTCTGGACACTGCTTTCGATGCCCTGATCATTCAGGTATTGATTGTAGGCTGCTGCATTGCTTTCATTTCCATTGTGGTTGAAGCTGGAAGTGATTCTCAGGTTTTGGCTTTTGGTGACATTCCAGTCCAAATTCACCCTATAATCGCCGCCGGTTCCAGTATTTTTGTTGTCATTAAAATTGTTGAAATAGAAGGTGGTATCAGGAAAGAAGTTGTTTCTGTAGTTTTGATTGGTATTTCTTCTCGGATCAAAACGGTAAGCGGCGCCACCATTTATGGAATAGGTCTTGCTCTTATAGGAAACCCCGGAATTGAGGTTTGTATTTCCCTGAAGGCCTACCCTTGAGCCTGCATTGCCGCCAAGTCCGATCTTGAAGTTCTTTTTCAATACGATATTGATGATGCCTTCGCCGTCTGCTGAATATTTTGCCGGCGGGTTGGTCATTACCTCGATCTTTTCTATGGCATCTGAGGGCAGTACACTCAGCAGGTCTGCAATATTCGAAGTCATATAGTCTGAAGGTTTGCCATCTATGAATACCCGGGTATTTCTTTTTCCGGAGATAGCGACATTGCCGTCGAGATCAACCTCTACCATTGGTACATTCTTTAAAATGTCGGTGGCTGTACTTCCTTCTGCCAGAATAGACTTTTCTACATTGTAGGTCATCATGTCAGCCGCAAACTGCACCAAAGGTTTTTCGGCAGTTATGGTAACTTCATTTAAATTGGTCTGATCTGCAACGAGCTTTAAGGTGTTCTGTTTATTTTCAGCGGCTTTTTCAGTGAGTGAAATATCTTTTATCACCAGCGGAGTAAAACCTATATAACTTATCTTGATGGAATAAGTGCCATATTTTAAGGGGCGAATCTTGAAAAAACCATCTTCATCTGTTCGCGATGTAATGAACGGTTGTTCCGATGCAGCGGTATAAAGTGCCACAACTGCCGCGGGAATAGGAAGTCCGCCTATCTGCTCCACTACCTTGCCCGATATCGTACCTTTATCCTGTGCAATGACATAGAAAGTAATCATCGAAAAGCAAAACAGGAGCAGGCTTTCTTTCATCCTTTAAAATGATTCTTCATCAGGACGCATCTCCTGCTGATCTGGTTTTTTCTTTTTTGATGTAAAATCTGTCTTTCCGAAACGATAAGAGTAAGTCAGATTAGCCATTGTTCCCTGCATTCTACGCCTGAAATCTATTATGGTATTGTTGGCGTCTGTGGTCATACTCCATGCGCGCGTATTGAAAACATCCCTTACATTTAAACTCAAAGATGACTTCTTATTCTTAAAATCATATCTGGCTCCTGCGTCTACACCATACATCGCATTTCTTTTCCCCTGCGCCATTACCTCTGCCGCGCGATAATCGCCCTTGATCTGTAACGTGACGTTATATGGCAATACAAAGTTATTGGTCAGGTTGGCATTCCAGCTAAAACCGGAATTTTCCACTATTCCAAATGCCGGGACACCAATGATCTTATTCTGGTAAAAGTTCACATTGCCTGTGAAGTTCCAGGCTTTTGCCACATCTACGCGGCCAATCAGTTCAAAACCACTAGAGTAGTCCCTTGTTAAGTTTTGAGGTGTGGTAATGGTGACGCCGTTTTCGTCAGGTTCTGTTCTTATCCTCTGTATCACATCGTTGGTCTGACGCAGGTACGCGCTAGAAGTAAGCGTTACTTTAGGCCAGAATTTGCTGTAGCTCAGTTCAAATGCATGTACATCTTCAGGCTTCAGGTTAGGATTGCCTCTGCGATAGTTTAAAGGGTCGGAAACGTCGAGAAAAGGATTGGTATCCCATCCTCTCGGCCGGTTTACCCTTCTGCTATAGCTAAGCTGCACCTGCTGTTCACCTTTAAATTTCTGTGTCAGAAACACACTGGGGTAAAGACGCGTGTAGGCCACTTTTCCCGGTGTATAACTCAGATCACCAAATGCATCGTATATACCCAGACGGGTGTCCAGCTTTGCATCTTCTGCCCTAACGCCTAACTGGTAGCCGAAGTTTCCGATCTGGTTCTGGTAATTGAAATAGAGGGCGTGAACCTGGTCCTTATTGTTGAATTCATTGGTAAGCGCCAGGTTTGTGAAATAAGTTCCGCTTAATATGTCACGCAGTTCTGAATAAGTGCTGTTCTCCGAAAAGCGGATCTGACTTCGGTAACCGGCTTCGATCTTACCTAGTTTGCCGACAGGCATGGTATAATCCGTTTGTATATTGTAATTTCTATTAAAGCCGTAACCGTCGTTGTGCTGGATGTCAGGAAACGAGTTTACATCTTCACCATTGACATTATAGATGTCAGTATCGTAGATTTGATAATTGTCATTGTCTCCTTCCGAGAAACTTACATTGAAGGTCAGTTCCTGTTTTGGGTTTTTAAATTTCTGGCTAAAGTCCAGGTTCAGGTCGTAACTGCCACCCGACCCCAGGTTCGAATTGTTCCTTTTGCTAAGGCTGACCGGATTCTTAAGGGCGTCCAGCTGATCAATGCTAAGCAATTCATTTCGGTCATTATCTCTTATGTTGAAGCCTCCTGAAAAACTAAGAACACTTTTTTCTGCGACGTAATAATCCATTCCAGCCTTAACATTATGGCCTTTATCAAGCGAAGTTCCGTCGGTATTCTGATTCGCATATACGGTTTCAAGTTGCGGGCTTTTATAGAAGATATTGCTAAAGCCACCCCCATTGCGATTGCCATATCTGTAACTGTAATTGCCATAAATATTAACCTTGCTGTTCTGGAAGCTGAGGCTGGTATTGGCATTGTAGTTATCACGGTTACCTGCGGTAAGTGCCAGAGATCCGTTCAACCCCAGCTTTTTATTCTTTTTCAACACAATATTGATGATGCCCGATTGCCCTTCGGCATCGTACTTTGCAGATGGATTGGTGATCAGTTCTACGCTTTCGATCGAACTGGCGGGAATGGACTGCAGGATCTGCGCGATATTACCACCTGCAATAAGGGAAGGCTTGCCATCTATCAGCACACGAACACCGCTTGAACCTCTTAAACTCACATTTCCATCGATGTCTGTCTGTACAGATGGAACATTCTGAAGCAAGTCGGAGGCAGACCCGCCTTCGCTTACCAAACTTTGATCTACGGAGAAGATTTTCTTATCTATGCCCAGCTGTATCGCGCTTTTTTGTCCGGTTACCTTAACCTCATTTAAGACCGTGCCTTTTGCGACTTTCATCTTAATTGTCCCAAAGTCAATGGACGCACCGGTAATGGAAACCGAGTCTCTTACCATCGTCTGATAACCAACATAACTTATTTTGAAGGTGAATATGCCTTTTGGCAGGCCTGTAATGGAAAGGTTTCCGTCGGCATCTGTTTGTGCGCCCTTTACAATAGCCTTTGTTTTCCTGTCAATCAGGGCGGCACTTGCAAACGGGATGGTCTCATTAGATTGGGCGTCAACTATTTTTGCGGTGATTTTGCCGCCAGTTGTTTGCGCACTTAATGGATCAGAAGCAACAAACATCGTAAATATTAGCAACAAGACCAGGCCTGGGTATTTCATCATTGTAAATCTTTTTTTGTCAATTGTGTAGTGAAGAGACAAAGAAACGGCCAGTAAGTTTAAAAGGAGGGGCGTAACTATTTTATTACATCATCAATCCACAGAAACGGTCAGTCCTTCCTGCTGTAAAATTTTCCGAAATATCTCCATTTCGTTAAACGAACCTTCCAGAACTGCACATTTTCCTTTATTGTGAACTTCCCATGCAATTTTTTCAGACTGATGCTCCGAATAATCAAGGTATTTCATCATACAGTTAATTACATGCTCAAAAGTATTTACATCATCGTTCCAAAGAATGAGTCGGTGAACGGTTTTTAGCGAAGTAAGGATTTCCTCAAGTGTAAATGTTTCTTCTTTTGTTTCTGTAGACATAATACAAAAATAAGCTAATTTCAAATAATGTTGCAGGTAAAGTTATTTTTGACTAAAATTTGTATCTAACCTAAAATATAATGCACCGTTCTAAAATTGCCGGCATAGGCTGTTATGTGCCGAAAAACGTTTATACGAACAACGATCTTTCCCGGTTTATGGATACCAATGATGAATGGATTCAGGAACGCACTGGTATAAAGGAACGGCGCTTTGCAGATAGGCTGGAAGAAACCACGACGACTATGGGTGTAGAAGCTGCAAAAATAGCGATCGGACGTGCTGGCATCACCGCAGGCGATGTTGATTTCATCATATTTGCGACCCTTAGCCCCGATTATTATTTCCCGGGATGCGGTGTATTGTTGCAGCGTGAAATGAAGATGGGTGAGATCGGCGCGCTGGATATTCGCAATCAGTGCTCCGGTTTTGTATATGCGCTTTCTGTTGCTGATCAATTTATCAAAACGGGAATGTATAAGAATATATTGGTGGTCGGTAGTGAGAAACATTCCTTTGCTATGGATTTTGAAACACGAAGCCGCAATGTCTCGGTCATCTTTGGTGATGGTGCTGGCGCAGTGGTCTTACAGCCTGCAGAAAATGATAATCAAGGTATATTGAGCACCCATCTGCACAGCGATGGGGCAGAGGCAGAGCTTCTGGCGATGTTTTACCCGGGTTCGCATGCCAATAAATGGCTCAGTGCTAAACCTGCATTTCCGGATCAGGAACTCGGCGGGTTATTTATGACCAGAGAACAACTGGAGGATGGTGCCGCTCTGCCTTATATGGATGGACCTGCTGTATTTAAGAAGGCAGCAGTAAAATTTCCTGAAGTGATCAGGGAGGCGCTGAATGCAAACCAGCTTTCCGAGCAGGACATTGACCTGCTCGTGCCGCATCAGGCCAATTTAAGGATTAGCCAGTATGTGCAACAGTTACTGGGCTTGAGCGACGATAAGGTTTTCAATAACATTCAGAAATACGGGAATACAACGGCCGCATCTGTACCTATTGCTTTATGTGAGGCATGGGAATCAGGTAAAATAAAAGAAGGCGACCTGGTGTGCCTGGCTGCTTTTGGCTCTGGTTTTACATGGGCCAGCGCATTGATCAGGTGGTAAGTTCAGCTCCCTTTTGCTGAGCGCGTCATTTGTTCAAAGGCATCCCACATCTCCTAAGGAATAGCTTCCAGTCCGTTAAACTGACCAGCACCCTGCAGCCATTCTCCGCCGTCGATACTGATCACTTCGCCGTTTATGTAACCTGCGAAATCGCTGATCAGGAACGCAGCCAGGTTGGCCAGCTCCTGGTGATCACCAACACGCTTCAGCGGCACGCGGTTCTTAAAGTCAAATTTCGTGGCCAGTTCTCCAGGTAAGAGTCTCTCCCACGCACCTTTGGTTGGAAAGGGCCCCGGAGCAATCGCATTGGTACGGATGCCGTATTTCCCCCATTCTACCGCCAGTGATCTGGTCATGGCCAGTACGCCTCCTTTGGCACACGCAGAGGGTACTACATAAGCGGAACCTGTAAATGCATAGGTGGTTACAATATTGAGCACAGCGGCAGGCTGCTTTTCTTTGATCCAGTGCTTACCGAAAGCAAGCGTGCAGTTCACAGAACCTTTCAGTACAATGTCTATGATAGTAGAGAATGCATTGGCAGACAGACGCTCAGTCGGAGAAATGAAGTTACCTGCCGCATTATTTAACAGGGCATCTACCTTTCCAAATGCTTTAATACTTTCGGCGAGAACATTTTCAACCTGGCCATATTCACGGACATCACAGGTTATGGCCAGCACCTTACCTCCCGTTTGCTGCTCCATTTCCAGTGCTGTCTTTTGCAGCACATCAAGTTTTCTGCTGGTAATGATCAGATTGGCGCCAAGCTGAAGAAAATAAAGCCCCATGGCTTTTCCCAACCCTGTTCCCCCGCCTGTTACGACTATCGTTTTCCCTTTTAAGGCATCATCTCTTAACATTGGCTGATTAAACATGGCTTATCTTTTTTTTAGGTTATCAATAATTGTTTTCAGAATGCTTCTGGTGGCCGGCGACCACCACTGTTGCAGCATCACGGCAAGCTCAGCACTTTGATCAGCCTGAGTGGCGGCTATAAGATCTTTCCTGATATTGATCTTACTTTGGCTCCATGTATTGCCTTCCATACCCATGTACTTTCTGATCTTTCTTTCCGCCGCGGTAAGTATACTTGCGGGATTTGCCAATTCATCCACTAATCCAATTTCGAGCGCTTCTTCAGGTGTGAATAGCTTTCCTTCCATTAAACTGCGGGATGCATTGGCCTGCCCAAGCCAGAAGGCATACAGCTTAAAAATACTGTT
>DATFQH010000040.1:0-17600 GCA_035264385.1 Pedobacter sp.
GAAATTCCCGGTGGAGTAATGGACGGTGATGAAGCGCCGGAGTTCGCTATCAGAAGAGAACTGCTTGAAGAAACTGGCTACTCCTTTTCAGTCGCTGAACTGATAGCAACCACTTATCCGAACCCTGCAACAGCAAACAATGTTACATTTACCTATTTGCTCACAGGTGGAATAAAAACAGATAGCCAGCATCTGGATGAACATGAGATTCTGAATGTGGAAGAATATACCCTTGAAGAAGTAAAGCAATTGCTGAAAGAAAATAAAATCGCACAGGCACTCCATTCAACAGCTTTGTTTTATGGACTAATGAAGCTCAATGTACTGGTATAATTACATCTATAAAAAAAAGTCCGCAGATAAGATAATTCTGCGGACTTTTTTTTACTTATAGGCCTATTAGCTCATCTTTAATTTCTTTTGTATGTCATGGACATAGCCTTTAAATTTCTTATCTGTATCAATCAGGTCTTCTACTGTCTGGCAGGCATAAATCACTGTAGAGTGATCCCTTCCTCCGAAGAAAGCACCTATCGTTTTCAATGAAGATTTGGTATGACTTTTCGAGAGGTACATTGAGATTTGCCTGGCCTGTACAATTTCACGCTTACGGGTCTGGGATTTCACCATATCAACAGGAACTTCAAAATACTCACATACCAGCTTTTGGATATATTCCATGGAAATCTCCTTAGAGGTGTTCTTAATAAAGTTCTTTAGCATCTGCTTAGCCAGAGCCAAATCAATATCTTTTTTATTTAAGGTAGATTGTGCCAATAAAGATACCATTGCGCCTTCCAGTTCACGCACATTATTATCTATGTTATGCGCAACATATTCGACTACTTCGGCCGGAAGTTCGATTCCGTCAGCATACATTTTCTTTTTCAGAATGGCTATCCTGGTTTCAAGATCAGGAATCTGTAAATCCGCAGACAGACCCCATTTGAACCGGCTGAGCAAACGTTCTTCTAAACCAGCCAGATCTTTAGGAGCCTTGTCTGACGAAAGGATTACCTGCTTGCCTGATTGATGTAAATGATTAAAAATATGGAAAAAGATATCCTGTGTTTTTTCTTTGCCGGCAAAATTATGTACATCATCCATAATAATGACATCCATAGCCTGATAAAAATTCACAAAATCATTGATGGTATTGTTCTTCAGGGAATCAACAAACTGTTGGCAAAATTTTTCACAAGACACATAAATTACCAGTTTATCCGGCATATTGCGTTTAATCTCATTACCTATTGCCTGTGCAAGGTGGGTCTTACCTAACCCAACCCCACCATAAATCATAAGCGGATTAAAAGATGTCCCACCTGGTTTGGCTGCAACAGCATACCCAGCAGAACGGGCCAGGCGGTTACAGTCCCCCTCTATATAATTTTCAAATGTATAATTGGAGTTTAGCTGAGGATCAACATTAAGTTTCTTTAATCCCGGAATGATAAAAGGATTCTTTATATCCTTGTTAATAGAAACAGGAATTGGCATAGATTGGATCTTTGCTTCCGCGCCATTTCCATTGCTGGGCATATTGGTTGTATAAGGAGATCCTGTATTAGAAGATTTGTCCACAACGATATTGTATTCCAGCCTTCCTTCATCCCCTAATTGTTTCTTTACCGTTTTACGCAAGAGGCCCACATAATGCTCTTCCAACCATTCATAAAAGAATAAGCTTGGTACTTGTATGGTTAGAACTTTGCCCTCCAGTTTAAGTGCGGATATTGGTTCGAACCAAGTTTTGAAACTTTGGGTCGGAATGTTATCCTTTATGATTTGGAGACAGTTCTTCCATACTTCTGTACAAGTTTTTTCCATAGTTATTCTATAATTTGTTGGTTTACAGTGACGATACGAGCATAAAAAAACTGCTGTTTCGAGAGATCGAATATTCAAAAAATTATCAACAAAAAAAACTTAATTTTCATTTATTTGGTAAGTACTTAGGCAGCAGTAGCATACCCTGCTTAACCTGAATTTTTTGTGTTGATAACTATTTATTAACATACTTTTTAATATTCTCCGAAAACGCTACGAAGGGTATCAGCTATTTCTCCAAGCGTAGCATAAGCCTCAACTGCAGTCAATATAAAGGGCATTAAATTGACTGTTCCCGCTGCTGCTTCACGTAAATTAAACAAGGCGTCCTCAACTGCCCTGGAGCTTCTTTCGGCCTTAAGCTGATCAATTTTTACTTTTTGTATGGTACGGATAGATTCATCAATTGTAAATACGTCCTGAATCGATTCAACAGACTGGGCAAATTTATTGACGCCCACAATTATTCTGCTTGCCTGTTCCACTTCAATTTGATAACGATAAGACGCCTCAGCTATTTCATTTTGAATATACCCTTGTTCTATCGCAGTAACCGCTCCACCCATCGCTTCAATCTTATCTATATACAATTGCGCCGCAGCCTCAATTTCATCTGTAAGATTTTCAACAAAATAAGATCCGGCCAAAGGATCAACTGTATCTGCCACGCCGCTTTCAAATGCAATTATCTGCTGCGTTCTCAGCGCTATCTTTGCAGCCGCCTCAGTCGGTAAGGACAAAGCTTCATCATACCCATTAGTATGCAATGACTGTGTGCCACCTAAAACAGCAGCCATGGCCTGATTGGTTACCCTGATCACATTATTGAGTGGCTGCTGTGCAGTAAGCGTAGACCCTCCCGTCTGCGTATGGAATCTAAGCATCTGCGCTTTTTCGTCGGTAGCTCCAAGCTCCTTTGTGATCTTAGCCCACATTCTTCTTGCCGCCCTGAATTTAGCTATCTCTTCAAAAAAATTACTATGACAATTGAAGAAGAAGGACAGCCGCTTAGCAAAAATATTAATATCCATACCTTTTTCGAGTGCAGCATTCAAATAAGCTTTTCCGTTTGCCAATGTAAAGGCCAGCTCCTGTACAGCTGTCGAACCCGCTTCTCTGATATGATATCCTGAAATTGAAATCGTATTCCATTTAGGCACCTCTTTACTACAATACTCAAAAATATCAGTAATGATCCTCATAGATTGCTGAGGTGGGTAGATATATGTACCCCTTGCTGCATATTCCTTCAATATATCATTCTGTATTGTTCCTGAAATCTGACCGAGGTCAGCATCCTGTTTTTTCGCCAGCGCTATATACATAGCCAGAAGTATAGATGCAGTCGCATTAATGGTCATTGAAGTCGTGATCTTCTGAAGTGTAATGCCATCAAATAATATCTCCATATCCTTCAGTGAATCTATAGCAACCCCAACCTTACCAACTTCGCCATCTGCCATTTCATGATCAGAATCGTATCCTATCTGCGTAGGAAGATCAAAGGCTACAGAAAGCCCTGTGGTTCCCTGCGCCAGCAGATAATGATAACGCTTATTGGACTCCTCAGCGGTCGAAAAGCCGGCATATTGCCGCATCGTCCAAAGCCGGCCCCTGTACATATCCTTTTGGATACCCCTTGTAAAGGGAAACTCGCCCGGTGCCTCTGTTAACTGTATCGGATCCGTATATACCTTTTTTATCTCTATTCCCGATGATGTAATGATCTTCTTCTCTTCCATAGCTAAAACAATTGCTGAATGTCTTTCTTAATAAACTCTAGTGTAAGATCGTAAGGGCTTTCGGGAATCACAGCCATATGTTGTAAAATCTTCCTGCTCAGATCAACCCCCTCTGCATCTGCCGGAAGGTTTTGTACCGCATTATTGATCATGGCGAGCGTATCATCCTTCAGTTTACTTACCACACCCCATACCGCAGGACTAACGTAAAGCTGCTGAGATACATTGTGCTGGTATTCTGACCTGATCTCACTGAGGAGTACTGACTGCAGATCAGCCACTGAGAGACCCTTTTGATGCAACCTTATAAATAAATTTGATGGATTTATACGCTCTATGAAAAGAATCAGCCGTTCATGGGCCTGCAATCTAAACACGAGCAATTGGGGCCGATCTTCTTTTTGCAACTGAGCGGATCTCAATTTTAAATATTTCCGGATGTCTGGCTTTACCAGATAGTATGCTCCGGAAACTGTGATCAGACCTCCGCCTGCAAGCTTGGCAATATCTGTTAACAGGTGGTTTATGTCCATTCAGCTTTGTTTATATATGGTAATAATTAGTGTTTTATCTCAGCAAAAGTCCACAAATTATTTATCTTTACGTGATAAAACAAAAATTTACCCAATCGGCAGAATATAATTATAACAATATGAATACTACAGTTGATACAGCATTCGCTCCGGTTACTTTTACAGAAGGTGCCGTTAAGGAGCTTTTTAAATTGAAGGATCAGCAGGAGATTTCTGAAGAGTTCGGATTGCGTGTAGGAGTTGAAGGTGGCGGCTGCTCAGGCATGAGCTATGTGCTGGGCTTTGATCAGAGAAAAGAAGGCGATCAGGAGTTCATCATTGATGGCATAAAAGTGTTTATGCACAAAGCGCACCAGATGTATTTACTTGGCATGCAGGTAGACTGGCAGGATGGACTAAACTCAAGAGGCTTTACATTTAGCAATCCAAATGCAAACAGTACCTGTGGTTGCGGAACAAGTTTCTCCGTTTAAACAGAATTTGATTGTAACATTATAACTAGTCTCGTTGTCTCAACAGCGGGACTTTTTTAATTTTATCCCTTCAAGAATTTTATTTCTATATAATGACCTACGCTGAAAATGTAAGACTTGCAATTCAATCCATAAAAAGTAACCGCCTGCGTACATTGCTCACAGCATTGATCATTGCTATCGGATTATCTGCTCTAGTAGGCATTTTAACAACGCTCGATGCCGTTAAAAATAGCATGACAGAGGCCTTTTCCAGTATGGGTGCCAATTCATTTACCATCAGAAACAGGGGAACAGGCATAAGGATAGGTGGTGGTGGACAAAGGCCAAAACCATTCAGGTCTATTAAATATGAAGATGCAACCAGTTTCAAGGAAAGACTTAATGCACCTGCTGCAGTTGCTATCAGTGTCTTTGCCAGCTGGGGAGCAACCGCCAAATACGGAGCTGAAAAAACCAACCCCAACATTAATATCCAGGGAATTGATGAAAATGGCTTGAATTCTCAAGGTCTCGATCTGGCCTTAGGTCGAAACTTTAGCCTGAATGAATCCCTTTCGGGGAACAATATTTGTATTATAGGGAGTGAAATCAAGGACAAATTATTCAAAAACCAAGATCCTCTGGACAAAGTAATCAATGTTGGTAACAGCAGATTAAAGGTAGTTGGCGTACTGGTCTCAAAAGGACAAAGTATGGGCTTCAGTGGAGACAGATCTGTATATGTACCACTTTTGAAAGCAAAACTGATCAATTCTAACTCCAATCCATCCTATACTATAACTGTAATCGTGCCCAATGCCGATCAAATGGACAATGCAATTGGAGAATCTACTGCCGAATTTAGAAATATACGAAAAGTGAAAATCTCTGAACCTAATAATTTTGAGATTACCAAGAGTGACGCGATGGCACAAACACTCTTCGAGCAATTAAACTACATTGTTATTGGAGGAATAGCGATAGGCGCCATTACTTTAATAGGTGCGTCCATCGGACTAATGAACATTATGCTCGTATCAGTAACCGAAAGAACTAGGGAAATTGGAATAAGAAAGGCAATTGGTGCAAATCCATCAGTAATCCGTAAGCAGTTTTTAATTGAAGCAGTAATGATCTGCCTCATGGGTGGAGCCTTTGGGATATTTCTCGGCATTGCAATAGGAAACCTGGTCTCCTTCTCAATGGGCGGAAAGTTCCTGATCCCATGGGAATGGATCATGGGTGGCTTCACACTCTGTGTACTCGTAGGAATTGTTTCAGGATATTATCCCGCAAAGAAAGCATCAAAGCTTGATCCCGTAGAAGCACTAAGATACGAATGACATAAAAATCATCTTCCATGGTATTGATTATCGTAATAAGCCTGGTAATTTCCCGATGTTACATTTTTCAGCCATTCTTCATTATCCAAATACCATTGGACTGTTTTAGTAAGCCCTTCCTCAAACTGTAAACTTGGAACCCAATCCAGTTCCTTCTGCAATTTAGAGGAATCAATAGCATAACGCAGATCATGACCAGCTCTGTCAGTAACAAATGTGATCAAATTTGCAGACACTCCTTCCGTTCTCCCAAGTTTACGATCCATAATCTTACACAATAAGTGAATCAGATCTATGTTCTTCCATTCATTATGCCCTCCTATATTATAAGTCTGGCCACTTTTAGCCTGATGAAAAATCACATCAATTGCCCTTGCATGATCTTCCACCCAAAGCCAGTCACGCACATTTTCCCCTTTACCATAAACAGGCACAGGTAGATTATTCTTGATGTTGTTTATAGCAAGAGGAATTAATTTCTCGGGGAAATGATGTGAGCCATAGTTATTAGAACAATTAGATATCACTACATCAAGCCCATAAGTATCATAATAAGCCCTTACAAAATGATCCGAGGACGCTTTAGATGCTGAATAAGGGCTATGCGGATCATAAGACGTAGATTCCGTGAACATACCGGTGTCACCAAGCGCACCGTACACTTCATCTGTAGATACGTGATAAAAGCGCTTGCTTGTATAATCACCCTTCCAATATTCTCTCGCCGCATTAAGCAAATTTACTGTACCTATCACATTGGTCATCACAAAAGCTGTAGGGTCAGTTATAGACCTATCCACGTGAGATTCAGCCGCAAGGTGAATTACTGCATCATAATGTTCAGTTTGAAACAGCTGGTTAATTTGGGCAGCATCTGTGATATCGGCTTTCACAAAACTATAATTAGGCATTTCCTCAACATCGGTGAGATTAGCCAGATTGCCAGCATAAGTTAACTTATCCAGATTTACAATCTGATAGTGCGGGTATTGATTTACGAATCTTCTGACAACATGGGAACCTATGAAGCCAGCGCCTCCAGTAATTAGTATTTTCTTCATGAGCTATAATTCTTTTAGCAATCCAAGTTCCTCAGCAACAGCCGCAGTTTTATTGGAGTACACTTTATTTAAAATTTCATTCAATGATTCTTTCAGATCATATTGAAGATCTGAGTGTAACTTATAGTACTTATTGAGCACCGCTTGCAATGATTTTACAAAATAAAAGTATAGTTTTTCATTAAATTTATACAGGGGTGAAAATATCCCCTCACTGAAAAGAATCGGAGTCAGCTTCAGCAAGTAAATCCGCAGTTCGAGGTCAGAATAGACGTCCTTGGTCACTTTGAAATGATGATTTATACTACCCATAAGAGTTCTCATCCTGCTTAAAGTTTCCTTTGAATTCAGTTTTTTACTATTCAAAAGCTCGGTGACGCTTTCTTCTATCAACAATGTCAACTTCGAGCATCTTTCTAAAAGATCATGTTCATCCTCAAGCAACTTAAAATGAAGATGCTCCGTCAGGACTTTATCTTTGGCAATCAGTCTGAGCAAAAGCTTGTCTTTTTCCTTTTCGGGAAGAGACCTGATCTCCAGCTTAAGATCCTTATGCCCACTTAGCAGCATCTAGAAGGGATTATCTCTTAAATACTTTTCCCAGTTCCATGCTGAAGACATCATATCTTCCAAACCCAATTCTGCCTTCCAGCCCAACATCTCAGTAGATTTGGTTACGTCCCCCCATACTTTTTCAACATCCCCTCCGCGTCTTGCCCCGATCGCATAATTAAGCTTTTCACCAGTCGATTTCTCGAAGGCTTCAATCACCTCGAAAACTGTCGAACCCTTACCCGTGCCCAGATTAAACACTTCATAATTAGACTCAGCCTTATCGCTTTCAAGGCGTTTGATTGCTGCTACGTGTGCTTTTGCCAGATCAACAACATGGATATAATCTCTTACAGCACTACCATCAGGAGTATCATAATCATTCCCGTAAACAGTTATCGGTCCGCGCTTACCTATTGCAGACTGTGTGATAAAAGGCACCAGGTTTTGGGGAACACCAATAGGTAATTCTCCTATTAAATACGACTCATGAGCTCCCACAGGATTAAAATACCGAAGAGAAGTTACCTTTAGGGAAGGCACTACAGCACAAGTTTCCTGTAAAATCTCTTCTGCGATCTGCTTGGTATTACCATACGGAGATTCCGCCTTTTTTGTAGGTGCTTCCTCAGTTACCGGCAAAACATCCGGTTGCCCATAAACCGTACAGGATGATGAAAATACAAGCTTCAGTTTGCTTTGGTAGGCCTCAATAAGGTTAATTAGGGAATAGAAATTATTCCTGTAATACCTCAAAGGCTCCTGTACAGATTCTCCTACCGCTTTAAATGCCGCAAAATGAATTGCACCTTCAATATCATTGTGCAACGCAGCAAAAGCTTTGACCTTTTCTTCGTCGCAAAGATCAAGTTTAACAAATTCTGGTTTAACACCAGTTATTGCTGCTATCTGATCCAGTATCTTCGGGTTAGAGTTGGATAGATTATCGACAATCACCACCTCATAACCTGCATTGTGTAATTCCACTACGGTATGTGAACCAATGAAGCCGGTTCCGCCTGTCACCAATATCTTAGACATCTTTTTATTTATCGATTATATATTTTAAAGTCTTTATGTTCTTTGTTTGTTAGCGCTTCTTTTGGCAATGATTTGAAATACTCATAGGTGATTTTCAATCCCTCGGCCCTGCTTACCTTCGGTTCCCATCCCAGTATCTCTCTCGCTTTTGTGATATCAGGTCTGCGTTGCTTAGGATCATCAACAGGTAAATCTCTCAGTACCAGTTTTTGAGTTGTTCCGGTAAGCTTGATGATCTCCTCACCAAATTGTTTGATGGTGATCTCATCAGGATTTCCGATATTTACAGGCTGGGCATAATCACTCAACAATAATCTGTAAATACCTTCGATCAGATCATCCACATAACAGAAAGATCTGGTCTGCGAACCATCACCGAATACCGTAAGGTCTTCGCCGCGTAAGGCCTGCCCGATAAAAGCCGGGAGCACCCTTCCATCATTTAGCCTCATTCTCGGGCCGTAGGTATTGAAAATCCGGACAATTCTGGTCTCTAAACCATGAAAAGTATGGTAAGCCATGGTGATGGCTTCCTGGAATCTTTTTGCCTCATCATAAACACCTCTTGGTCCCACAGGGTTTACATTACCCCAGTACTCTTCAGGTTGAGGATTAACATTAGGATCTCCGTAAACTTCAGAAGTGGAAGCAATTAGCATCCTTGCGTTCTTATTCTTTGCCAGACCCAGCAGATTATGCGTGCCTAACGAACCAACCTTTAGGGTCTGAATAGGTATCTTCAGATAATCAATTGGACTCGCCGGCGATGCGAAATGCAGAATATAATCCAGTTTTCCAGACACATACACAAATTTAGACACATCATGATGTGCAAACTCAAAATTCTCAAGTCCAAATAAATGCTCAATATTCTGAAGATCTCCAGTGATCAGATTATCCATACCGATCACATCATATCCTTCCTTAATGAACCTGTCGCACAGGTGAGAACCCAAAAAACCTGCGGCTCCGGTTATTAAAACTCTTTTACGTTCCATTAGTCTATTAATTTACGGCCAATACTATTATAATAATAACCAAGGTCGATCATTTTCTGGAGATCATATAAATTACGTCCGTCAAAGATCACCTTGTTAGACAAGACTTCTTCCATCTTGTCAAAGTCAGGATTTCTGAAAACAGACCATTCAGTTGCAATCAGCAACGCATCTGCACCCTTAAGTGCTTCATATTGATTTTCAGCAAAGCCAACTTTATCTCCAATCAACCCCTTGACATTGGCCATTCCTTCCGGGTCGAAGGCAGTCACCGTAGCACCATGCTTAACAAGATCATCGATAATGTATAATGCAGGTGCCTCCCTTATATCATCGGTTTCCGGCTTAAAGGCCAGTCCCCACAAAGCGAAATGCTTTCCTTTCAAATCACCTTTATAATACTTTAACAACTTTTCCACCAGAACAGTCTTTTGCTTTTCATTCACCTTCATTACCGCCCTCAGAATCTGGAAGTCATATTGATTTTCATCAGCGGATTTTGCCAGGGCCTGTACATCCTTAGGAAAACAACTTCCTCCATATCCTATTCCCGGAAAAAGGAAACGCTTACCAATACGGTCATCAGATCCTATACCCTTTCTTACTGCATCAACGTCTGCTCCCACAATCTCACATAAGTTCGCTACTTCATTCATAAAAGTGATCTTAGTCGCCAGGAATGAATTTGCGGCATACTTGGTCAGCTCAGACGAACGCTCATCCATAAATAAGATAGGGTTCCCCTGTCTCACATAAGGGCCGTACAATTCCGCCATCAGCTTCTTAGCCTTTTCACTGGTTGTCCCGATCACTACCCTGTCGGGTTTCATAAAATCGTCGACCGCAACCCCTTCACGTAAAAACTCCGGATTAGAAACTACATCGATTTCAATAGTTGTATGTTCCTTAAAAACAGCTTGAACCTTATCAGCCGTCCCTACCGGAACTGTCGATTTATTTACGATCACTTTGTATTCGGTAACCAGTTTTGATATATCTTTCGCAGCACCCAGAATATACGATAAATCTGCAGCACCATCACCGCCCGGAGGCGTTGGCAATGCCATAAATATGATCTGCGCATCTTTGATACCCGCTGCAAGGTCGGTCGTAAATGTTAGTCTGCCCTGTGCAATGTTCCTGTGGAATAAAACATCCAGCCCTGGCTCATAAATCGGAATTTCCCCGGCCTGCATTTTTTGCACTTTGGCTGCGTTAACATCAACACAAATTACATTATTTCCGGTTTCAGCAAGACAGGTACCGGTTACTAAACCTACATAACCTGTTCCTATTACAGCTATTTTCATATATTAATTTCGATTTAATTTTAATGACCTATCTTCGGCTAAGATAACAAATAAACAATAAAATGCTTTGGGTTTATAATATAGGGATTTTACTTTACGGGTTTATTATTTACCTAATTTCTCCCTTTAGCACAAAAGCAGCTTTTTTTGTAAGCGGGCGAAAGCATCTTTACAAAAAAATAGCATCACGTATTGACACATCCCGCCGCCATATATGGTTTCATTTCGCTTCACTCGGCGAATTTGAACAAGGAAGGCCCGTATTGGAAAAGATAAAAAAAATCCATCCTGATAAACCCATTATAGTAACATTTTTTTCTCCTTCCGGTTATGAGATCAGGAAAGATTATGCGCTTGCAGAAGGCGTTTTTTACTTACCACTGGACACAGCAAAAAATGCAGAGAAATTCATCATGCTTATAAATCCTGAGATAGCCGTCTTCACTAAATACGAATACTGGTACCATTATTTTCATGTGTTGTCTACCAGGAAGGTTCCTTTATTCATCATATCAGGAATCTTCAGAGCAGACCAGGTCTATTTCAAATGGTATGGAAACTTCAATCGAAAAATTTTAGGTTTTGTGGATCACTTCTTCCTTCAGAACGAAGAAAGCCGACGGTTACTTACCAGTATAAACCTAAAAAACATGAATCTCAGTGGCGATACCAGGTTCGATAGAGTTGCCGAAAACGCTAACAGTCCAAAACCGTCTGATGAGATTGCAGAATTCTGTGAAGATGCCCCTATACTTATCGCCGGAAGCACATGGCCTAAAGACGAATCCCTTCTTACCAGCCTGCTAACCGGTCAGCCCGATTGGAAATTCATTATCGCCCCGCATGAAGTCGATAGGGAACATATCATTAACTTGCAAAAAATATATCCTGGCAGCATCACATATTCTCAACTTATCAAAGCACCACGACAAAACACACAGGTACTTATCATTGACAACATTGGCCTGTTGTCTTCCTTATATCAATATGGTAACGTCGCATATATTGGTGGTGGATTTGGCGCAGGCATACACAATACACTTGAAGCCGCCGCATTTGGTCTTCCTGTTATATTTGGCCCCAGATATGAAAAGTTTCAGGAGGCGAAAGACCTCATCAGTTTAGGCGCTGCAAAAAGTATACAATCCGAAAAAGAACTGAAAGACGCATTCGAGTCCTTTAAAACAGGTGACGCAGGAAAAGTCGCAAGAAAATATGTTGAAACTAAAAAAGGTGCGACCGATCAGATCGTAAACTATCTTCTTCCCTACCTTTAGGCAACAGCCATGTCAGCCAAAGCTGTTATAAATTTAGGATCATCATTAAGGCTTTCCACCAGTTGAACGTGCTCACCACCGAGTGCCTTAAACTCCTGGTGATATTCGACCGTGATCTCATACAAAGTTTCCAGGCAATCCGCTACAAATGCAGGACTGAACACCAATAGCCGCTTCTTTCCTTCAATAGCAAGTCTTTTTAGGACATCTGTTGTATAAGGTTGAACCCAGGGTTCCTTACCCAGACGCGACTGAAAGCAAACCGTATAATCAGTTCTTGCAATGCTCAGTTTCTCAGCAATCAGTCTGGCCGTATCATGCCCCTGAGCAGAATAACAAAACTTATTGGTATCATTCAATTTATCACAGCAATTATCCTGCTTCAAACAGTAATGTCCGGTATGATCGCATTTTAAAAGCTGACGCTCCGGCAACCCATGAAAGCTAAACAATATGTGATCATAGGTTTCTGGTTTATACTTCCTTGCATTTTCAGCAAAGGTCTCGATCATCAAATCGTTATCATGAAACGAATTCACAAAGGAAACTGAAGGAACAGTAGCCCATTTGCTCACAATTTCCATTACACTTTGTATCACAGATCCGGTGCTGGCAGATGCATATTGAGGAAACATCGGAATCACCTTGATAGACTCTACCAGACCAGCCTTCATCTTTTCCAGTGCAGACAGGATGGAAGGATTCTGATAGCGCATAGCCAACTCCACGTGATGGCCCTCACCAAGTTTTTCTTGAAGCATTGATGCCTGTATCCTGCTGTAATATAATAAAGGTGAGCCATTTTCATCCCATATTTCCCGGTATAGTTTAGCAGTTTTAGGACTGCGGAAAGGAACAATAATACCCTTCACCAATAAAGTACGCTTAAAAGCATTGATATCAATCACACGCTCATCCATCAGAAATTGATCAAGATATTTACGCACATCACCTACTTCCGGACTATCCGGAGTTCCCAAATTGACTAACAGTACACCTTTTTTTCCCATAATTATCGCACGAAATTAACTTATTATCCTACAGCACCGTAACCGAAAAATCATATTTACGTTTTAATGATTTAGCAAAAAGGCTTTAACCTCCTCCATTAGCCACATCGGAGTAGATGTAGCGCCACAGATGCCAACCTTATCTCCCCGAGAGAACCAGCTCAAATCTATTTCTTCAACGTTAGAAATAAAATACGAATTTGAATTATATTTTTTGCAAACATCGTAGAGCACTTTCCCGTTCGAAGACTTTTTCCCGGACACAAAAATAATTCGGTCATAGTTTGCAACAAATTTTTCCAGATCACCATATCTGTTTGATACTTGTCTGCAAATTGTATCATTTGCCTTCACATCATAACCCCGGCCGATGAGTTCGTCCTTAATCTGATAAAATTTATCCGTGCTCTTTGTTGTCTGGCTATACAGCGTAAACTTAGCAGGAAGTATTTTATCATCCAGTTCCGCAATATCCTGAAATACGATCGCCTTGCCGTCTGTTTGACCCTGAAGCCCGACTACCTCGGCATGGCCATGCTTACCAAAGATCAGAATCTGCTCATCATCATCGTGCGAATTCTTTATGCGGTTCTGCAGTTTCAATACCACGGGGCAAGAAGCATCAATTAAGGTTAGCTGGTTTTCAAGTGCAAACTGGTAAGTGGACGGAGCTTCTCCGTGCGCTCTGATCAAGACCTTTTCCTGATGAAGTGTTTGCAGCTGTTCATGGTCAATTATTCTAAGTCCCTTGTCTGTCAACCGTTTTACTTCTTCATCATTGTGTACAATATCACCCAGACAGTATAAATAATCCTCATTGTCCAGAATATCTTCAGCCATATCTATAGCATAAACTACTCCAAAGCAAAAGCCGGATGCCTTATCAATGTTAACTGTTAGGTCGTATTTCATTATTTGAGCACAAGTATGATCTCACAAAATTACACAAAAAGAGTTTTACATTTTCAATTCTTGTGTCTTACTTGTGTAAGCAACCTTTGCAACATGGCTTTAGTCATACTGATTAACATGATGAACATCTGCAACGGGTGTAAAATGACATTTAAAATGGCGTTTTGAGCTGCCAGAAAGGAGATCATTACCCTGGTGAGAAAAATAAGCCCTACAGGCAAGGCCAGGAAAGCCGGTTCAAAGTTCAGAGTCATCACAATAGGACCAGCTAACAATAATGTGAGGTAAATTAAAGCTACAAACATATTGTTGCTAAACACATGAAGCAATCTTCTGCCAATGTGTGCTGTTGCATCGCGTTCTTCCAGATAAGCAAACTTATTAGCCAGTAAAAACTCAGTCTTATATTTCAGCTGTTTCAACTGCTTCATTGCTTCTCTGCCAATCGTTATCTGATCTTCACCATTCAGATTTTCCTTATAAACCTCTGCCTTAAAGAACATACAGGCTTGGTTCGACACCGAAAAAGCGGGCTGAGCAGACAGTCTAACTAATCTGAGCGGCAAAATATTCATCAATACAAAATCATTCAAAGAATAGCAGCACAGATCGGTGATACCTTTGAATTTTCTGCTTGGAAGGATAGCCAGCATAGCCAGATCGTAAACTTTTGTCCTGTATATCAGATTATTGATCAATCCATTACTAATTGTTACCTGGTCACTGAGCAATAAAAGATATTTTCCTGACGCCCTATCGACCACCATGCTCATTAATTCTTCAGGCCGTTTTGTAAGCACTTCGGTCTGTACATAGTCCTGCGCACTGATTGTACCCATCAATTCTTCGATGTTTCCGCCACCGCCGGTTCTGCAGATGATAATCGAAACCCTGTCATTGAAATGCTTTCCATAATAGCCCAGTTTAGGATTTGACAAAAAGTTGAACAAGGTAACAGAAAACCTCAATACAAGGAAGATAAGCGTAGCATAAACAAAAACCATCATACCACAACCTTATTTTGATTTTTTAGGGCATGATCGTAATGTTTGTTGTACTCACTTTTCAGTAACTGTAAACTCATGTATTCTTCTGCATCCCAATTGCTCAGATAAGTGTTTACCGTCGGCTTCCTTCTACCAAAATAATCGGTAAGGTTCACCGCAAAAATGATCTGTAGTTTTTTTTTAGAAGAATTTATAATCTGCATCACACCCTTTTCGAAATGTATACTGCTAACATGGCTGGTATAGGTTCTGCCCTGTGGAAATATAAGCACAAGATTATCGGGATCATCCAATAAACTACCTGCATAAACAAGCGTTTCCAGAACATCCTTTTTATTGTCTTCGGCGGCAAAAGCCCCAAGATACTTCAAATACCAGTGCTCATTGTAGTCACCATACCCCACCAATACATTGAAGCGTTTTTTAAAAATCAGTCTGTTGATTTGAAATATAAGAAAACCATCCCACCAGCTAAAGTGGTTGGCCAGGATCAGGATAGCCTCATCAGGCCTCACTTCTATCTTATTATAATGATGAGTAGCGAAATCCTTTTTCAGGATACAGGACACATACCAGGAGAATAACTGAGCGACAAAATGGCTTTTACGGGACTGGTACATCCCTCTAAAATGGGAATAATTCCCTTTAAATGCAAGCGATTAGCTCAAATACACCCTATCCTCTTCACCCTCGACATCCATCACCACATCTACATGTTCCTTCAATATCGTTGCAAGCTCCAGACCAACAAAATCAGTTGCTATAGGAAATATTTTATGGCTTCTGTCAACGAGTACCACCGTTCTGATTTTTTTATGAGGCGTATTTAAAAACACACCCAGTCCGTAAGCCAGTGTCTTGCCACTATTCAGCACATCGTCAACCAAAATGATCACCTTATTTTTCCATTGAGATTCATCCAGATCGGTATTTGCTACCAGTTTACTATTCAGCCTGTCCAGATCGATTTTCAGCATGATAATCTTCAGATCAGAAATCGTGGCAAGTACCTTATTCAAACGCAGGGCCAGTTTATACCCCCTGTCCCAGATTCCGGCCAATACAATCTCTTTCTCCTCCAGGTTATCTTCCAGGATCTGATAAGCAATCCTGTTAATCTTTTGCTGTATCTGCTTTTGATCAAGAATAAGTAACTGAGAATCTGCCATTGGATATCGCATTTTTTATGTTTTACAAAAAGAATGATTTTAAGGCTTAAAATCAAACTTACCTGAATTTTTTATTTTAGTTAGAAAAATAAATTATAAATCATGCAACGTTTGCCTTGGTGCTACGTCTAATCAAAAAAACCTAACCATAAATTATGAAAAGTTCAAATCTCTTTATAGCTGCCGCACTCCTGATGCTATCAGCAAAATTTGTCAGTGCACAGGAAAATCAGGATGTGGCCATTACAGGCTTCAATGAAGTATCTGTATCCAGTGGAATAGACCTTTACCTCACACAAAGCAACTCAGAAAACATCAGAATCAATGCACACCCCGAATTGTTAAAAAATGTTGTTGTTGAAAAACAGGGATCCAACCTGGTTATCAGATATAAAGACAAGATCAGCTGGAACAGGCTAATGAAAGGCCAAAGCACAAAAGTTTATGTGAATTATAAAATATTACAAGCCATTTCGGCCAGCGGCGGCAGCGATGTCTTTATGCAGAACACATTAAAAACAGATAAGCTCGCAATACGGGTCTCAGGTGGATCAGATATTGAAGCAAATGTAATTGCTAAAGATGTTGAAATACATGCCAGCGGCGGTTCTGATATCGATATCAAAGGGAGTGCTACAAATATGGAGGCACACAGCAGTGGAGGCAGCGATATAGACGCCCTGGGTTTCATTGTTGAAAATGCACGTGTAAGTGCAAGTGGCGGTTCCGATGCAAACATTCACGTAACCAAAGCACTCGAGGCAAACGCAAATGGAGGCAGCGATGTCAGCTATAAAGGAAATCCTTCAGTAAAAAAAACATCCGATAAAAGCGGAGACGTTAATAAGATCTAGGTAATATTTAAGTTTAGTTTTAGTTAGTCCCTAGCGGTGGAGGCCGTTAGGGATTTTTATTGTCTTTATTAACCCTTAGACTTATACGGATAGAAAATGAAATTCGCCCCTTCAGGAACAATCACAAACACACACATAAAATCCTCAGGTCTTTTATAGTTTTTCAGGAATAGTTCCTTCTTATCAGGTTGTATGATTCCCTTCTCTACAAATTCCTCAAAAGTAGAAGCCTGGATGGTCCATTCCGTATTCAGTTCCTTACGGTCAAGGATCACCTCACCAATGCTCACGACATATTGATGGGCAATAAATATAGGATAAGCAGTTATCCCCTCTACCATAATTTCAACAGCTACCTCCTTAATAGAATCGGCATACAGCTCCAGGTCTTTTTCCAAACTTACCAGCGGACTCTGTTTCTTACCTTCCGGCTTTTCGCCCTCAGGCTGCTGTGGTAATAATTCTTCAATATCCATCTTTTAATTAATAACATTAAACAGCCAAAG
>DATFQH010000041.1:0-11262 GCA_035264385.1 Pedobacter sp.
CAAGGGGTAAGAACCACTCTGTCTTTATCGGTTTTGCGCCGAGAGACAATCCAAAGATCGCAATTGCGGTTATTGTGGAAAATGCGGGTTATGGAAGTACCTATGCTGCTCCTATAGCCAGCTACATTACCGAAAAGTACCTTAAAGACAGCATATCCAGCTCTCGCAAGGCTCAGGCAGAACGGATGAAGCTCCAGGTCGTACTGCCTCCTCCGCCTAAGGCTAAAGTTGAACCCGGCAGCAAACCATTGGACACCAGCCGGATTAAGCTGGAAAATAAAGTACCTTTGAAACCGGTAGTGAATCCTGTAAATGTTAACCAACTACCGATCCGTACAAAATAATGAATGTTCAGCAAAGCAACAGGTTCTTTTTTAAAGTCGACTGGATTACCATACTGATCTACGTACTGCTTTGCTCGGTAGGCTTTGTCAATATCTACGCTTCTATATTTACATCAAGCGGCGATACATCTGTCTTTAATTTTACTACCAATTATGGTAAGCAGCTGATCTTCATCATCTCTGCTCTTGTACTTGGTTTTTCGATATTGCTGTTAGATGGGAAATTCTTTAGCATATTCTCGCCTATTATATATGGGGTTACCTTGGTTTTACTCATTATAGTACTGGTCATAGGCAGAAATGTGGGGGGCAATCAGGCGTGGATCGCTATCGGCGGTTTCAGACTGCAGCCTTCAGAGCTTGCCAAGTTTGGAACTGCGTTGCTCCTGGCCCGCTACATCAGTGCGTTTGGCCCTAAATTCAGGGACATAAAATCCATTTTCTTTGCTGCAGTTATTATCGGAATGCCGCTTATTCTGATTTTATTACAGCCTGATGCCGGCTCTGCGCTGGTCTTCCTCTCGTTCATGTTTCCCCTTTACCGCGAGGGTTTATCTGGCTATTTTCTGCTGATTTTTTTGGGCATGATCGTGCTTTTTGTGGCCGATTTCCTGGTGCCGCTACAGGTCCTGATTCCAATTATCCTTGCAATAGGTGGTTTTTTCATTTACAATAACAGGAGGAAGCAGAAGATTATGTTTTCTGCGATCATCGCCACCATAGTGGCCATAGCTTACCTCTTTCTTGTACAGTTTGCCTACGAAAAGGTATTAAAACAGCATCAGCGAACCAGAATAGAAATTATACTTGGGTTAAAAACCGATCCTAAGGGTGTCGGTTACAACGTGATCCAGTCTAAAATAGCGATTGGTTCCGGACAACTTACCGGCAGGGGCTTTCTGCAGGGTACTCAAACCAAATACGGTTATGTACCCGAGCAAAGTACAGATTTTATCTTCTCTACCATTGGCGAGGAATGGGGGTTTACAGGCTGTTTTGTAGTGATAGGATTGTATATTTTTCTGCTGCTGCGGCTCATCAATATGGCCGAACGACAGCGATCCAGCTTCTCCAGAGTATATGGCTACAGTGTGGCGTGTATCTTATTTTTTCACGTATTCATCAATATCGGCATGGCGATAGGCATTGTACCTGTAATTGGCATACCTTTGCCCTTCATCAGCTACGGTGGTTCATCGCTCTGGAGCTTTACAGTTTTGCTGTTTATCTTCCTTAAACTGGATTCCAACAGGATGGGCTTTATCTAGCTATTGTTATCCGTTAGGAAAACGACGGTTTAGCAGTTCATAAAATTGTTCGACTGTACTTTGCTTCGCCTGCCAGTTGTTCTTTTCAGCATAGTTATTCTTTAGGAACCCATCGGCAGTTTTCATGTCCGGCATTTTATTGATCAGCTCTATTGCTTCTGAGTAGGCAAGGTTATAACCATTAAAAAGATCTTTTATATACAACAGCTTTTCATTGAGGTTAATTGCACCTTTCAGGTCGTTTATGGGAGGCTTGGCATTCTCTTCCCGTGAAGCCGTATTGCTCTTGCCGGCCAGCAGGTCATTGAGCGTCGGCCTTTGTGTTTCAGGTTCTAGTGCGCTGATTACCGGCTTTGCTTCTACTTTACCAACTGTAGGTTCAGGCTTAAATTCAACAGGCTTGGCCAGTTCAGACGCTTTTTCGGGTATTGGCGTGGATACCGTATGCTGTTCGGTTTTTGCTTCAACCACTGAAGTCGTTGGTTCTGCCACTTCCTTTCTTTCCACCTGGTCTGGGATAGCTGCTGTTCTTTGCTCCATTAACCTTTGCTTTTCGGCAATGATCTGTAATTCATCTGCGCTCAGAGGCCTGTCAAAAATGGCATCAACTGATTTTTCTTCGAAGTCGAACTGGTCAGACTCAGGTCTGTCATTTAGAATAAATTCGAAGGTATGGTCGCTTGCTGTGCTTTCTTCAGCCACATATTCGACCAGGTCGGCAGGTTTTTCGAAAAAGGTATAGTCTTTTGGTTCGGCGATGTCGTCCATTACGGGTATTCGTTCAGGTACAGGTTGCTGCTCCTGCCCGAAAGTTTTCTCGGGGATTTGCGCTGACGCCTCGCCAGATGTCCCGGCATGCAGGGGCAGTTCTTTAGTGCTGCGTGAAGAATTCAGCTTTCTTACGATCTCCATATGATCTGACAGAAAGTTGGCATTTGCCAGAAAGAGCTCAAGTTCCAGTTCATTAAGCTGTTCAGGATTGCGCGCTAAAAATTCATACTGATCCTGAAGCTCGTTTAATATTAAACCTATTTTTTTAAAGATATCAGCTTGGTTCATCATAGTATTATAACGGTATTATTGATGTTTTATGTTGGTAACTTGCCAATCAAAAGTACTACAAAATTCTGATATTAGCAGGCTTAAAGTACCACAGTACACATGTTATTCAGCGAACAAAATTTTAGACGGGGAGAGTTTTGCGGCAGCATAGAGGTCATTTGTGGCTCCATGTTTTCAGGTAAAACCGAAGAATTGTTGAGGAGACTGAGAAGGGCACAGATCGCAAAACTGAAGGTAGAAATCTTTAAGCCTAAGACAGATACCCGTTATGATCAAAATGCTGTGGTCTCTCATGACCTCAATTCCATACAGTCGACTCCAGTAGAAAATTCCAATTCCATTCTGCTATTGGATGCAGATACACAGGTGGTAGGCATAGATGAAGCACAGTTTTTTGATGAGGACCTCCCGGAAGTCTGCAATAAACTGGCGCAAAAAGGTATCAGGGTAATTGTCGCAGGTCTGGATATGGATTTTTCAGGAAAGCCATTCGGGCCGGTGCCAGCATTAATGGCTATTGCGGAACATGTAACTAAGGTCAATGCCGTTTGTGTAAGGTGTGGTATGCCGGCGGTGTACTCTTTCAGAACGGTAGCCAGTGAAGCCCGAGTATTGTTGGGCGAAAAGGAAAGTTATGAACCCAGATGCAGAAGATGCTATCATGCCGGAGATGGCACGATAAGCCTCAACTAGAGCATAGCCAGAGAGGTCACTACCCAAGAGGACAATTGTCACAACGTTTGCCTTTAAGATACTTCTCGCAGCATTCCTTCTTCTTCTTTTTCTTGTCCTTTTTATGTTTACCAGACTTTTTGTCTTTATCTTTCTTTGACATATCGGTTGGTATTAATATAGAAAAAAAGGTATACACTGTTGTCAGTATATACCTTTTTATTTTGGTAAACTGGCTAAATTTAAGCCTCGCTATCGTACTTAATGTCACCTACATGTTTATCGATCTGCCATCTTCCGGTACCCTCTTCACCAATCACATCAAACAATTCCAGGGCGCGGCGGGCTTTGTATTCTTCTTCTCTTTGTTCTCGGAAGAACCAGTTTAAGAATTCGAGTGTTACATAATCCTGCTCTTTGTGGCATCTGGCTGCAATGTTCTTGATGGACTGGGTTACGCTGATCTCCTGTTCCAATGCTTCTTCAAAAACCTCACGGAAAGAGTTATACTCAATCTTGATGTTGTTCACATCAGGAGAAATTGCGGTACCACCCATATCCAGTATGTATTTATAGAATTTAAGCTGGTGCATTCTTTCTTCTTCAGCCTGCTTGAAAAAATATTCTGATGAAAAGTCGTAACCATTGCGGTTGCACCATGAAGCCATTGAAAGGTAGATTGACGATGAATGTGCTTCTTTTTTTATTTGCTGGTTGATAAGTGCTTCCACATCTGATGAGATTAAGCACTTTGCGCGAATGATATCTTTCATGTTATTATCGTTTTATTGATATGATAACATCAAAATTAGTGCTATAAATCAACACCAAAGAATATATGAGCAATATGGAAAGATTCTAATTCTAAGTTAATCAGGCAACTATCCGCTGAAGACGGTCATAAATGATGTGATTTAGCTCCAGCATAACAAAACTACCCTGCAGCAATTCCTTCAGTGCTATGATCTGCAATAAGGACAGTACATAGCAATGATCGCATGCACAAATGAAAATGATCTCCAGATCAGGTGCCTTATCACTGCTCAGCAGCAGTTTTTCAATATCGATCTGGTAAACGGCTTTTTTAAGTTTAAGCAGGTTACGGTAATCGAACCTTGCCAGTTTTCCTGCAAAATCTATATACCAGCAGTTTTCATTATCACACTGATACACAGCACCACCAGTGATAGTAAATACTTCAGAAAATTTAACAGATGGTGCGATGGTCAACTCTTGCATATTTGCATTCAAAACTAACAATAGGCAAAGATTGTTATTATTTAGAATTAATCCAAATCGAGCGTCTGGTTTTTTTAAAAAAATAATTGTCCCCCCGGTAATCGGTTATTTTGGACAGATCATTGCAAAGCTTTTAATTCATTTATTAGGTCCAGGCGTCATAAAGAAAGTTCAGCCAGTTTTTATGAAAAATGAGTTCCAAATCTTCAGCGGTGTAGCCCCTGTCTGCCAAAATACGCACTAGTTTTTGCAGATCAGCTATACCGTCCAGATTAAAGGGCGATTGTTCTGTACCAAATGCGCCATCCAGATCAGAGCCGATCCCAACATGCCGTGCGCTGCCAGCCAGCTGACAGATATGATCGATATTATCTGCTAGTTTATCCAGCCCGCAATTCATACCCGCCGGGGTAGAAACACCCCTCACCCAGCCTGGCACGAGCATCCACGCATCGAGTGCTCCACCTATTACGGCTCCTCTTGCTGTTAATGCCCTGATTTGCTCATCACTGTATTGCCTGTTGTGGTTTACCAGTGCCCTGCAATTGTTATGACTGGCCCATACAGGCCCGCTAAAATTGTCCAGCGCCTGCCAGAAGGCGTCATCACAAAGGTGTGTGGCGTCGAGAATAATATTAAGACGTTCCATTTCTCTCAGCAACTGCAACCCTTTTTCTTCCATCTTACCGGTGGCATCTGTACCATTGGCATAGCGGCCCGGGCCATAGTGTGCAGGCCCCACAGCCCTTAGTCCATAGTTATAGGCCTTTTCCAAATAAGACACATCGATCATTGAGTCTGCGCCTTCCAGGCTCAATATATATCCAATTGGCTTGTGCGCATTTGGCGATCCGTCATTCCATAGCCGAACCTGTTTTTCCAGTGAGGCATTATCTGTGATCTGAACCAATTCCCCTTCGCCTTCCATCGCTTTATACCATGCCAGTTGTGCCTGTGTCTGAGACCATGCCTGATGGGGAGAGTTCCACCCCGGCATCGGGCTGCCGGGCCTTACATACCTGGCAATCTGGGTTGCCACGACTATTCCGATATTGCCTTTACGCAGCTCTGGAAAAGATACTGTCCCTTTCTGCCGGTCTGGTTTATCTGTCATCCCCTTTTCCAGCTCACGCAATGTTTTCAGCGGCTGGCGCAGATCTCTGTTCCATTCCATCGCATTCATACTTAGGTCCAGGTGTGCATCTATTATAAACATATTACTCTCCTTCTTGCCTGCACCAGCCATTTTCCGCTGATCTCGTTATTTTCGATTGTTGAAAGCTCATCGAACAATGCGACCGTGGGGCATACGTGATGTGGCAGACCATAGATTCTTTCTCCTATCTCATAATTTTTACTTCCGGTATGCTTTACAGTAAGATGTTCTTCTGAATGTGCTACGACCTGCAGGTCAGGATTCCATACGAACAGGACCCGCTGCCCGACAGGGTTTTCAGCAGACACTGATTTATAGCCAAGATCCAGGCACAAAATACCAGCAGCGGGCTTAGAAATAACTGTAGTAACCAGGACAGCCGCAGGTTTAAATTTCAGTTCGGGCAGTTTAATGCTGTAGCTCATGTCCCAGAAAACAAATGTACCCGGACTGCATTCTACTTCATTTCTCTCCGCATAAAATAAAAACGTATTAGATCCTCCTGCTATTATAACGGGTTGTGTCAACCCTGCAAGTACTATTTTATTTGCATCTGCCAGCACTTTTGCCAATGCCATAGCTGCTGGCGCAAACCGAAGCTGCAGATCATCATCGTGCAAATGCCCGTCATAAATGTGCAGGCCCAGCAAATTGAGCCCTGCCAACACACTTATTTGCCGGTAAAACGCTGGTAAATCTTCTTTGAAGGGATAGCCGGTTCTGTTCATGCCTGTATTCAGGTCTATATATACAGAAATCACAATCGAGGCAATCAACGCCTGTTCTGCTATATGCTGAGCAGCTACAAGGCTATCTGTTATGCAGGAAAAATGTACTTCAGGATATTTACTGACCAGGGCAATAAAACGGTTTATTTTTAACCCGACAGGTTGATAGGCCAGCAATACATCAGTTATTCCGTTTTGCGCAGCGAGTTCCGCCTCTGCTATTGTAGCACA
The DNA here is from genome assembly GCA_035264385.1 of Pedobacter sp. GTDB lineage: Bacteria > Bacteroidota > Bacteroidia > Sphingobacteriales > Sphingobacteriaceae > Pedobacter. Next base: position 6,701 of record DATFQH010000041.1, read on the forward strand.
TTTAATCTTGCTGATACCCTTATTGAGGAACAGCCGCAGAATCTCTGCTGTCTTATGTGTTTTGATATGTGGCCGCAGGCGTGCTGCATTCCCGTTAAGCATTGCCAGCGCAAGCTCAATATTGTTCACTATACGGTCAGGATAAACGGCCATAAGCGGTGTATCAAATTCCCGTAAATTATTGATCCGGTACCAGTTTCCGTCCATTATACATGCAGTTCAAATACAGCCTCAACTTCTACCGGAATGTTGTCTGGTAGTGAGCCCATACCCACCGCACTGCGCACCCCTATTCCATTTTCCTGGCCCCATACTGCAGCAAACAGCTCACTGCATCCGTTGATCACGTAGGGATGTCTTTCAAAATCTGCTTCACAGTTAACCATCCCGAGCACCTTAATTACACGCTTCACCACATCCAGAGTTCCAAAATTACTGCTGATGGTAGCAAGCATGGTTAGCCCCACCTGTCTTGCAGCAAGCTTACCTTCATCCATATCCATATCTTCGCCTATCCGGCCAATGATCAAAGACTTATCGGGCATTACCGGTCCGTGCCCTGAAAGGTAAAGATATTTGCCGTCTACCAAAAAGGGCTTGTAGATTCCAAGCGGCTGAGGGGCCGGGGGCAGTTCGAGATTAAGTGCTAAAAATGCTTGCTGAGGAGATGATGTCATGACAAAGAATATTAAAATTGTGTACAGTCAAACTTAACAATTTTATCTAAGTTTGGGTAAAACCCCTAACCAAATGACTATACTGATCGTTATCAGCTGCATTCTTTTATTGGTTCTCCTGATCACCTGGGCACGTTTCAATCCTTTTATCGCCTTTTTAATCGTTTCCATAGCCTGTGGGATTTTATTGGGCATTCCACTCCAAAGCGTCACTGTGTCTGTACAGAAGGGTATGGGCGATATACTGGGCTCACTGGTTTCCATTATCGTATTTGGCGCCATGCTGGGCAAGCTTGTAGCGGAAAGCGGAGCGGCTCAAAAGATCGCTGCTGTAATGGTAGGGATCTTTGGCACAAAATACATTCAATGGGGTCTGGTACTTACAGGTTTTATCGTAGGAATACCACTATTCTACAATGTCGGGTTCGTACTTATGGTACCGCTGATCTTTTCGGTAGTCTATAAATATAAGTTGCCGGCTGTTTATATCGGTTTGCCGATGCTTTCGGCCTTATCGGTCACTCATGGTTTTCTGCCCCCTCATCCTGCGCCCTCGGCCCTGGTACTGCAGTTCAATGCCAGTATGGGGCTGACGCTGATCTATGGCTTTGCGCTGGCTATACCTGCAATTGTTATCGCCGGACCGCTTTACTCACGTACTTTAAAACACATGGTTTCTGTTCCATTAAAGGCTTTTCAATCTGAGGATCTTCCCGATGATCAGCTGCCTGGTGCTGCAAATAGTTTACTTTCTGCGCTGCTTCCTGTAATTCTGCTCAGTGCAACTGCATTGTACGGACTGGCCCAACCTGGTGAATCCTTTAAAAGTGTTCTGGCCTTTTTATCTGAGCCGACCATAGTTATGCTGATTACTCTGATCATCACTACCTATACCCTGGGGCTTAGCATGGGAAAAAGCATGCGGCAGATCATGGATATTTACGGGTCTGCGGTAAAGGATATCGCCATGATCATCTTGATCATTGCCGGTTCCGGTGCATTGAAACAAATCCTGATAGATAGCGGCGTGAGTACACAGATTGCAACTGCGCTGAATGACCTGCATTTTGAACCATTGATATTGGGTTGGCTTATTGCAGCTTTGATAAGGGTGAGTGTTGGCTCAGCTACAGTTGCTGGGCTTACTGCAGCAGGAATTATTGCTCCTGTAATGATACAGGCCGGCACAAATCCAAACCTTATGGTGCTTTCTATAGGTGCAGGGAGCCTGATGTTTTCCCACGTAAATGATCCGGGGTTCTGGATGTTTAAGGAGTATTTTAACCTCAGCGTCAAGCAGACCATTCTATCCTGGTCCATTATGGAAACCATTGTGGCAATAGTGGGCCTGCTTGGTGTATTGCTGTTAAACCTGTTCGTTTAGACTCCGGAGGCTAACTCACTACAAAATCTTTACTCAGCTTGCTGCAGGACTTCAAATAGGAAATAATTTGGTCCAATGTATTGTTGTGGCAGGCTCTGGCTGCCGATTTAATCATTTCAGGAGTAATGTTAAGCTTATCTGCCCAGTAGACGATCTGATCAGCTTGAGAAAAATCTAAAAGGACGCCTTCCAAATTTATCCGGTTTATTGAATGTTCCATTGTATTATACGTATATCGGTGTTGATAACAATCAACAACAACAATCTGTTTTAAAAAGCCAAAAATATTAGTCACTTTGAAAATTTATAAGTTCTTATTCATGATACTTAATGACCGCACCTCTAGCTAACCATCTTGACTAAAAATATTTAACTCTCTATTTGTAATTAATCTAAATTAGCCATTACTTTGCGCCAATATTTTATTTACATCAAAAATTAAAGCGTATATGAAATTTCTACGATTATTAATGTTGCTCTTCGCCACTGTAAGCTTTGCCTATGCTCAGCAAAGTAAAACATCTGGTATAAGAGGTAAAATTACAACATCAGATGGCCATGAGGCAGCTTTTGTATCTGTTAAACTTGTTGGAAAGCCGCTCGGGGCTACCACCAATAATAAAGGTGAATATGAGATTAACAAGGTGAAGGCTGGCACATATACCATTCGTGTTTCAGCGGTGGGACTTACTTCACAGGAAAAGGCCATTGAAGTTACAGAATCTGCTTTTGCAGAGATTGACTTCGTTTTGAATGAAGACCTGAGCACACTTGAAGAAGTGAATATTTCAGCCAATTCAAAAAAATATAAAGTAGATAAGCCATCCTCATCGTTGAGACTTGACCAACCTCTACTGGAAATACCACAAAATGTTCAGATTGTAACTTCTTCTGCTCTGGCAGATCAGCAGGTGATCAGCATGAGTGATGGGGTATTGAGAAATGTGAGTGGTGCTGTAAGATTAGAGCATTGGGGCGACTTGTATGCAAACGTGCTGATGCGGGGTTCTCAGTTGCAGGCATTTAGAAATGGCTTCAACGTAGTGAGTTCTTTTTGGGGGCCACTCACTGAAGACATGAGTTTTGTTGATCATATAGAATTCGTGAAAGGGCCCTCGGGTTTTATGCTCGCCAATGGTGATCCTGCAGGTTTGTATAATGTAGTGACCAAAAAACCTACCGGACAAACCAGAGGCGAAATCAGTATGACTTTGGGCAGTTATGATTTGTACAGAACTTCTTTAGATCTTGATGGTAAGCTAAGCGCCGACGGTCGTTTATTGTATCGCCTGAATGTTGCGGGTCAGAACAAAAAAACTCATCGTGCCAACGAGTTCAACAACAGATATACCTTTGCTCCCGTATTGTCTTATCAAATTGACGAACAAACTAAATTGACAGCCGAATATACACTTCAATACGCCAAAATGAGTGATATTGGTTCATATTACTTGTTTTCTAATGATGGTTACGGTAGCTTACCTATCAATGCCACTTCACTGCAGCCGGGACTCGAACCAACCAAAATCAAAGATCATAGTGCTTTTGTGAATCTTGAGCATAAACTTGATGACCATTGGAAAGTTACTGCTCAGGTTGCTTATCTTCGGTACATTCAGGGGGGCAGCAGTATGTGGCCCGCTGACGTAAATGCTGACGGGACTTTGATCCGCAATGTAGGCATATGGGATGCGGACAGTGAAATGGCATTGGGTCAAGCATTTCTGAATGGTAATTTGCAGACTGGAAGTGTGCAACACCGCATATTGGCGGGCTTGGATATAGGCTCAAAGGACTATATGGCGGATTGGGGGCAGAGTCATAATCTGGACCTGGAATCAAATCCTTTCAGTTACGAAGACCCCAATTATGGATTGCCTGAAAACGGATATCCTCAGTTTAACAGAACACAAGGACTTGGTGCCAGGGCGGTTGCCGCAGGCGGAATTATCGACCAGCGGTATAGCGGCATTTATGTACAGGACGAACTCGGCTTTCTTGAAAACCGTATCCGACTCACGCTTGCAGGAAGGTATTCTAAAGTAACCCAATCGGAATGGGGAGGAGAACCACAAACTTCGAAAAAGTTTACACCCCGAATAGGATTAAGTATTTCGATAGACAAGCAACTTTCCGTATACGGACTTTATGACCAAGCTTTTATACCACAAAGCGGAAGGCTATCTAACGGCCAGAAGATAAAACCTATAACTGGTGGAAATTTAGAATTCGGATTGAAAAAAGACTGGTTTGATGGCAAATGGAATACTACGCTGTCGGCATACCGGATCATAAAAAATCACGAATTAACATCTGTAGGTCCCCCTGCTAATCCTCTTAGTATAGAGCTGGGAGAAAAAAGAGCCCGGGGTATAGATTTTGATCTTAGGGGGGAGATTTTTGAAGGACTAAATGCTACAATTAATTATGCTTATACAGATGCAAAAATTACTCAATTGGATTCAAGGGTGGAAATTTTTTCAGTTGGTGACCCGGTACCA
>DATFQH010000042.1:0-10737 GCA_035264385.1 Pedobacter sp.
AGCCGCAGCCCCCGGGACCTGCCTGCCTTTAACGATAAGATCGTTGAAGAATTCGCTGAAGGCATACATGAAGGACAGCATGCATAAAAAAAGCCCCGGAGCAACGCGCTTCGGGGCTTTTTTATTATTTCAAATACTGTATACCAGCGAAGCTGGTATAACGGCAGCATATCAATTCTTAGCTCTGGAATTTCTTAGCATTGATCTTACGCTCGTTCTCGTTCAGGTAGATCTTACGCAGACGCATGCTAACCGGAGTTACCTCAATGTACTCATCGGCCTGGATATATTCCATCGCCTCTTCCAAAGAGAATTTAATTGCCGGAGCGATACGTGTATTGTCATCCGTACCTGAAGCACGCATGTTGGTTAAAGCTTTGCCTTTTACAATATTGATCACCAAATCATTATCACGGATGTGCTCGCCCAGAATCTGACCTTCGTAAATATCTACACCCGGATCAACAAAGAAACGGCCCCTGTCCTGAAGCTTATCAATTGAATAAGCAGTGGTGTTTCCTTTATCCATAGAAACCAATACACCGTTCAACCTGCCTGGAATCGTACCTTTCCATGGCTCGTAAGCCTTGAAACGGTGCGCCATAATCGCCTCACCTGCAGTTGCAGTCAAAACGTTATTTCTCAGACCGATGATACCGCGTGCAGGAATTTCAAACTCCAGATGCTGAAGATCGCCTTTTGGCTCCATAACCAACAAATCACCTTTACGCTGGGTAACCAGTTCAATTACCTTACCGGCAACTTCTCCTGGTACATCAACGATCAGCGTCTCTACAGGTTCACATTTTTTACCGTCAATTTCTTTAACGATAACCTGCGGCTGACCTACCTGGATCTCATACCCCTCGCGGCGCATGGTCTCGATCAGTACCGATAAATGGAGGATACCCCTTCCGTATACCAGATAAGCATCAGGAGATTCAGTCTCTACCACCTTAAGGGCAAGATTTTTCTCCATCTCTTTATACAAACGTTCTCTCAAACGCTGAGAAGTAACGAATTTACCTTCTTTACCGAAAAATGGTGAGTTATTGATGGTGAACAGCATGTTCATGGTCGGCTCATCAATTTTGATTACCGGCAATTGTTCCGGAGCTTCAAAATCAGCAATGGTATCACCAATATCAAAACCGTCAATACCAACTACCGCACAGATATCACCAGATTTTACTTCTGTAGTACGGATCTTGCCCAATCCTTCAAAAGTATACAATTCTTTCACTCTTGATTTCACTTGTTTACCATCGCGTTTGATCAGGGTAACCGGCTGGTTTTCCTTGATACTGCCACGGTGAACACGGCCAATCGCGATACGGCCTACGAAAGAAGAATAATCTAACGAGGTGATCTGCATTTGCAGGGTACCGTCATTGGTAGGTGCAGGAGGAATATTCGCAACAACCGCATCCAGCAAAGCGAAGATATCAGTAGTAGGTACTTTCCAGTCTGTACTCATCCATCCTTGTTTGGATGAACCGTAAATTACAGGGAAGTCCAGCTGATCTTCAGTCGCTTCAAGGTTAAAGAACAATTCGAAGATCTGTTCGTAAACCTCTTCCGGACGGCAGTTTTCTTTATCTACCTTGTTTACCACAACGATTGGCTTCAAACCTAAAGCAAGTGCTTTCTGAGTTACGAAACGTGTTTGAGGCATTGCGCCCTCAAAAGCATCGCAAAGCAACAATACACCATCAGCCATTTTCAATACACGCTCTACCTCACCACCGAAATCGGCGTGACCAGGGGTATCGATAATGTTAATTTTTACGTCTTTATATTGTACTGAAACGTTTTTTGAAACGATAGTGATACCACGCTCACGTTCCAGGTCATTGTTATCCAATATTAACTCACCGGTTTGCTCGTTATCCCTGAAGATAGAACAAGAGTGTAAGATCTTGTCAACCAGTGTGGTTTTACCGTGGTCAACGTGTGCTATAATAGCTATGTTTCTTATTTTTTGCATAAAATGCGTGTAAATTTTGGCGCAAAGATACGGTTTAATTTTTATAAATCAAGGCATTAGCCTTGTCCGAATGGCAAAAAACATCCGCAATCAGAATATCACCAACCCTGTACCTCGCAGCTACCTCACTTTGGGTGAGTCCGCCATGAGTCCACGGTGAGTCCGCCATGAGTCCACCTTTTCCCAGTAAAAAGGCGGACTCATGGCGGACTCACCCTGCTATCATTGCGCTGTCAACAAGAGCCATGTGGCAGCCAGGTACAGCTCAGGTCTGAGCCGGTAAGAAAATTGAGAATGGAACAGGGTTGAACCTAGCTTGTTTTTCTGGAGAAAGCCCAGCATAGAAATGCAGGCATAACCGAGGCCCAGGTGGGTAAATCGTGCTTTCCACCTACCTTTTCATAATAGGTGATGTCCTGAGGTCGCTGATACCCCTTCGTTAAAAGCGCTTTGATCACATCAATGGTATCATCAATGGAATCTATGATAAAGTTTTTGTTTCTGTCGGCCAGTTCATCTTCGGTACCGGTCATGAGCCAGAATTTTAGTCCGGGCTTACCTGCCGTGTTCCTGATCCGCTCGTGCATGATGCGGTCATCATCGGTATAACCATCTCTGAGGTCTTTTTTTCTCCACCAGAAGGAACCGGAAAATACGCCTACGGCATCGAAATAATTGTCGTTGTTCCAGGCGATATCAAATGCACTAAGACCACCCAATGAGCATCCTGCAAAGGCGCGCCTGCCATTGATGGGCAATTCGATGGTTCGCTGTACAAATGGAATGAGTTCTTTTGTGATGAAATTGCTGTAGGCCTGCGCTTTGCTGCCTCTTCCGCCGAAGTCCGGGATGCCGGCGACGCCGTATTCGTCGAGTCTTGCCGCTGATGCCTTGATGGCCACGATCGCTACCGCCGATATTTTGTGCTGCCCGTATAATTGTGCCAGCGTATCAGCTATGCCCATTGCGTCTGCATCCTGCCCGTCGTTGAGCAGCAGAAGATTGAGCTGTTCATTGCCCAGCAACTGATCAGGAATAAAGATCTCAAGTTCAACTTCTCTTTTTAAGGAAGCAGATTTCAGATGATGTGTAGTTCTGATAACTTCAGGCAGTAACATGGTGGTGTACATAATTCAGCGATTCCCCTTTCTCACAAATGTGATGCAAAGTTAATACTCTGTGTAAAAATCGGGGCTGCATTTGCTGTAATTTTACCTCCGGCTGATTTGACTAAAACAAAGCCCCATGCTTTTTGCTTTTTATTGGGTTTAATTCTTATATTAAAGCATCTAAATCAGTGCCATGAAAGAAGAATACAAGAGATGGTATAGTCATAGCCTCAGCAGGGAATTTGAGGTGCTGGTATTTGGACACAGTGGGTATCCCGTAATTATTTTTCCGACCAGTATGGGCAGGTACTATGAAAATAAGGATTTCCATATGATCGGGTCGATACAGTGGTTTATTGATGAGGGTAAGATCAGGGTTTATTGCGTGGACAGCGTTGATGCGCTAAGCTGGTACAATAAAGGCATCCATCCGGCAGACCGCGTGAAGACGCATATGGCTTATGACCGGCTGATCCTGGAAGAGGTTTGCGGTATGGCCAGGCAGGAAACGGGTTATAGCAAGGTGGTGGTGGCAGGCAGCAGTTTTGGCGGCTACCATGCGGTAAATTTTGCCTTCAGGCATCCCTGGCTGGTGAGCCATGTGTTTAGCATGAGCGGTGCATTTGACGTGAGGGGGCAGCTGGACGGATTTTACAATGATGATGTGTATTTCAACAATCCGGTAGATTTTATAGTGAACGACAGCAATCCCGAGCTCTGGAACATGAGGATCGTACTGGGCACCTCTGACCGGGATATTTGCAGGGGCGACAATGAAAGAATGTCGGGTATACTTGCACAAAAAGGGATTCCGCACTGGCTGGACCTGCGGCACAATGCAGATCATGACTGGCCCATATGGCGGCAGATGCTGCCGCATTATTTATCGGAACTGAAATAACCTGGCATTGCAGCAATAAGAGAATCAGAACATTAACTTGTTCCTGATGTTTAACAACCTATATAAACCATTGATGAATTATGAAGAAAATTGGAATTTTATTTGGCAGGGAAAGGTCTTTTCCTGAAGCTTTTGTAAAGCGTGTGAATGAGATCGCCGGGGACAACATCAGGGCCGAATTTGTAAGCATCGATAAAATATTTCAGGCGGAGCCGCTGGACTATGCGGTGATCGTTGACCGCATTTCCCAGGATGTTCCCTTTTACAGGGCCGCTTTGAAGAATGCGGCGATAACGGGCACTGCGGTGATTAATAATCCGTTTTGGTGGAGCGCCGATGAGAAGTTCTTTAACAATGCGCTGGCGGTAAAGCTTGGGATTCCGGTTCCCAAAACAGCGCTTATCCCCTCTTACGAACAACCTGACGATACTTCGGATGAATCTTTCAGCAATCTGGCTTTTCCGATGGATTGGGAGGGCATATTTGAGTATACGGGCTTTCCTGCATACATGAAGCCTTTTGATGGCGGCGGCTGGAAGGAAGTGTACAAACTGCACGACCGGGAAGATTTTTTTGACAAGCACAGCAAGACCAGGCAAACGGTAATGATGCTGCAGGAGGAGGTGGTATTTGATGAGTATTTCAGGTGTTATTGTATCGGGGGCAGGTATGTGCGCATAATGCAGTATGAACCGAGAAATCCTTTCCACCTGCGTTACCAGCTGAACACTCCTCCATCAAGTGAGGCTTTGCTGGCAACGATCCACGAATATGTCTTGAAGCTGAATCAGTATCTGGGCTACGATTTCAATACGGTAGAGTTTGCGGTACGCGACGGTGTGCCTTATGCTATAGATTTCTGCAACCCTGCGCCGGATGCTGAGGTGACCAGTGTGGGTCAGGAAAACTTCGACTGGGTGGTGGAGCATGCTGCACTGTATGCCATTGAACGGGCGCAGGGCCAGGTAAATGGTCAGGACAACCTGACCTGGGGTGAGTATCTGCGTTCTTCGGCGACAGGCAGACCTTTGCAGACTGGCCAAAGTGAATTGACAGATGCGTCTGTAAAAGCGGATGCGGTGGCATTGATGAGTGCGGAGAACGCGCCTGTGATTCCTGTAAAAAGGGCTAAAAAAACCACGGTTAAGAAAACATAAGATGATGAATGAATTTACACTGGGTGTAGAAGAGGAATACATGGTGGTAGATCCTGTGACCCGTGAGCTGACATCGCATGACCAGAAAATTGTGGAGGCTGCACAAAAGATCCACAAAGACCAGGTAAAAGCAGAAATGCACCAGGCAGTGGTAGAGGTGGGTACTGGTATCTGCAAGAATACGGAACAGGCCAGGGCGGAGATTTCACAGCTGCGCTATACGGTATCGCAGCTGGCCGGTGAACAGGGGCTGCGCATTGGTGCTTCAGGTACGCACCCGTTTTCGCACTGGGAGAAACAGCTGATCACGGAGCACCCGAGGTACAATGAGATTGTGAATGAACTGCAGGAGGCGGCCAGGTCTAACCTGATCTTCGGGCTGCATGTTCATGTCGGTTTTCAATCGCGCGAACTGGCCATACATATTGCCAACCAGGTGAGGTATTTTCTGCCCCATGTGTTTGCGCTGTCTACGAATTCACCATTCTGGGAAAGCCGGAATACGGGCTATAAGTCTTTCCGGACCAAGGTATTTGATAAATTTCCGAGAACGGGCATTCCCGATATTTTTAACAGCATTGAGGATTATGACAATTATGTAAAGCTGCTGATCAAGACCAACAGCATTGACAATGCCAAGAAGATCTGGTGGGACATCAGGGTGCATCCTTTCTTCGAAACCATTGAATTCAGGATCTGCGACTGCCCGATGCTGATTGACGAGACCATGGCTTTCGTGGCTTTGTTTCAATGCCTCTGTGCCAAGTTGTATAAGCTGCGCCTGCAAAACCTGAACTTCATCAGTTATTCGCGCGCCCTGATCAACGAGAATAAATGGCGTGCCGCGAGGTATGGCATAGATGGCAACCTGATCGATTTTGGAAAGGAAATGGAAGTGAACTGCAGGAACCTGATCCTGGAACTGCTGGATTTCATTGATGATGTGGTGGACGATCTGGGCTGCAGAAGGGAGATCAATTATGTGCTGAAAATTATGGAGCATGGCACCGGTGCCGACAGGCAATTGGCTGTTTACGAACAAAGTGGTAACTTTGAAGCGGTGGTGGATTACATTACCACCCAAACTTTAATTGGAGCTAAATAGTGGGAATAACAGATAGAAATAAGATCAGGGTTGCCGTAATAGACATGAACAACGGAGCGGCCAACCAGGGGATGCGTGGGATACAGGAGATTTTATCGCGCTATCGGGCGGATACGGGCATTGATATGCCTTTTGATGTGTTTGATTTGCGGGCCAGGGGCGAGTGCCCCGGCCTTGATTATGACATTTATATTTCGAGCGGCGGCCCCGGCAATCCTTATGATGGTGTTGGTGAGCAATGGGAACAGGACTTTTTTGACCTGCTGGATGGTATTACGCAGTTCAACGCTAAGCATGAACTCAAGAAATATGTATTTCTGATCTGCCATTCTTTTCAGATGGCCTGCAGGAAGTTTCATGTGGGTAATGTAATCAGAAGGCGGTCTACCGCTTTCGGCATCTTCCCGGTTTTTATGACTGAAGAGGGTGAGCATGATCTGGTATTTAGCGGCTTGCCGAATCCTTTTTATACGGTAGACAGCAGGGATTGGCAGGTGGTAAATCCGCAGGATGTGCTGTTTTCTAACCCTGATGCACGGGTATTGGCTTTGGAAAAGGAGCGGCCGCATGTAGACCTGGAGCGTTGTGTAATGGCGGTCCGCTTTACGGCTGAGATTGTGGGGACGCAGTTTCATCCTGAGGCCGATCCGGCTGGCATGAAGATGTACCTGCTGCAGGAAGAAAAGAAACAGGCAATTATTGCCAGTCATGGGGTACAAAAATATCAGGACATGCTGCAGAGCCTTGATGATGAGGAAAAACTGCAGCTCACGCAAAGCGTGGTATTACCTAATTTTTTAAATGAGGCTTTAAACGCCCTTCAAGAGGCATAGTTATGGTCAGGAAGTTCCGTGAAGCGTTTAACCAGGCATTTTCAGCAGAGCGCTATTCGGCATTTCTGAGAACTTTATCTGCCGGCTTTCCGGAGATTCCCTTCAGGGTAGCTGAAACGCCTGTCTTTATTCCTGCTGGTTTGCAGAAAAAACTGATTGCTGCCGGCGAGGAGATCATAACGCTGATCAGAAGTGCAGACTTTAAGTCGCTTACTGCTGCAGCTATTCCTTCGGAATGGAATGTACCGGGCGAAAACGGTCATCCGCACTTCCTGACTTTCGATTTCGGGGTGTGCAGGGATGGTCAGGGTGAACTGATCCCAAAGTTGATCGAGATGCAGGGTTTCCCTTCATTGTATGGTTTCCAGGCGCATTTGGGGAAGAAGTATAAGGAAGCATTTGACCTTCAGGATGAGCTGAGCCCTTATTTTAGCGGCCTCGACGAGTCTTCCTACCTGGCGCTGTTGAAACAGGTGATCCTGGGTGGCTATGCGCCGCATGAGGTGGCGCTAATGGATGTTGACGCTTTGGAACAGAAGACGGCAATAGATTTTTTAATTACTCAAAGGCATCTGGGTATTCAGGTATTGAGTCTTACTGATATTTTTAAAGAGGGTACCGGTTTATTTTACCGTGCGGAGCATGGTGAGAAGATACAATTGAAAAGAATTTATAACCGCCTGATCTTTGACGAGGTGGCCGGCCGCGGGGATTTGTTTGCGCAGGGTTTTGATCCGCGGGAACAGCTTGATGTGGAATGGATCACCCACCCGAACTGGTTCTACAGAATCAGCAAGTATACCATGCCTTTCCTGAAAAGTGAGTTTGTTCCGGAGACTCATTTTCTGGACAAGCTGAAGTCAATTCCTGCTGATCTGGAAAATTATGTATTGAAGCCTTTGTTTTCTTTTGCGGGCATGGGCGTGATCATCGACGTGAAAATGGCGGATATCTTTGGAGTAAAGGATCCGGAAAACTGGATCTTGCAGCGGAAGGTGGTTTATGCGCCGGCAGTGCATTCGCCGGAGGGCGGCGTTAAGGTCGAGATCAGGTTGATGTATCTCTGGCCGGATGGCGGCGAGCCGCAGTTGTGTATCAACCTGGCCCGTCTGAGCAGGGGTAAGATGATCGGTGTCCGGTACAATAAGGATTTTGACTGGGTGGGCGGGACGATAGGGTTGATGGAGCATAGCGGCGGGCGTAACGCGCATTAATATTACATTTTACAGACCCCGTTTTACATCGGGACTTTTATTTTTGTGATTATGGACTTTCAAACGATATTGGTAATTCTTCTTTTTCTGGCCGCCCTTGTTTACATCGGGCGAATGGTATATCGTTCTGTATCACCAAAAAGTAAGGGCTGTGCTGCTAATTGCAAGTGCGGTGTAGATTTTTCCAATATCAATCCGGAAAGTAGATAGTTTTCCTCTATATTGAATTATGCTTAGTATTTTCAAAGACTATTTACAAAAGAAGGTTGCTATAACTGATGAACAGTTTGCACTGATCTCGGATAAATTAAAGATTAAGTCTTTTGAAAAGAATGAAATGATCCTGATGAAGGGTGAGGTTTCTTCGCATGTTTATTTCGTGCTGAATGGTCTGCTGCGCAGTTATTCTATAGACAGCAAGGGCAAGACGCACATCATACAGTTTGCGCCTGAGCTTTGGTGGCTTTCTGAACGGAATGGTATTTTGTTCAACGAGGAATCTGAGTTTTTTCTTGATGCAATAGAGCGTACCAGTGCGATTGTTATGCCCAAGGATTTCTTCAATGAGGCGGCCCGTATCGTTCCCTGCATGAATGATCTGAACAGTTCTATGCTGAACAACGCTATCCGTTTTATGCAAAGGCGCATCAACATGTTGCTAAGCGCTACTGCAGAGGAACGTTATCTGAATTTTATTCATCTTTATCCAAATCTTACCCTGCGTGTCCCGCAGTGGATGATTGCTTCTTACCTGGGCATTACGCCCGAATCGCTGAGCCGCGTTCGCAAGGATTTGGCGCATAAGCATTTCAGGCCTTAGCGACTTTCTTATCATAGGTCAATGTGGGGATAAAACCGTCGCTGTAATTTTGTGTTGTAATTAAAAGACAACAATTTAAAAAAACAATATTATGGCAACTACTCAATGGACTTTAGATCCAACCCACAGCGAACTGCAGTTTAAGGTGAAACACTTAATGATCACTACGGTAACCGGCAACCTGAGAATATTCAATGCTTCGGCCACTACTGAAGGTGACGATTTCGAAAATGCAGCTGTTTCATTTGAAGCGGAGACAGGATCACTTGATACTGGCAATAAGGACAGGGATAATCACCTGAAAAGCGGCGATTTCTTTGATGCGGAAAAGTTCCCTGCAATCTCTTTTAGATCAGCTTCATTTACTAAGGATGGTGATGATTTCGTAATTAAAGGCGATCTGACAGTAAAAGACGTGACCAAACCTGTAAAGCTGACCGCTGAATTTGGCGGTATTGCAACTGATCCATGGGGAAATACAAAGGCCGGTTTCACGCTGAGCGGGAAGATCAATAGAACTGATTTTGGTTTGACCTGGAATGCTGCTTTGGAAACAGGTGGGGTGATGGTAAGTGAGGAAGTGAAAATAGCAGGCGAGTTACAGTTTGTAAAACAAGCCTAAACGTTAATACAATAAGCATCCATTAAAACAGGAAAGGAGACAAAATGGAAGCAAAGGTTAAAACAGTGTCGGCCGTATTAGACGCGCCGGCACCTCATATGGTCGGCGACGGGTTCAGGGTGCATAATTTTTTCCCCAGCGGGTATAAAATTGAAATGAGTCCTTTCTTTCTGCTCGACTACAATGCAAAAATTGAATTTTCGGCGCGAAATGAGGCTCGAGGAGTGGGTGTGCACCCGCACCGTGGTTTTGAAACGGTTACCGTTGCTTATCATGGGGCGGTTGCGCATCATGACAGTGCGGGAAACAGTGGGGTGATTTATCCGGGTGATGTGCAGTGGATGACTGCGGCCAGCGGTATATTGCATAAAGAGTATCATGAAAAGGAGTTCAGCCTGAAGGGTGGTTCTTTTCAGATGGTGCAGCTTTGGGTAAATCTGCCGGCTATGTATAAAATGACCAAACCAAAGTATCAGGATGTGAAGCATGCAGATATGGCGAAGGCTGTGCTTGCTGATGACGGTGGCGTAGTGGAGGTGATTGCTGGTGAGTACAACGGGCTGCAGGGTTCGGCGAGTACTTTTTCTCCTGTTCACTTGTATAATGCGCGGCTGAACAAGGGTGGTCGGGCTTCCTTTAATTTTCCTTTCAGCTACAATACGGGCTTTGTGATCATTGGAGGGAGTATCAGGGTAAATGGTGCGGAAGCGGCTGCTGCGGATCAGTTTGTTTATTTTAACAATGACGGTGCTGAGATTGAATTGGAGGCACTGGAGGATAGCATTGTGCTGGTGATGAGCGGAGAGCCGATTGACGAACCTATAGCCCAATACGGACCGTTCCTGATGAATACTCCAGAGGAGATCGAGCAGGCGATTAGTGATTATAACCAGGGTAAGTTTGGGTATTTAGAATAGAAAATAACCGTTCTCTTCGAAGCCGGATTGCGCAGGCGCTGCGCGCAGCGCAATATGTCTTCTCTGAGAAGG
>DATFQH010000043.1:0-3120 GCA_035264385.1 Pedobacter sp.
CCCTTGGAATCCTTACCGGCGAAGAACTTCTGCTTTCTACTCCCACCATTATTGCTTCATTGGTATAATAGCCCCTCATCTTTTTACCGAAGACCGGTAATGCACTTTTAAGGCTCGACGCTACAAAATCAGGCAATGTATCTTTCAGTATGACGCTTCTTGTACCTGGTAAATATGAGTTTTTTGGCAGATTTTGTGAAAGCCTGCCCTCAACAAAATCTACCATGCGCTGTGCGGGCGCCACAAGATTGCCCCCGCCAAGCCTGAAAGCAGTTTGTTCTATCTCTGCCTGGAAACGCATCATTCGTAAAGGATCTTCACCTTTAACATCGGCAAGTGTAATCTGTACTACAGTTCCTGAATTGGCATAAGGATTATTTCTTTTAGAAGGCGACCAGCCGTTTACTACAATCTCGTGCTCATGTGTAGCACATGGAGCAATGATCCCGCCCGGGCACATACAAAATGAAAACACCCCTCTCGCACCTACTTGTTCAACCAGACTATAATACGCAGGAGGTAAAAACTCACTTCTGATATCACAATGATATTGTGCTGCATCAATAATAGCTTGAGGATGTTCAATTCTGACGCCGAGTGCGAATGGCTTGGCCTCTAAAAGGATATTCTTTTGATGCAGTAGTTCATAAATATCCCTTGCAGAGTGGCCGGCAGCCAAAATCACAGCATCAGCCAATAACTTTTCTCCGCTACCGACCGCTACGCCTTTTATTTTACCGAACTCGATAAGAATATCCGTTACTTTTTGATCAAAACGCACCTCCCCTCCTGCATTCTGTATAGTTTCCCTGATTGCCGTAATAATATGGGGAAGTTTATTGGTTCCTATGTGTGGTCTGGCATCTACTAAAATATCATCTGCAGCACCGTGCTGCACAAAAGTTTGCAATACCTTATTGATATCACCCCGTTTGTTGGACCTTGTATATAATTTTCCATCCGAATAAGTTCCTGCACCACCTTCACCATAACAATAATTAGATTCGGTATTCACCACTCCCTCCTTATTAATGGCTGCCAGATCCCTTCTGCGTTGTTTTACATCCTTACCCCGCTCCAAAACGATCGGCTTCAATCCGTTTTCAATACATTGCAATGCGGCGAATAGTCCTGCCGGACCTGCGCCAACAATCAATACATGTCTCGCATCAGCCACATTCGGATAATTTACAACATGACTTTCAGTGAATACCGGCTCATCAATAAAAGCTATAACCTGAAGTCTGTATATAACTTTTCTGGAACGTGCATCTATTGATCTTTTAAGCACTTTAAATCCACTGATTGTTGTGGAATCAATTTTTAAGGCGAGCGACAATGCCATTTTCAACGCAGTTTCATCACCTGCTTTCTCTGGTGACAATGTAATTTCTATTTCTTTTTGCATATATAAGTCGTCAGGTTTTTATCCTGAATGGGCGTAAAGATAAGAATTCTGAAATTGGAATACTTTCTGCAGGCGCCCTCTTCATCAGCATCTACTTTACTACACTTTCCTTAAGGATAAGCTAAAATTTATCTAATCTGTCAAAAAGTCCCAAATACTAACACAAATATATCCATTCTGTAAGTTTCGACTGGGAATGTCAGGTTTTTATACTGAAATGTAACAAAGGCACAAAAGTTGAGTTCTAATATATAAATTAACCATAGTTCGGATTAGCAAAACCTTAAAAGATCGCTAACATGGCTATGGCTAGCTTACAACAACTAAAAATAAAATTAAAAACATGAAAAAAGTAGTATTGGCAGTAGTAGCTATCCTGGTTTTAATGGTAGCGATCAGTGGCTGTGGTTACAATAGTCTGGTTAAACTTGATGAAGAAGTAAAAACTAAATGGGCACAGGTAGAAACACAATATCAACGCAGATCTGATCTGATTCCTAATTTGGTAAGCACAGTAAAAGGTGCGGCAAAATTTGAACAGGGTACACTTACCTCAGTTATCGAGGCCAGATCGAAAGCCAGTCAGATCACTATCGATCCCGATAAGCTAACTGAAGAAAATATGCAGAAATATCAGGCTGCTCAGGGTCAGCTTACACAGGCATTGGGAAAACTGATGGTGCTTACAGAAAATTATCCCGAGCTAAAGGCTACACAACAGTTTAGTGAACTGTCTGCGCAATTGGAAGGGACCGAGAACCGAATTACTGTAGCGAGGAAAGATTTCAATGAATCTGTTCAAACTTATAATGTTAAAGTTAGATCATTTCCCAATAACCTGACAGCAGGCATGTTTGGCTTTAGCCAGAAGGCTGCATTCAAAGCCGATGCAGGTGCCCAAAATGCTCCAAAAGTAGAATTTTAAGCGTAGTCATGGGAATATTCACGGAACAGGAACAAGAGCTGATCTCTGCGGCAATATCAACTGCAGAAAAGGCGACCTCCGGAGAGATCAGAATCGCTATAGAAAAACATTGCGAAGGCGATGCCTTTGAAAGAGCTACGGCTTACTTCTTCAAATTAGGGATGGACAAAACATCCAGGCACAATGGAGTACTAATTTATTTGGCTAATGCAGACCATAAGTTTGCCATTATCGGAGATAAAGGCATAAACAAAGTTGTGCCTCCCGATTTTTGGGAAACTACAAAAATCGCAATGACCGCCCATTTTGCGGCAGGAAATATTCCCAATGGAATCATCGCAGGTATCATGCTTGCAGGCGAAAAGCTAGCGACCTTTTTTCCTGCGCAAAAAGATGACGTCAATGAACTATCCAACGATATTATTTTTATGGATCAAAACAAAAGCATGTAGGCTATGAGAAAACAAATTTTAGCTCTGTTGCTTATTTTCATCTCCTTCGCGGGTTATACTCAGGACTTTCCTGCTAAGCCAGACAAAATGGTCAATGATTTCACCGGTGCATTATCTTCAGACCAACTACAGCAGTTGGAAAAGAAACTAAATGCCTTTGAAGATTCATCATCGACACAAATCGCCATAGCTATAATAAAATCAGTTGGCGATTACGATATTAATGAATACACACTGGAGCTTGGCAGGAAATGGGGCGTAGGAAAATCAGGTAAAAATAACGGGATCATGATCGTTGTAGCACTAGGCGACAGAAAGATCTCAATTCAGACTGG
>DATFQH010000044.1:0-9006 GCA_035264385.1 Pedobacter sp.
ATTCTCTTACCTTTACAGGAAAAGAGATGGGCTTGCTCTTGTTCTCAAGTTTAGGTCTCCTACGACCTTCGGCAGGGAATGAGGCGAGTCCCATCTCTTTTTTTGATGCTCTCTTCCTCCATCCGATTCATCGCCTAATACCTTAACAAGCATGGCAATGAAAACAAAAGAACAACAACTAATTTTTCTACCCGCGCGGCAGCACAGTGTCATACCAGTATCCATTCTACAATTTGGATAAACGTAGTTATGGAGAAGGTATCTGACATGAATCTGATCACAGACGCTCAGTTGATTGAACTGCTGAAGGAAGGAAATCATATAGCCTATACTGAAATATACAAACGTTATAATAGTTTGCTAATAGCCTTTGCATTCAAGAGACTCCAGGATGATGAGCTGACTAAGGATTTGGTACAGGATCTTTTTCTGAAGTTATGGGCAAACAGGAAAAAAATTACGATCGTGTCTAATCTTGCTGGCTACCTGGTCACCTCACTAAAACATTCAGTGTTCAATTATTTCCAACATCAAAAGGTGACTTCAAAATATGCAGAATCACTAACAGACTTTGTCAACACAGGTAATATCGCTCATACAGATTATTTAGTCAGAGAGCGGGAATGGGAACTACATATCGATGCTGCCATTGCTTCTTTACCTGAAAAAATGAGGAAAGCGTTTTTATTGAATAAGAAAGAGCATCACAGCTATGCGGAAACTGCGCGTGAACTAAATACTACTGAAAACAACGTCCAGAAGCACATCAACGGCGCGATCAAGATCTTAAAAACGAAGTTGACGATTTTCCTTTGATTGGATTTAACCTCAAATGCCCAACAAACGAGTTTCCAAAACTCATTATGAGAGAGTTGTTGAATGTCAGTTGTCGCCTTATGAATTATGACATCTGCACTTAACTTGTGCCAGTTGTCATGTTAAGATAATCCTTAAAAGAAGCATGGAAATTTTTATCGGCCGCCTTATTGACAAATTGACTGCCATTTAACCTAAATAAATAAACATCGCAGCCCATATAGAACACATTTATAACGAAAGTAGTTATTAAACACCAAATCCGAAAGTGCTCCGATGGCTGAGAACAAAAAGTATCTTTAGTAGATCGGTCATTTTTTTACTTTCATTTTGACTTGCATTATGACAAGGTATAGCAGGACGAGACAGTTCTTTATTTCGGACCGGGCATGTGACCAACTTCCGATTCCTCAGCATAGAACAGCCGCTCTGACCTTTGGCCATTAATGCCAATAACACTATTTGAGATATTAGTTTTTTTTTGCGTTATGATGGGCCCAGGTATTGTCATTTATTAAAATGTTTGGAAAAGTCAACTTAGATCTCTGCTTGCTCATTAATATGATCAGGAATCAATTTCTAAAAACTTCTGGGCCACTTAGCGGTTTGCCTGTCTCGTCAAAAAACGTATTTTTTATCGAGCCAGCTTCGATTTTCCCTTCTATCCTATCTATGTCATAAAAATTGGTTTGATTACTGAAACCCCAACTTAGACCATCAACCTCTAATGATTTTAGAAATTTAATGCCATCAGACAAGTAATAGTTAAGCAAAAATTTTGACTTCTTATCTGCATCCACTATTTCAAGATCAAATTTTCCTGTATTTTTATTAATCACTCCAAAAACTTTTTTGGCATCAAAATCATAAACTAAGCAATGAAAGTCTTTATAGCCCCCTACCAATCCGTGGTCTTCTCCAGTTAAAAAAACTATAACTCTTTTACTGTCTTTTATTTGAGGCTCAAGTTTTTTAAGAATTTTAGCTATTAAACTTCCGCTGACAATTGACTTTCGATTTTCATAAATTACTTGACCGTATTTACCCTGGTAACTACAAGAGCTCACTAACATGATCTGCGCAAAGCATGTTATAAAAATTTTAAATTTAATCATTTGCAAATTCTCTAATATATTACAGATAATCTAATGTTTATTTCCTACTTTCTAAAATTTCACTCAACAACTTTTGAACCTGAGAAGGAATAACGTAATTCCCAAATTTTGAACGTTCGAGAACCCTGCTACCCTCAAGTCCCTGTCCTGATTGGTCAGGATCATAGAATGTTCTTAACGGAATATTTTGTTCGGATCGCAGTAAGTTTTCCACCGTGCTCGCATAAATTTCTGATAAACTAACGTCCTTACGCAAGCCATTTGTTGGCAAATCTCCTTTAACCCAAACCTCCTTTAATTCTGCTCCCATCGAACTTATTGTTGGCCACTGCGTGTGCCAGTTCATGAAACAATGTTTCGTAAAATGAAGTTTTTTGAAAACCTGTAGCTTTCACAACGGAAACATTTTGGGAAAAGGAAGTGTATACTGTAATTCCTGTGGTTCCGTTTATGCCCGCGTTAGGACCAGCTAGAGCATTTTCCTTAATATCCCCATTAATATCATCGTTCGCGAACAAGCTCAAATATTTGCTTCCGAATGAATTTTCGTCACCACCGGTAATTTGAGCTAGCGCATTGGATATCTGAGCCAGGTAACTTCCATTTTCAACCTTAGCTTCCATATTCCACTCTTTAGTTTCAGCATCTTGCGTATAAAACTTTCCCTTGTCGTATCTATACTGGCTGGTTCCGTCATTCACCGTAATCCAGCGTCCATCAGGATCAATAAATCTAACCGGGGATTAGCGCTTTTGCTTAGTTCTCCTCAGTCTACCATCAGAACATCGCAGGCATCGGTATTCTTAGACTAGCGGTCGCATAATTGTAAATACTGCTGCAAAACCAGTTTCTGATTTACGCTTCCAACCGGAGGATTCTGGAAAGTTATAAAATAATCTTTATCTATAAAGAAAATGAAAACGCAATGAATTTTGTAAACAGCAAATTCCGTTTGAATAATTCAATAAAAATTATATTTTTGTAGAATCTAATAAACTAAAAAGAATTTACGTAGAAAATTCTAACAATTATATCTCACAAAATGCACAACGTTTTCAACTTATTAACCCCAGGGTTAAACATTCGGATCCCAATTGGATCAGACTTTACAACATTTAAAAAATTAGGTGCTAACCAACAGCATCTATATCTTTTTTAAATAGTATCATTTAAGAAAAAAGTCACCTTTAATTCTATCCATTTGAAAAAATGAATCGGAGCGATCTATATATAGGCTATTCCTGATTTGCTTCTCATTGTGGTCATTTTTATTTGTGAATCAAAGCTTTTAACTCACCAACGACTCAATTCCACATTAAATCTTTATGAAAAGATCATTTCTATTAATCACTGCCCTGTTAATTAGCTCCAATCTGCTAGCTCAGGATTTAAAGCCCGGGCAAGCAACCACAGCCCTTCAGAACTATAAAGGGAATACAGATGTCGACATGGCGACGGGCATCTTAAATTATAACATTCCTTTATTTACCTGTGACGCTCCACAGTATTCGTTGCCCATATCCTTGAGCTATAATGCAGGCGGCATCAGAAATGACCAGAAGCCCGGTATTTCCGGTCTGGGTTGGACACTTGGATTTGGAGCTGGAACAATTGGGAGGACAACAAGAGGAATTTCCGTTGATGAAGATCCGATTTTGGGGATTTTAAATAATCCTATACCTGCAGGTACAATTGGAGATGCAACTTATGACTTATATCTGGAAAAAGTAAACTCAGGCAAAATAGACAGCGAATCAGACTTATTTACGTTAAATATCCAGGGAGCGAGTATAAAATTCATCTTAGTTAAAACTGGAGGGCAAATTCAAGTAAAGACATTAAATAAAACTGACTCCAAAATCGAATTGACTGTCCTACAAGGTGTAATAACCCAATGGAAGGTTACAGACCCATTCGGGAACGTATACACCTTCTCAGCAGCTCAACCCGGAAATATCCGAGTTCCGGCAGGTTCACCATTTGTGGCTACTGAATCAAAAGCGATAACTTCTTGGTTTATTGAAAAGATAAGCCCATTCAATGGGAGTGATATCACGTTCTCTTACATGACTGAAGAATATGTTGATATGAGTGGGATGGCTGCAGCTTCAGCTGTTTTTTATAATCCCGCATTGACGATTCCCAATTTAAATGATCCGCAATTAAGGAGTCAGTTAGAATCACTAAAAAGTGGAAGTTCCGAAGCCTCAGCAATTGTTGAGGGACTATACAACAATATTATTACATTACAGAAATCTGCTATAAGAGCCGGCGAAGCCGCAACCGCTCCGGCTTATGGCGGGATGAATAACATCGTAAACCAGTTCGATGTGGATTTTTATCGCGCTCAGGTGAATGTATACAGCAATCAGCTCAATGAAATAGTTGCAGCGAATAACGCAAATACTAATGCAATTGTTTCAGTCCTTAATCAAATGTTTAACACCACAGCAAATAAGCAAGTAGACACCAGTAATGCCAGCAGAGAGAGCCTTTTTGTAAATAAACTTTTGAAATCCATCAACCTGCCCACTGGCGAACTTGTATTCAATTACAGAAAAGTACAACCACAACAGCGTGATGCTTTCTATGTGCTTTCGAACATAACCTTTAAGAACCTCGCCAACGAACAAATCTTTTCAGTGCTTCTGGACATTAATGACTACGGATATCTTAAGACGATTCAATGGCTAAATAACAGCAACCTGATTAAAGCATCAGTATCAATGGACTACTATTTTGAAAGTCAGCCAAATCAGTATTTTAAAGAAACCGCAACAGATTACTGGGGATTTTATAACGGTAAAACTTCAAATTCTAATCTGTTTTCAAACAACCCTGGTTATAGTACATTTAATAGTGCCTCACCTATAGGATATGCTTTCGTATTCTTCCCGGGCGGTGGTGGAACCGGGCCAAGTGTTCCAGCAAACAGACTTCCTGACCCAACCTATGCCATTGCAAGAAGCTTGAAGACGATCAACTGGTATACCGGAGAGAAAACTGATCTTGTTTATGAGGGAAATGAGATTTATT
Organism: Pedobacter sp.; assembly: GCA_035264385.1. Taxonomy (GTDB): domain Bacteria; phylum Bacteroidota; class Bacteroidia; order Sphingobacteriales; family Sphingobacteriaceae; genus Pedobacter. The sequence goes on from DATFQH010000044.1 coordinate 4,968, forward strand.
CTTCTGATGTTGATAAAAACATTGCAATAGGTGGATTGCGAATAAAGAGTATAACCCAAAATGATGGTGAACGGGATAGAACAACAAACTATAAATACAACTTTCCCTCATCTGCCAACCCAAGTTTTTTACGATCAGCGGGGCGTTTGAATGAATGGCAGAGAAAACTGTTCAGCTGGACGTTTTACTTTACAGGTGGTACTGACAATTATGCCTTTACCGAACCGATGTATTGGGGAGCACTCTACGACGACGGGAGCAACAATGGAGTACTTTATCACTATGTAGAAGAAGTCCTTCCAAACAACTCCTACTACGGCTATAAATATGCTGAGGTGAATCCAGGATATTATCTTTCAAACACAACATTACCAAACCATAATTCCGAACTAGACCGGACGCTGCTGGCTAAAGTTGCTTACAATTCAAATGGAAAAATTACGCAAATCGAAAAGTTCAAATATGCATATCCATCATTACTTTTTAAGAACCGAACTTCAGAACTAACCGTTTTACAATCACCAAGTGCCTATTTCGAAGAATCCGGAGCCATTCAACCAGAGAGTGTTAAACAAATAAAAAAGGAACCAATTCATTTCAATCAAGGAGAACTTTTAAAAAGTTTTCCGAATGGAGTTGATTCCCGATACACGGTTAAAGTCGGCACCTACACATTTTCGATTAACCCTTACACTGCCTATTATTTAAATGATTTTCAAAGGAGGGAATATCATACTCAGCAAGCCTTACCCTATTTAATGAATGTCTCATCTGCCGTCTTACCTGCACAAACAGAAAGAATCGAAGTTCAAGACTATGATCTTGCAGCATTTAACGCCAGCGCTAATCCTACGACATTACCTAACGAAGCTCCATATACATTTGATCGGTTGCTAAGATATACTCAGGCCGCAAAAGTTGTTGCCACGACAAGTTTTAGCTATACAGGTCAAAGCAGTACACTAGCAACAATAACAAAGACCACCGATAGCCGGGGCAGGATTAATTTATCCAGGACAAAGTATGCTATTGACTATTCACTTCCAAGCACCAGTAATATTTTTCAACTGAAATCGATGAACCGTGTGAATGAAGTTATAGAAAATCAATTATGGAGATCATCAGATAACGGAGTTAGTTATAAATTGGTCAAAGGAAATATAAATGATTATGAAAAAATCATTTCAGGTGGTAAAACTTACATATACCCGTCTAAAAAATATACTACTGAATTTTTAACTACTCTTCAGCCTTCTACCTCTGGATTCACAGAGACTCACAGTAGCACCTCACCATACACTAGTCAATTTTGGGAAAACAAATCCCTTTATACTATGGGTGAATCAATTTCATCTGATGTTGAATACGGTGCGCTTCGTTTAAAACAAAAAAATGATAAGGTAGGACAATCGTCTGAAACATTGCTGTATGGACAAAATGGAAAAACCATTCTTCAAGCCTCGAAGATAAAAAAAAACCAGATCATAGCATCTGACATCTCACCTTCAGTAAAGCATCTTTATTATTCTCAGACATACGGCTTATTTAAAGAGGACGCAAAAGGTGTTTTTACAGACTCAACCATTACGTTTTCATTTTTATCTTCAAAGCAATATTTTGAGTTGCAAAGTCTTCCTGTAATGCCGGCGACACTAGATTTTTATAAACTTGCAACAGACGCCAATAACGTCTTAAATAATTTTAAAACTCAGTATCCTACTGATTATAATGCTTTGTTAGCAAAACCCCTTTTTAAAGATTTTGTGGACGTGTTTAACTGTATTGCCACCGGCGGAAGCACCGAAACATTTACTCCGTTTATCGGCAGATGTACTTATGATTACTCCCAGTCGTCCTTTGTAACAGGTGACTATTTTTTAATGATGAATCAGCTCAATACAAAAGGCGTTAATGGATATGCCCTGTGGTTTTGTATTGATAATCTTATTAAAGTGTTAAAGGAGCCAGGCCCGAATATGCCACTGGTTAACCTGAATGAATACAGCACATTTGCCAGAAGACGCGATTATAAAGTAGACTATCTGTTATTAGATGAAAAAGCTTTTAAATTAAGTATTGACCAAGAGCTCCTTTTAAAGCGTTACGTAAATCTCTTCTATCTTTTGAACAGCCAATCAATTGGGGCCAGCAATTTTAATGCGAGAGTCCGGGTTCAGTATGCAAACGGCACATTTTCATCCATTTCTAACATAAGTATACCTAATGATAAAAGGTTAAACAAGAAGACCATTGACCTAAACTCTTTCCCAAATCCACAAAACATAAAAAGCCTGGAAATTTTAATTCCCAATTATGATTTAAGGGACAGATACTCTTATATCACCATAAATCCAGCGGGGACATTTTTTAAAGCATATTCTTATTTACCAGATGGAAACCTCTCAGTAGTCTTCGATCAGAATATGAATTTTGAAGAAAGTTTTTATGACGCCCTGGGCCGTCCGCATTTTAAAAAGAACGAAAAAGACGAGATTGTCTCCATGACAGAGATAAAGATAGGTAGCATCGCTACAGCAACCCCCAAATCTACCAAAATCAACATCAGACATAACTTTAGGGGAGACATGTACATAACCCCTCGCCTCTTGAAATTCGACCTCACTAACAGCGCCGCTGGCACAGCCAGAGCTGATATTATAAATTCGCTAAATATATACCCGAATCAGCGTATCACTTTTGAAGTTCCACGAGCGAATTATAAACTGGATCTGAAAACAGATCCTGGAAATTATACTTTAAAGTTCAACGGCACAGTCATTCCCCATACATCTACGGGATTAGTTCAGTATGATATTGATATGTCAAACTTACAGGAACTAACAGTTGAAATAATCCCTATAAGTTAAATAGTGGAGCCGGATCAATTGAAAATAAGTGGGCATTTCCACCACATATAATTGGCCATTACATCGAGATAATATAGTATTTATATAAAAAAATAAAAATGAATCCATCGAAATTTTATAGATTAAAATTTTTCATCTTAATAGCGATATTATTCTGTCAAACAGGATTTGCCCAAGCACAAACCGTAACTTTTGGGCTCCTTTTGAGTTTGCACAATAAAACCACAAGTGCGGATAGCGTTTTTGCGGAAGCAGAGTTCATTCAGTCTCTTGGCCAAGATTCAACCGGCAAAATAGGCACAGCAAGTTATCTACTCAATAAGGGAGAACTGAATGAAGCATTATTGCTTGTTACCGATCCGATTTTAGATCAGTCCGACACATTTAAAGAAATCGCTTATCAGTCATCCGACACGGAAGGAATTACCAGTTTACAAAATCAAATCCTAAGTGCAGGATTTGACCTGATTGTCTCAAGGGGACTAGAAGGCATGGACTCGTACATGTATTCTAAGATTAATACGTTCGTCTGGGTAAACAAAGCGAACAATGGCAAAAATATTATCAAAATTTTTAGAACGACTAACTGATGAAAAGTACATTCAATTTTATAGCCCTGCTGTTAGCCTTTGTTTGTGCCTCAGTGAAGGCACAAACTCCCACATCTACCCGGAATTATGTAATTGAGACAACCGTAAAAGTTAAGGGAAAAAAGACAGTTGCAAGCTTGACTGGCCTGCCGGTCGATTCAGTTAATAAGACAATTACTTATATAAACTCAGTAGGTCGGCCTGTACAAACTATAGAGTGGCAAGGAAGCCCGACTAAGCGGGATGTAGTTTTACCAGCCGCTTACGATGCCCTCGGTCAGGAAGCAAAAATTTTCTTGCCTTATTCCGCGACAACCGCGTTGAGTAATGGAAGTTTCAAGACAAATGCAATAAGCGCGCAAAAGAGCTACTTCACTACTGCCGCTGATTTAGGCGTAAGGAAAACAGATACAGCTTTCACAGAGAAAAGGTTTGAGGCTTCGCCCCTGAATCGTTTGCTCGAACAAGCAGCCCCCGGATTAAGCTGGAAGATGAGCAGCGGGCACACACAAAAAACAGAATACCTGAGTAACAATACCAGCACATCCTATACAACAAGTGGTTTTGCAGTACGACTTTATT
>DATFQH010000045.1:0-7003 GCA_035264385.1 Pedobacter sp.
CATCAAAAGGGTCCCTTCGTTAAGGGACATCACCATCGCCAACATCTTCTTTGAAAACTCCACCCGTACCAAACTTTCATTTGAACTGGCAGAGAAAAGGCTTTCTGCAGATGTAGTGAACTTTGCCGCTTCTTCTTCTTCAGTTAGCAAGGGAGAAACTCTTATTGATACTGTAAACAACATCCTGGCGATGAAGGTAGATATGGTGGTGATGAGACATCCCTATGCCGGAGCAGGCCAGTTTCTAAGTAAACACATCAACGCACAAATTGTAAATGCAGGAGACGGCGCACATGAACACCCGACGCAGGCATTGCTGGATGCATTTTCCATTCGTCAGAAACTGGGAAGCGTTGCAGGTAAGAAAGTGGTTATAGTAGGCGACATACTGCATTCTAGAGTAGCGATATCTAATATTTTATGCCTGCAGAAACTGGGTGCAGAAGTAATGGTATGCGGCCCTACTACCTTAATTCCAAAACACATTGCCAGCCTTGGTGTTAAGGTTGAGCATGACCTCTTAAAAGCGCTCAACTGGTGTGACGTAGCCAATATGCTGCGGATTCAGCTGGAACGGCAGGACATTAAATACTTCCCATCACTGAGGGAATACGCCATGATGTATGGCTTAAACAAGCAGATTCTGAACAGCCTGGATAAAGAGATCATTGTGATGCATCCCGGACCTATAAACCGCGGGGTAGAGATCACCAGTGATGTAGCCGACAGCAAACAGTCTATCATTCTGGAACAGGTAGAAAATGGCGTGGCTGTAAGAATGGCGGTACTTTATCTGCTGGCTTCACAAAGAGATTAGAAGACAACAGAGGCTTGCCCATACCATTTCTACTTTCTTTTCGTTAAACCAGTGTTATCAACACATGTTAATTTCTTGTAACCATAAGACACAATACTATATTTATCTTAGTACCAACCATATTTGAAACAAATGCAGAAAAAATATCTTTTTATTCCGCTGTTACTAGCAGGTGGCATAACAACCACGTTTGCGCAGACAAGCGCACTAGTTGACCTCAATAAAAACTATAGAACAGGATTAGAGTTACTCGATAATGAAAAATTTGTGGCTGCTGCACAGCAGTTTAAACTGGTCGAACAGATCAGGCAGAAGCCCGGCGCTCAGCAGGAGAGCAATTCTGAATTATCACTGCTCAAAGAAAACGCCAAATTTTATGCCGCTGTGTGTGCTTTGGAACTGGGAAATGACGATGCAGAAAGTCTTTTTCTGAACTTTATTAAAGACTACCCTTTAAATCCGAATGCAAAGCTTGCCTACTTTCATGTAGGTAAATCTTATTTCGCGCAAAAGAACTACGATAAAGCCCTGGAATGGTTTGGAAAAGCAGACCCCAACCTGTTTTCAGCCAAGCAACGTGTCGAATACCAGTTCAAGCAGGGCTACGCCTATTTCATGAAGAATGACATTGAAAAAGCTGAACCGCTTTTCGAAGCAGTAAAAAAAGATGAATCACCGTTTCAGGAAAGTGCGACTTACTACTTTGCTTATATCAATTACCTGAATAAAGAATATAAAACGGCTCTCGCCAATTTTGAAAAGTTAAAAGGCTCGCCTACCTATGAAGCGAGCTACCCGTACTACATTACTTCAATGTATTATCTGGATGAGCGTTATGACGATGTAATTGAATATGCCATTCCTATTCTGAAAAGCTCTACACAAGCATATGAATCGGAGATGCTCAGTATCATAGCAGCCTCCTATTTTGCCAAATCCGATTACATCAATGCCGAGAAATACTTTAAGGAATTTTATGCGAAGGATAAATCGGGCAAGAAGAACAATTTGTATATCTACCAATATGGCTATTCTTTGTTCTTCCTTAAGAAATACGCGGAATCTATAACGGTTCTTGAAAAACTGGATACTGATGATGTGTACCTGCAAAGTGGTATGTATACACTGGGCCGTTCATTCATCGAACTGAAAAACAAAGAGAAAGCGAGAAGTGCATTTTTCAGAGCTTCGAGACTGGATTTTGATAAAGTGATTCAGGAAGAAGCCTGGCTGAACTATACCCGGCTGAGTTATGAACTCGACTTTAACCAGCAGGCGCTGGAGTCGATACAAAATTTCTTAAAGCAGTTCCCGCAGTCGCGTAAGATCAATGAAGCCAAGACGCTTCTGGGCGAGATCCTGCTGACCAGCAAAAACTATCAGGTTGCAGTCGATATTTTAGAGCCGCTGCAAAACAAATCACCTGAGGCTAAGGAAGCTTATCAGAAAGCGACCTATTTCAGAGGACTGGAATTTTACAATGAGCGTGCGTTTCCGAATGCATTATCGATGTTCCTTCGTTCAGAGAAATTTCCTCAGGATGAAGAGATTCTCGCCTTAAGCACTTACTGGAAGGCCGAGGCGTCTTATGAGCTTAGGAAATTCGGCGAGGCCGTGAAACACTTTGAAAAGTTTCTTGATTTACCGGGAGCGCAAAAAACCGGTGTCTATAATTTCGCAAACTACGCATTGGCCTATGCCGCATTTGAAGATGAGCGTTATGCAAAGGCGGCCAATTATTTTGAGCGTTTCCTTGGCGGCAATGATAAGGATCCAAAAACGGTAAATGATGCGATCATCAGGCTGGCAGATTCCTACTTTGTAAGCAAGAGTTACGGAAATGCGATGGCAAATTACAACAGGATTATTAGCAGCAGAGCGACAGGTGAGGATTATGCCCTATTTCAGCGTGGTATAATTCAGGGCCTCGAAAATCAGAACGATGCCAAGATCGCAACGATGCAGGATCTGCTGGTACAATATCCCAACTCTAATTACGCAGATGATGCCGGATTTGAAACTGCTTATACCTATTTTAACAAAGGCGACCTCGACAAATCCAAAACGGATCTTCTTGGTCTGATCGAAAAATATCCGAGGAGCAGCTATGTACCCCGCGCGCTGGTGACGATTGGTTTGGTGCAATATAACCAGGATAAGGATGATGAGGCACTGGAGACATTCAAAAAAATCATTGTTGATTATGGCAGCACTGAAGAGGCCAAACAGGCGCTTGAATCCATCAAGAACATCTATGTAGACAGAGGAGACTCTGAAGGGTTCATTACTTACGCAAACTCTACTCCGATCGGAAATTACACTACTGCAGAACAGGATGGCATTGTGTTTCAGGCTGCGAGTAACCGTTACCTGAAGGGAGAGTTCCAGGGTGCATTTGAATCTATCAATGCCTACTTCGATAAATTTCCCAAAGCGATACACGACAAGGAAGCTAAGTTCGTCAGAGCAGAATCTCTGGTAAAATTAGGTCGGCCGCTGGAGGCTGTTCCTGATTATGAATACATCCTGAACGACTGGACGAGTGATTATACAGAGCGGTCTCTGGTGAGCATTTCTGAAGTGTTCCTGAATCAGAAAAAATATAACGAAGCCATTGTATACCTCAAACGTCTGGAAACAACAGCTGATTACAAGGCGCATTACAGCTATGCAATCAATAACCTGATCAAGGCTTATGATGCCCTGAACATGCCCGACGATATGTTGAAGTATGTCAAACTGATCAAAGAATCTGAAAAGTCTTCACAGGAAGAAAAAGATGCGTCCGATCTTTATGCGGGTAAGGCATACCTGTTGAAGGGTGATAATGAGCAGGCTACAAAAGCATTTAACACGGTGGTAAGCAAAACAAAAACTGTTGCAGGTGCAGAAGCTAAATACAATATCGCCCTGTTGCAATATGGTAAAGGTGAATACAAAACCTCTACAAAAACCTGTTTCGATCTGATCAATAACATGCCGTCATATGACTACTGGGTAGCGAAGTGTTTTATATTACTGGCAGACAATTATGTAGCCCTGAAAGACAATTTGCAGGCTAAAAGCACATTACTGAGCCTTATCGATAACTACGAAGGCAAGGATGACATTGTTCCGACTGCAAAGGAGAAATTACAAAAAATTAAATAAGAACGAGCGACATGAGATTTCATAAAATAATATATACAACCATTTTATTGATTACCGCGGGTGCCGTTCAGGTATTGGCGCAGGACCCCACCAAACCCAAGACGGAAGAAAAAGTAGTTACTGAGGAAATTGAGGTAGTAAGGCCTTATAAACCAATTTTGGCAGAGGCTGTTAAATTAAGAAGAAGCCCCGACTTAAACGATGTAAAAACCTATAAGGCCAAATTTAACTACAGCCTGACCGATAGAAAACTGGAACTCAATTCAGACATCAACAAGCTTCAGGCACAGGAAGTCGCCGCAGAACAAGAAACTGAACTGATCAACAATTACGTAAAGGGTGGTTTTGGTTCAGCGAAAACTATATTTGCAGAGGGCTATGTAAACATAGGGAAAGATGAAGCCATGCAGGCCGGTGCTTTTCTTCAGCACTTCAGCCAGTCGGGAAAGCTAAACAAACAACAGTCCAGCCAGCAGAAGCTGAGCGTATTTGGACGAAGCATCGGTGAAACTGCTACTTTAAGCGGAAGGGTTAATTTTCAAAGAAACGGCTTGTATTTTTATGGTATAGACGAGGCCAATCCGACTCTAAACCCTAATCCGGAAAAACAAGGTTTCAACTTCTTCGAAGCTGAGGGAGAAGTGGTAAATAAATATACAGACGATCCCGACGCTTTCAGTTATGCTGCCAAAGTAAACGGATACATCTGGAGCGACAAGCTCAATGCCAAAGAAAATTCCATTGTCTTAAATGGTTATATGAACAAAAGGATCAGCAGTTTTAACCTGGGGCTGGCTGCTTCTGCAGAGTTCGGCGGCACCAAGGATTCGCTGACCGATGTGGGCAACAATATTCTGAAACTGAATCCCTACATCAGGCTTCAGGCAAGCGGTGTAAAGATCACCGCAGGCATTAATTTTGTCCAGGAGTTCGGCGCTTTTTCATCAACCCGGATATTTCCTGCGGTAACAGCAGACTTTACCCTGATTCCTGATTATCTTCAGATCTTTGGAGAAGTAAAAGGAGATGTGAACCGCAATTCACTGAAGCAGTTTACGGACGAGAATCCATGGCTGAACAGCAATATCGAAATCAGAAATACTGTTGAAAAACTGAGCATCAGCGGAGGTATAAAAGGTACAGGCGGTCCTGGTTTTGGCTACAAAGCCAGAATATACCATAAAAGGATCGAAGATATGCCGCTATATGCAAACAACTTTGCGCAGTTCAATAAATTCGACGTGATCTATGACTTCGGCACCATGAAACTGAGCGGACTGGAAGGCGAAATATCCGTGCAGGTTAGTGACGCTTTAAAATGGACCGGTCGTGTAAACCTGGAAGATTATAAGCCTGCGGCGGAAACACAAAGCTGGTTCAAACCCCAATTGCGCCTAAGCTCGGACTTATTATACAACATTACCAAACAGATCTCGCTAACCGCTTCTGCAGCAATACAGGGTGACAGTAAAGCCAAAGTATATCTTGCGGCTCCGGCAAACCCATACCTGATCCCCGATCCAGCCAATGAAAGGGTTGTGACGATAAGAAGCTTTGTAGACCTGGGTGCCGGTGCAACCTATAAGATCAACAATCAGTTTTCTGCCTTTGCAAAGGTTAACAATTTGCTGGGCAATTCTTACAGCAGATACCTGTATTATCAAACCATAGGTATGAATATTTTTGGTGGGATCAGCTACTCGTTCTAACAGGTTTTTAATTAATAGTTGGTTGATACGGAATTAAAATTTATTTTTACCAGAATGGACATCTTATCATACCTTACCGAGCTGATTAAAACCCGTAAAGAAGTGGGGATTACCGGTCTGGGGACTATTTATAAAAAGAAATCTCCGGGGAGATATGATGCTGAAACTCATTCTTTTTTACCGCCCAGCTATAAACTCGGCTTTACAGAGGACGTTACAGAAACTCAGGCACTGGCAGAGTATATCAGTAAGGAAAAGAACATCTCATTGGATTCTTCCTCTTACTATATAGAGCAGTTTGCAGACGAGTTGCAAAAACAACTTAAAGACACCGGAGCGGCAGATCTTGGAGAACTTGGTTCGTTCAGGGCCGATGAAGATGGTTTGTTTTTTACCCCTCCTGCCGGGATTAATTTTGGATTTGACTTTTACGGATTACCCAGCGTCAAAGAAGAAGTGGTTGCTGAAGAGCACGGAGAACTAAGCAGAATTGACGAACATGTTGCTGAACATGTTGAAGCCGAAATATCCGAATCTGTCGAGAAAAACGCTGAACCTGCTGCTGAACATGAATTTATAGAAGAACCGCAAGCCTACCAGGAACAGATCGTTACCGAGAATGAACAGCGCAATGATATGGATGACTACCTGCCTGAAGAAAAAGTTGAACAACAGGAAATTCTTCCTGAAGAACAAACTCAGAATACAGCAGAACAACCAGCAGCAGAACAACCATCAGCCGGACATAGCAACTCAGAACCTGATGATCAGCCTGTTTATGATGAAATATCTGAATTTAAACCGGAACAGAACAGACCAAAACCTGTTTTCATAGAAACTCCTGAAGGACAGGAAGAAACAGACGAACATACCAGTTCAGATCCTTATTGGAACTTTGATAAGGCTCACACCATCGGAGATCAGCCATTCTATGAGTCTCCAGAGCAAGTGGAAACCCTGCAAAGCGGAATGCCGGTTTGGGTAAAAACCATTATTGTTGTGTTGATCTTACTGGCTCTTGGTATTGTCATTTATTTTGTACAACCTGATCTTTTCAAAAAAGCAGATGTCAAGCCTGCGCAAAATCCCGTTCCGGTGAAGCAGGATTCAATAAAAACCGATTCTACAGTCGTTAAAGGTACCCCGGACAGCACTGCTCAACCTGCGCAACAAATTCAGGATACCTCGAAAACGAAGGCAGCGGCAGTGGAACCGGCAGCAGCAACCGATACCGCAACTACATGGGAGGTCATCGGTGCTTCAGTAATTAATGAAAAAGAAGTGAGACAGGTCGTTGCAGACATGAAAGCCATCGGGATTGTACCCA
>DATFQH010000046.1:0-5843 GCA_035264385.1 Pedobacter sp.
TCAATTTTACGGTGCTCTGGTTGTATCAGTCCCTGGCTGATCAGCAGAGAAAAGGCATCGCAAAACTCCAGCAATGCGTAACCGCTTGTAATTTCGGCTTTGCTGCATGCCGCTGTTTTGATCCAATCCGCTTCCTGTTCCTTCAGTTGTTTGATGAATGTTGAAGATTTTGGGTCTGATCCATGAACAAACTGGATGTGCCTGGATAGCAATAGGGCCGTGTAAGCACTTTTTGTTTCCGCCATGTGAATCAGCTTTTGGCTAAGATCTTGATCAAAGCTGGTTTCCTTAAAATCGATTGGCCCGCCCTGGCTCTTAATTAATTCCTTATTGTCCAGCTCGTTGAAGACGTCATCATGTTCTGCGGTGGCGATAAGCGTTTCCACCCATCGTGCGGGCTGATTGTCTTTTTTCCATTGAGCGCAGATCTGGGCGGCCAGCAAGCCGTGCGAACGCTGGGTAACGATTTGCCATCCTGAAGATGAGTAGTTGACGATCATAGGTGAACCTTTACAGGATACAACCTAGAATATGGCAGATGGTTTTTAGTATCGCATTGTGAAGTGTGCCTGAACGACTATTTGCTGTTTTTGTCGATTTAAAATTGATACTGAAACATTTAGGCCGGTTCTCTGTTGTATCAAAACATTAAAGCTAATACAATTACCTATGGCAACTACTACAAAAAAAGCGACTGCGCCTAAAGCTGGCAAGATGGAAGACTCTGAATTCCACGAATTTTTCGTTGATGAACTAAAAGATATCTATTGGGCAGAAAAACACCTGGTAAAAGCATTGCCCAAAATGAAAAAGGCGTCAACCAGTGCGGAGCTTGCTGCGGCTTTTGATAAGCATACTGCCGAAACAGAGACTCACATCAGTACATTGGAACAGGTGTTTGAATTGCTGGATGAAAAAGCTCAGGCTAAAAAGTGTGATGCGATGGCCGGACTGCTGGAAGAAGCGACCGGTATTATAGAAGATACGGATTCAGGCACCCACATCCGCGATGCGGGCTTGATCCTGGCCGCTCAAAAGGTTGAGCATTATGAAATTGCTACTTATGGAACGCTGGTCGTTTTCGCTCAGAATATGGGCAGATCAGATGTTGCGGAATTATTGCAGGCCACTTTGGACAACGAAAAAGCGACCGACGTAGCCTTAACGGAAATTGCAGTTGGTGCCATCAACGCCCAGGCTGTAGCAGAATAATTTTTTGAATATGGAACAAAAAGCTTCGGAACTTCGGGGCTTTTTTTAGTTAACAAACATCCTTACCATGGATTTGAGCTGTACCCTATGGAACTTGTAGCCGACCAAAAAAAAGCGACGTCCGTTAAAAACCTATATCATTACCAGGAAAATGATATTAACCTGTTATTCGATAAGCTGGAGGAAAACCCGGGAAACTACCGCTTATTATACCAGCTGTCAACAGGTGCCGGCAAGACGGTAATATTTTCAGAAATCGCCAGTCGGTTCATTGAAAAATATCACAAAAAAGTGATCGTGCTGACCCATAGGACAGAACTGTGCAGGCAGACTTCGGCCGCGCTGAATATGGGTTCGGTCAGTAATAAGATCATCAACAGTACAGTGAAAAAAATCGCCCGAAGAGACGGCTATGGCTGTTATGTGGCCATGGTGGAAACCTTAAAGAACCGCATCCAGGATGGGCTGATTAATACCGATGATGTAGGGCTGGTCATTGTCGATGAGGCGCACCACAATTCTTTTCATAAGCTCCTTGGGAAGTTTAGGAATGCTTCTGTTATCGGCGTAACGGCGACTCCGTTCAGCTCAGACATCAATCTGCCGATGAAGCGCAATTATGATGAACTGGTGGTCGGCGAGCCGATTGGTGCATTGATTGATCAGGGCTTTTTAGCCAAACCTAGTGTCTGGAGATATGATGTAGAACTGAATACTTTGAAAACCGGAATCCATGGAGATTTTACGGTGAGTACTTCTGATGAACTGTATAGCTCGCCTGCTATGCTCGATCTTTTGGCACATGCTTACCAAAGCCATTGTAGAAATAAAAAGACGCTGATATTCAATAACGGCATATTTACTTCCAGAAAAGTGCTGGAGGTATTTACAGCGCTGGGTTACCCGGTCAGACACCTGGACAACAAGACCGGTTCTGGTGAGCGGATAGAGATACTGAAATGGTTCAAGAAGACCAAGGGCGCGATTTTGACTTCTGTCTCGATCCTGACTACGGGCTTTGATGAACCCACGATCCAGGCTGTGATCCTCAACAGGGCAACCATTTCGCTGACACTTTATCACCAGATGATCGGCAGGGGTTCCAGGAGACTTGCCAATAAAAAGACCTTTTCGATCATTGATTTGGGAAACAATACGGATCGTTTTGGCGCCTGGGATGCGGAGATTGACTGGAAGCATGTCTTTGAAAACCCGGAGATTTATCATGAATGGCTTAACAGCAAAACCAGCTATGAAGCGCACCAAATGCCTTCGGACATGAGGACAAAATTTCCAAACAGCCTGGAAATTTCTTTTGACGTACAGGCAGCTCACCAGGCTGCTATAGAAAGTGGTCAGAAGCCCAAATTGGTGATCCGGGACTCCATTCGTCAGCATGCCCTGATGTGTGCAGACAACAGTGATTCGCTCGCCGCGGCACTGGCACTGACGGGGGAACTCGACAAGGAAATCGACTGGCGGATTAAACAATATGGCAAATGCCTGGGCAAAGTCACCAAAAACTATTTGGATTGGTTGGAGGAGGATTATTGTGCCAAGCTTAAAAAGCTGACCTCAAAGATCGTTGGAAAAAGGCAACTGCTCAAAGCTGCTGTGTAAGTATATAACTTTTTGTTTCTTCCTGTTCATTAACAACCCTTGTGCATGTCTAAAATTAAAGCTCAACTGCAGGTATTTAATGCCGGTCGCCTGCCGGAAATGGTCAAACTCAAATACGAGGCAATGGCGGAAAACGCCTTCCGGTTTTTTCGGGGAACCTGCCACCTTTTTTATGCGCAATTGAGTAAACTCAAAATCCCCAAATCACCTGTGGTCTGGATCTGCGGCGATCTGCATCTGGAAAACTTCGGAAGCTATAAGGCAGATAACAAGCTGGTATATTTTGACCTGAATGATTTTGATGAAGCCATGCTGGCACCTGCGCTCTGGGAAGTATTGCGGCTGCTGGCAAGTGTTTTTATTGCTTTTGATTCCCTTTCAATTGGCGATGACCAGGCGATGAATATGGTGTTGTTGTTTGTAAAGTCTTATTCCGGTACCTTAAAAAGCGGTAAGGCGCTTGACGTAGATCCAAGGACAGCGAAAGGGATTGTCAGGAATTTTTTAACAAATGCCGAAGAAGGCAGCTATTCAGAGATCCTGGAAAAACGAACCGATCTTAGCCGCGACAGGATGACGCTTTCTTTGGAACATGAGAAGCATTTTAAAATTGACAAGAATTTAAAAAAAGAACTCAAAACACACATGGAGGCCTGGATTAGCACTAGCAGTGACGGACCCTATAACTACAAGGTGAAGGATGTAGTCTTTCGCCTGGCCGGGACAGGAAGTTTGGGTGTCAAACGTTATCTGTTTCTTTTAAAAAGCAGAAATACAAAGGGAAGGTTTCTGCTGGTGGAGATGAAGCAATGCCTGGCATCTTCGCTTCTGCCGTTTAATAAAATTAAACAGCCCGCCTGGGAGAATGATGCTGAACGCGTTATTGCGATACAGAAGCGCATGCAGCACAAGTCTGCCTCTTTGCTGAGTACTACCAGCTTCGGCGGCGACCATTACCTCATTCAGGAGCTTCAACCGGTTAAAGATACCCTTGCCTTTAAAATGATCCGTGACAATTACCGGGACATTTACCAGGTGATTGATGATATGGCGGTGTTGACCGCTTCTTCGCAGCTGCGCAGTGGAGGAATGGGCGGCTCGGCTACCATCGATGAATTGATGGCATTTGGCTGTAGTCAGGACGAGTGGCAGCAGGAGGTAATTAAAACGGCCAGGTTACTTGCCAGCGAGTCGATGGAAGATTATCAGGAGTTTTTAAAAGATAAATAAAGATACAATGGAAAATTTTACGATGCTGCAATTCTTTGAGTGGTATTTCCCTGCCAACGGTAGTTTGTGGAAACATTTTAAGGAGCAGGCACCTGGCTTGAAAGGGATAGGAATTGATACCGTATGGTTACCACCCGCGCACAAAGGCGCCGCGGGTGGTGAGTCTACCGGCTATGATTCCTATGACCTGTATGATTTGGGAGAGTTTGACCAGAAAGGTTCGGTTGCAACCAAGTATGGAACCAAACAGGAACTGATTGATGCGATTGCCGCAGGTAAGGAGGCTGGTTTGCAGGTTTATGCTGATATTGTCCTCAACCATATGGGCGGTGGTGATGAAAAGGAAACGGTGATGGCCAGAAAAGTTAATCCGGACAACCGGAATGAAATTATCAGCGAGCCTTATGAGATCGAGGCTTATACCAAGTTTACTTTTCCCGGAAGAAAGGGCGAATTTTCACAGTTCGTCTGGGACTACAATTGCTTTTCCGGTGTAGACTTTGATGAGCGGTCCGGTGAAAACGGTATTTTCAGCATTCAGAATGAAAATGGCGAAGGCTGGCAGGATGTAATGGACGATGAATTTGGCAATTACGACTACCTGATGTTTTCCGATATTGATTTTCGTAATCCAGCTGTTCGGGAAGAATTGAAACGCTGGGGGAAATGGTTCTACCAGACTACCGGAATTAGTGGCTTCCGGTTGGATGCCATCAAGCATATCCCGCACTGGTTTTACAATGAATGGCTGGATGAGATGCGCAGTGAGTTCGGCCAGGAGTTTTTCACCGTTGGGGAATACTGGGCCCCTTATGACTTGCAGGCACTGCTCGATTATATTGAGGCCACAGAACGCCGGATGTCGCTTTTTGATGCACCCCTGCAGGCGAATTTCCATAAAGCATCGGTAGCGGGAAATGGCTTTAACTTATCCGCTATTTTCGAAGGGTCGCTGGTGTCAGTGATGCCGGAATTTGCGGTGACGCTGGTCGAAAATCATGATACTCAGCCTTTACAGTCGCTCGAGAATCCGGTGAAATCGTGGTTCCGGCCACTCGCTTATGCGCTAATCCTTTTCAGGGCGGAGGGTTATCCCAGCATTTTTTACACGGACCTCTATGGTGCAGAGTATACGGATGCAGGCGCGGATGGTAATGATCATAAAGTTACTTTGGGGAAACTACATGGGCTGGACAAGATGCTGCTGGTGAGGAGAAATCTCGCGTATGGCACCCAGCGGGATTATTTTGACCATCCAAATTGCATTGGTTGGACAAGAGAAGGAGATGATGAGCATGAGCATTCCGGTTGCGCGGTAGTGCTTTCTAATGGCGATGAGGGTCAGAAATCAATGGAGGTGGGACAGAAATTTGCTGGAAACATATTTGTGGATGCATTGGGAAATAGAGCGGAAGAGGTGACCATTGATGAGCATGGCTGGGCGGAGTTCGGCGTTAATGCCGGATCGGTTTCTGTTTGGGTTTTAAAAGTTAGTTAGCCTTGCCCGGTAACGGATTGATAACATAGGCAGCAGCACATTGGAATCATTTTTAGCGGTATCAACGGCTTTCGCTGACGCAGGATATGGGTTTACAGATATTTCGAAAGGCTTCGGCCATATTCCTTTATCGTTGGCTTAGGAATTATGACCTTGAATTTGCCTGTGAAATTTAACATTCCATGAAGGAGAGCTGGACGATATCGGGGGTTTCGCTGTAATGTTCGCACTGAACAAAACTATTACTTGGCGATAAAGGTTATACAAAAAGATGAAAATTATA
>DATFQH010000047.1:0-3331 GCA_035264385.1 Pedobacter sp.
TTTCCACCAACATTAATAATACCCAGCTCTCTTCGTTCGAGAAAAAAAGAAGCCTTTAAATATTCAGGATTACTAAGACCGATTGTTTCACTTACAGGCATCACTCCACCTGCTATGTATCGGTCAAAATGAGTCAGCGTAAGATAGATTTGATCGGGTTCAAAAAGTGTTGTGATCAAAAAGTTCTTCCTTAAGTCAGCTGTAACCATATGCTTCACCTCGCCCGGGCTATGTGCATACCGGCTTTCAAAATGTGTTTTCATAATTTTTTGCTAAATGTTTTACAAATACCAGTTTTTGTAACGATGCAATGCCTCTATATAATAATAATCTGCATAAGTAAGCGGTACGTCCATTTCAGATTTATGAGGTAAAGAACCTACGCTGTGCATCAGCAGGAAACCACCGTTCTCACCTTGTTTCGCACGATATGCATCAGAAGAAAGTGTCCTTAAAGCTTTTTCTGCTGCACCGACATATTGCTTCCGTACATTTTTATCCACATACTGCGCCAGTTCCAGCAACGCCGACGCCATTATCGCACCAGCTGAAGCATCTCTGAATGTATTGGGAATGCCCGGTGCGTCATAATCCCAGTATGGAATCATATCAGCGGGCATATTTTTGTCAGTAAGCATGAACCTGGCAATTTCTTGCGCCTGTTTCAAATATTGCTTATCCTTTGTAAACCTGTACATCACAGTAAAACCATATAAGCCCCATGCCTGCCCTCTCGCCCATGCTGATGAATCAGCAGCACCCTGGGCAGTTACTTTCTTCAGAACATTTCCATTTACGAGATCATAATCCAGCACATGATAGGAGCTGAAATCTGGTCTGAAATGATTTTTTATAGTAGAATTTGCATGATTAACAGCAATCTCCTGAAGTCTTTTATCCCCTCCCTGAGCGGTTACCCAGGTTAACAGCTCAAGATTCATCATATTGTCAATAATAACTGGCCCGCCCCAGGCTTTGCTCGATCCCCATGACTGGATTACTTTTGCCCCGGGGTGGTAGCGTGTCGCCAATGAAGCAGCAGAGGCATCTATAACAGCTTTATAAGCGGGATCCTTTAGCAAACGGTAAGCATTCCCAAAGCTGCAGAACATCATGAATCCCAGGTCGTGAGTGCCTTTATTATCTTTTTCTTTTTCCAGTATACTTAATCTTGCTTTTGCTTCTTTCAGCAATTCGTTATCCTTAGTATACTCATAAATATAGAGTAATGATCCGGGGAAAAATCCGCTGCACCACCAGCCAGTATTGCTATTTTCCGATTTCCCTGTTTCAGGGTAATAGGTTTTGGGCATTTGATCAGCCGGCACGTTCCGTGCAAGCGCCTTATATTGCTGTTCCGCAAACTTGAACTGTACATCGATTAGTTTTGCCATAGGCTGCCCGTTAGTTTGAGCATTCAGTGTGCCTTGATACAATACTAATAAAGAAAAAAAAATCAATAATTTTTGCATAATCTATATTCGGTTAGGTTTATTAAATACTCAAGTCGACGTTCTTCTGATCAGTTCAATAGGTATGATAATTGGCAAGACGCCAGCTTCATCTATATCAATTTCATTTTTAAGTCCATCAATAACCACTTCTACTATTTTCCTTCCTACCAGATTTGGAAACTGTTCAATAGTTGTAATCGGGGGTGAAATAATTGCAGTCCTGGGATCATTGGAATATCCGATGATCTTAAGATCCTTTGGTACGTTTACGCCAATCTCACGGGCATACTCTAATGCAGCAATGGCACTCGAATCATTATCGGTGAATAAACCATCAGGCACAGTCTTTCCACCAAAGAGTCTCCTCGTAGCCTCTCTCGCATTCTCAGAAGTGAGCTCCTGGTGAAAGACCCACTCTTCATTTACAACAAGACCATGCTGTTCCATAGCGCTGTAAAAACCTGCAGACCGATCCCGATACAGATTACAGCTCAGCGGACCGGATATATGTGCAATGCGACGGCAACCTGTTTCAATCAGGTGTGAAGCAGCCAGATAGCCTCCCCGCTCGTCGTCCCCCCTGATCACGGTTGCGCCATCGACATCCTGAGGGACCCTGTCGTAAAACACTAGAGGTACACCACTTTCGAGGAATTTATGAAAATGGCTGAAATCTACAGTAAACAATGTACAAGCTACGATCAAAGCATCAACCCGTGAAGCATACAAAATTTCAGTCAATTTCTTCTCCATAACGACGTCATCATTAGATTGACATATCATAAGGTTGTAGCCATGCTTATGGAGATTGTTTTGGATCGTAGTAATCACTTCCGCGTGAAAGAACATGGAGATCCGCGGGACAATAAGACCTACGGTATAAGTCTTGTTACTACGCAAACCCGAAGCCATCTGATTACGTCGATAACCCAGTTTTTCAGCCATTTTAACTACATCATTACGTGTCTTTTCTTTTACATGAATTTGGCCGTTGAGCGCTCGCGAGACAGTTGCAGCAGAAAGTTTCAATTCCTTCGCAATATCTAATATGGTGTTTTGTTGTGTTCTTTTTATCCTGACCATTTCTAGTATCCGGTATTTAAAAATCTGCCGCCCTGATCTGTATTTTAATGAATTACTAAATTGAATGGAAAGCTAATGAATATTTTTAGCTTTATGAAAACGTTTTCAGTTTTCATAAAAATGTATATGATTTCAATAGTGAACTGCTAAACTCTAGTTACTTCATCAAAAGGTATTCTAATGTTTCATTAGGACAACAGATGTAAATCAGCTATCTTCTATGCTGCAACCAAATAATTCCAGGCGCACGCCCCGATCAATACAGGCTATGCTCAAATCATTTAATTTTTAGCCAAAAACGTATAATTTCGGGTTACTTTAAAATTTACTTTTACCCCCTACAACACAACCAGTATGATCACCGTAGGCCTGTTTATCCCTTGTTATATAGATCAGTTTTATCCTAATGCAGCTATAGCTACACTCAATTTGCTAAAAAAGCTCGGAGTAAATGTAGTATATCCTAGCCGGCAAACCTGTTGCGGCCAACCAATGGCTAATTCAGGATTTGAGCACCTTACCCAGGGCTGTAACGATCTATTTATCGAAAACTTCAATGAGTTTGACTATATCGTATCCCCTTCAGGAAGCTGCGTACTACACATAAAAGACCATCTCCACGCGCACCAACAGGAGGACAAGGCATTGGCTATCAGAAAAAAAGTCTATGAGCTCACCGAATTCCTAACCGATGTGTTAAAGGTAAAGCGACTATCTGCGAGTTTCCCCCACAAAGTAGGGATGCATCAGAGTTGTCATGGTCAGCGAGGACTGAAACTTGCACAGATGACTGA
>DATFQH010000048.1:0-4167 GCA_035264385.1 Pedobacter sp.
CATTGAGATCAGCAAAAACCACATCAAGATCTAAAAGATCAGGCTCGTCATATTCGAAAAATAACTGGAGCTCGCCTTTTAAACCCTTCGTTTTAGTAATAT
Source organism: Pedobacter sp. (assembly GCA_035264385.1). Taxonomy (GTDB): domain Bacteria; phylum Bacteroidota; class Bacteroidia; order Sphingobacteriales; family Sphingobacteriaceae; genus Pedobacter. Next base: position 103 of record DATFQH010000048.1, read on the forward strand.
AGCCAATATAAAACGCTTCTTCTATCTTCACAAGATGTATGTAAATGTCATTGTTAAATTATACGAATTGTTGCAGTCCTAATCTTTTATTGATCTGAATATTCCGCAAAAACAAATAGCGAAAGATCATTTGAAAGACCTCTCGCTATTCTAAGCACAATAAAAATTATTATGCGTTTTCTTCTTTGCTTTCCTCAGTCGTTGCTTCAGCAGCAGGAGCTTCTTCAGTTGTTTCAGCTACAGGAGCCTCTTCAATTGCAGCTTCAGCTACGGGAGCCTCTTCGGTTACTTCGGCAGCCGGAGCTTCTTCAGTTACAGCTTCAGCAGCAGGTTCTTCCTCTACAACCTCTTCTACAGGCGCGTTTTTAATCGCAAGAGCAGCGGCACGGTCAGCATTTTTCTTCGCTTCAGCAGCTAAGGCAGCTTTTTTAACTTCATCTTTAGATTTAGTCAGGCTGTCTTTTTTACCTTCGATTCTACCATCTTTTGCTCCTAACCACTCAGCAAATTTAGCATCTGCCTGCTCTGCGGTTAGCGCGCCTTTTTTAACACCACCTTCTAAATGTTTCTTGTACAAAACACCTTTGTAAGAAAGGATAGCGCGACAAGTATCCGTCGGTTCAGCACCTTTGTTTACCCAGTCTAAAGTTTTATCAAAGTTTAAATCAATAGTAGCAGGATTGGTGTTTGGATTGTAAGAACCTAAACGCTCAATAAATTTACCATCTCTTGGTGAGCGGGAATCCGCTACCACTACGTGGAAAAAAGGCTTACCTTTTTTACCGAATCTTTGCAATCTGATTTTAGTTGCCATTCTCTTTTAGATTTATGTATTCAACATAGTTCCCGGAGCTTCGTGCTTGCGGGGTTGCAAAAGTAAGTAAAATACTAATGATTAACAAGATGCAATAATTTTAAATTCATTTTACACAACTCTGTTATCAAAAAAGCATCTTTGCGCCAGACAAAACATTAACCGGGAACCATCTTATGGGGTCCATTATCCACAAAAAAAGAACAAGATGAGAATAGCAATAGATATGGACGAGGTATTGGCTGATCCAATTCAAAAATTTATAAAGCTTTACAACCGCGATTATGGTGTCCCGCTCGATCTTGTTCTTGAGCCGGGTAATGAAATTTACCAGCATGTTCCTGAACACGCAAAAGATAAATGGTTTGATTATATCAACGAACCGGGTTTCTTTCGCGATCTGACTCCATTAGAGGGAAGTGTAGACGCCGTCAAAAAGCTTCAGGAGAAATATGATGTTTATATCGTCTCTGCAGCAATGGAATTTCGCAATTCACTCGTTGACAAATACGACTGGCTTGCCGAGCATTTTTCTTTTATCACATGGAAAAACATTATGTTCTGCGGCGATAAAATCGTTGATGTAGATATTATGATTGATGACCGCGCGAAAAATTTTGTTGGTTTTCCTGGCAGAAAACTTTTGTTCACTTCTCCCCATAACTTATTATTAACCGAATATGAGCGTGTAAATAACTGGCAGGAGGTGTTGGATAAATTACTGTAACATTTTATCCAAACTGGCATCAAAGAGTAAAAAATTATTCAGATGTTAATTACAACAACCAATACAGTAGAAGGCAAAAAAGTAGTCAAATACATTGGCCTGGTAAGCGGCGAAACCATCATAGGCGCCAATATCTTTAAAGATCTCTTCGCTGGCATTCGCGATATCGTTGGCGGCAGGTCCGGTTCTTATGAGCAGGTGCTCAGAGAAGGGAAAAACACCGCAATCAATGAGATGCAGCAGTATGCTGCAGCCATGGGAGCTAACGCCATAATCGGGGTAGATCTGGATTATGAGACCGTAGGCAGCGGCGGAAGCATGCTTATGGTTGCAGCAACCGGGACCGCAGTAATTATTGAGTAGGTACACATAAGGGCGCCCATGGCAAGGGCGCCCGTTCGCTTATAATGATAGTATCTCGACCAGCTTTAGCCAGGCGGGGCTTATTTCCTTTGCATCAATGTGTTTGATCGCATGATCAAATGGTGTAAATAAAATCTCTTTGTTCTTTAATCCAACCATCTCCCCTGATTGTCCGTGCAGCAATCCTTCTACTGCAGCGACCCCCAGGCGGCTTGCTAAAACACGATCCATGCAACTTGGCTTTCCTCCTCTTTGAATGTGTCCCAATACAGAAACTCTAATATCATATGCCGGGAATTTACTTTTCAGAACCTCACCTACATTAAATGCTCCACCCACTTCGTCCCCTTCTGCAACAATAATTATTTTAGAGGCTTTGCCTTTACGGCCTGTTTCAAGTCTTGTAACCAGCCCTTCTACACCCATGTTTGCTTCAGGAATCATTATGGCTTCTGCACCAACTCCTATTCCGCTTCTGAGTGCAATAAGTCCTGAATCCCTCCCCATTACTTCTACAATAAACAGCCTGTCATGAGACTCAGCGGTATCCCTGATCTTATCAACAGCATTTATTACTGTATTTATTGCCGTATCGTATCCTATAGTAAAGTCTGTACCTTCGAGGTCATTATCAATTGTTCCCGGTAACCCTAAAACCGGCAGATCAAATTCATGGCTGAATAACTTTGCTCCGGTAAACGTTCCGTCGCCACCTATTACTATAAGCGCGTCAATATTGTTTTTTTTTAGTTGATCATACGCTTTAGCTCTTCCTTCAACAGTTCGGAACGCATCACTTCTGGCTGTCTTTAAAATTGTTCCGCCACGCTGGATGATATTGGCTACGGATTTGCGATCCATCTCAATGAAGTCTCCATTGATAAGGCCTTCGTAACCCCTTAAAATACCCGTAACTTGTAAATCGTAATAAATCCCGGCCCTAACGACCGCCCTTATGGCAGCATTCATTCCGGGAGAGTCACCTCCAGATGTTAATACACCTATGTTTTTAATTTTATTCATTTGGTTGTTCAACTTTTTTAAATTTATCCAATCCGCTTTTCAGATATGCTGCGTATTGTTTTGCGTCAAATATTGCTCCCTGCGGTTTCAGCAGCGGTTTGAGGTCATGCCCGGTCAGCACATAAAAAGGTTGTGAGTTGGACTCATACCTGCTGGCCTGAAAGTCCCCGTTCCAGGAGCCCAGATCATCGGTATTTCTTCTCAAGATCTTTGAATAATGAACCTTCTCCGCAGGCATCTTAATCTTTCGCTCATCAACATATAACTGGATCAGCACATATTCTTTAATCACTTTGGCTACCTCTGGCTTAACCCATACATTGTCTTCCATTTTCCTGCAGTTTACACATGCCCAGCCTGTAAAATCCAGCATCACGGGTTTGTTTACCTTCTTTGCATAGGCCAGCCCTTCATCCAGATCAAAGAACGGGGTAAAGCCAACGGGCTTTTTGAAAACCTCATCGTATTTCACTTTTGAAGGAAAGTCTGCGTCTGCAGCACCACCGCCATCCCTGAGGATAAAATCCTGGGTGTTCATCGGCGGGGCCAGCCCGCTCAGTACACTCACCGGAGCTCCCCAGAGACCCGGAACCATGTACACCGCAAAGGAAAACGACAGCACGGCCAAAAACAGCCGCGGAACAGAAACATAGGCAAGCTCACTGTCATGGGCAAACTTAAGCCTGCCCAAAAGGTAAACACCCATCAGCACAAAGATCACGATCCATAACGACAGGAACACCTCGCGGTCAAACCACTCCCAGTGCCATACCAGGTCTGCTGCTGAAAGGAACTTCAGGGCCAGGGCCAGCTCAAGAAAGCCCAGGCATACCTTCACACTGTTCAGCCAGCCGCCGGATTTGGGCATACTGCTCAGAAAACCCGGAAAGATCGCCGACAGCGTAAACGGAAGTGCCAGTGCCAGTGCGAACCCGAACATTCCGGTCGCCGGAGCAAGGTACTCCCCTTTTGAACTCGCCTGTACCAGTAAGGTACCGATGATCGGTCCGGTGCAGGAGAAGGATACAAGGGCCAGTGAGGCTGCCATAAAAAAGATCCCTCCAAGCCCTTTACTGTTGTCTGCCTTGTTATCTATCCTGTTCACCAGGGAACTGGGCAGGGTGATCTCAAAGGCACC
>DATFQH010000049.1:0-7487 GCA_035264385.1 Pedobacter sp.
TATCAGGATGCCATCATACACGAATTCGCTGCCCTTGGGATGCAGGTATCTATTTCAGAGAAAAAGAAGGCACAGAAAAGTAATATCAACTCCGCCTTCCTAAAGTCAGAAACAATTTGGAAAGAACTTGTGCTGGAAGGCCTCATTCCACAGAACGGTCTTAAGGAAGTGGCGAGTGTCAGGATCAAGATAGAAGTAGATAAAGAACCGCCATTGGGTTTCTCTACCGAAGACAAATTATTGCTTAGACCTTTTTCGTTTTATGTGAAGTGCCTGTCGCTACCCGACCTTTTTGCCGGGAAGATGCATGCGCTGATTTTCCGCAAGTGGGGCACCAATGTAAAAGGGCGCGACTGGTATGATATGGAATGGTACATAAAAAAAGGATATTCCCTTAATCTCGACCATTTTCTGCTAAGGGCAACCGATAGTGACGACTGGAAAAAAGACACCATCAACGAAGATGAATTCAGAAAACTATTGAGCGAAAAGATCGAAAGCGTTAAAATGGACTTTGTTAAAGCCGATATCTCCAGCTTTATAAAAGATCCGAGGTTACTTGAAATATGGTCTCCAAAATATTTCCATGACCTGACTTCGAAACTGAAAATCAATACACCAGGTTAGATCTGGATCCTGTTTATAAGGATGTTCGATTTTTCCCAAAAGGTTGCGGAGCACATAATTTCTAGCGCGCATACAACCTCTCTCCATTCCAGAGATACCTGCTCAAAGGCAATCCCAAACCGTCAATGCAATCGCATTCGGCGGCAGAAATACCCCTTTTTAGGTATTGACCAGCTTAAGCAACGGAAGTAATTTTATCAAAAAAATTATGAAAAAACTTTACGCATTTATACTTATTCCATTGCTGTGCTGGACTTGTAAAAAAGGACCGAAAGCAGATGGTCCCGAACCAGGCGGAAAAGACGAAGGCACCCAGCCTGCTCTATCTATCAGAAAGACAACATTAAAACCCGGTGAGTTGATACTTTATCCTTCAGCTGCTTTACTTATTCTTAAAAAGAATGAGGAAACCAGCATAGATATTAAACAGTTAACAGCTGTCGTTGCTGATTCTATCCCTAAAACGATCACCTACAGTTCATCCGATCCGGCTGTGGCGACTTTTGCGGAAGGTAAGGTGAAAGCCATTGGCAATGGATCCTGTATATTGACTGCTTCTGTCAACGGGGTAACAAAGACAAACAGCCAGGTAGTAGTACAGGCAAGCGATTTGCCTGCGCTTGATCAGCCGGTTAGCGCACAGTTTCACCGGCCTTTCTTTGCGCTTAACCGAGCAGAAGATAACCCCATCGCTGTAACACCATTAAACCGTTTGGGAATGAAGCTTGAGAAAGCGCTGAAGCTTTCCGTATCCGAAAAGGAAATTCAAAAAGAGATTGATGGCAAACAAATTAAAGCAGATCAGCTGCCTGAAGGTGGTTATACCGTTAAGGCGAAATATGGAGAGTTGGAGCTGGAAGGGGCTGCTACGATGGTCGTATATCAACCAGAATCAAAGTTATTTACAGATTCCGTTCCAAAAGTATATGCGGTTCACCTGGACTGGGGCCGATACCCAAGGTATTTCAGCAAAAAGGGTATCACATCCGATCCGGTAAGAGGCCTTGTTTACCGTGCAGCGTTGCAAAAAATAAATGGTGTCGATCAACTTACAATTTCTACCAGTGAGGAGGACCTTACCGTAGAAACTGAGGAAGGTGGCGTACTAAGTGCATCGGGAAAGACCCTAACTTCGGTAAAGGAAGGGCTTGGAAGGTGGCGGGTTGTTGCCGGAAACTTCTTCAGTTCATGGTACACGAGCCAGGTTTTTGTAGACTTTTCCGGGGGTTGGTATTGTGAAAATGATCGACAAGGACATGATATCAGGATGAACGTTCCGCAGGTTCCGGATATTGTTTTTCATGGTGGTGTTTTGGGAAACCAGCACCACATAAATAAAACCTTTGTGTTAAATTCCCGGTTCCCCGCTTATGCGCACACCACAAGAGCGAAGTCTCTGGTGACGGACCTGGTAAACAAAGAATCTTTTTCGAACCTCGATGTAGAAATCGGACCAGCTACTGAGTGCTTGATTTGCAGTACACCAACAAGGGTTCAGCGTAGCGGCTGGGGATCAGGCGGTATCTCATTTGTAAATAATAATGTTTACGGTGGCATCACTTATATCAGCGAGAATGAATTTACGGTGTTTGACCAGAACAAAAACGAATTTCGTTTTAAACGTGCTGAGGTTTCTACGGAGCCTCCTGTTCAAATGACTATCTCGTCTTTCAGTCCTGAATCAGCTCCGGAAGGGACAAGGGTAACGATCTACGGAAAGCTTTTTAAGGACGTTCTTGAAGTGAGTTTTGGTGGAGTGAAGGCAAAATCCTTTAATTTGGTTAGCAGCACGGAGATAAGTGCTACTGTTGCAAATGGTGCAAGCGGAGCAGTTGTGGTCAAAACTAAAACGAAGACATTGAGTTCGCCAGGATTTATCTTTATGCCTCCCCCGGTATGCGACAAAACCGTAGGGAAAGTTGAGGAAGGAAATGTTGTCAATTTGAAAAATTACTGGCGGGGCGTTACAAAGTTCGAAAATTTCACAGTCACTTCTTCATCTGTTAATCCTTCCTATGACAGGCCTTGCGAGTACCGATTGGAAGCGGAACCGATTACCATCGGCGACAATCGCGTTCCAATTACGGTTACCCTAAGTGAAAAGCCTGCAAAGAGTAAAACTTTTAAAATTGTAGAATCGAATTGGCTGTCTCCTTTGCAGGCAGGAACAGCGAAAATTGCCTTTGAATATTATTTCTACAGCATTTCCGGAGGAACTGTAAATGTGACGGTATCAGGAGGTAAAGTATCGGTCAGCGTACAGAATGCTGAGCTGCATAGCAGCAAGTTTGGCTGGGATGGTGTGCCGTTATTTTTAGATATGTCCTGGAATGGGAAATAAACAACCTATTTAATTTCTGGTAAATGCAGATGGATGGATTTCAGATAACCTGATCTCGAACCATCGCATTTACCAGTTTTTATTTCGATCGAACTAATTGTTGCATTTGTAAACCAGCAATTATTTATTTACATTGATCGGAATGAACGCCGAGATACAATCACTGCATAATGTCTGGTCGGCCAACAGATCAGCAAGTGTTACAGACAACTACCAGATTTCTTTTAACGAGCTTACAAATGCTATCGTAAGCACGGGGCCCTTTTCTTTTTACATTATCGATTTCTACGATATGTCGCTTTCGCATATCAGTGATTCCCTGTTTAAATTACATGATTTTGATCCGGATACCATATCTTTCAATGACATACTAGGCGCCATACATCCCGACGATATGGACTTCGTAATCGAAGCTGAGGATTTTTTGACCAGATTCTTTGCAGAGAAAGTCGGCAGGGATAAACTGATGCGCTACAAGATTAGCTACAGCCATAGGGCGAGGTTGAAAAACGGTAATTACGCTTTGTTCAACCACCAGGCGCTGATGCTGACCTTAGACGAAAACGGGGGATATGGAAAATCACTTAATATCCATACTCAGATTGACCATCTCAGTAACTTTCCTACCTACAAAATCTCGCTTATTGGTTTGCATGGTGAACCTTCCTATATGAACTTAAATATCAGGGGAAATGTTGGAAGTCCGGTTAGTTTATCCAAACGGGAAATCGATGTCATCAAAAATATTGCCGATGGCTTAAACAGTGCGGAAATAGCCGATAAGTTGTTTATTGCCGAATCAACGGTAAAAAAACACCGTAAAAATATCCTAACTAAATCTGAATGCAAAAACACTGCGCAACTGGTTAAAGCCTGCATTCTTCAGGGCCTGATTTAGTTGCCTTTGGTGCCGTGCCGAACTTAGCCTAAACTTCTACCCTATTTGAACTTCAACGCATAAAAAGAACCAGTTTTAGCAATCAGTTCCCCCATTAGGTTCATCATGTTTTCTTTGGTATCACTCAGATACATCACATAAGCACTGGCTACATCCTTTTTAAAAAGTGTAATCATGATGCAAAATTTATATTCGGTTCCAAAGGAGTTGTTACCTATCGGGATTACGGTCGTCGATCCCCAGTCTGCACCAAATTCTTTTTTAACGGCTTCAGGAGGAAATGGATTAGAGCCCATACCTTGAGTGGCGGTTCCACCACCAACATTGATAGCCACTACCGTTGAAGTGACCTTAGCCCCAAATTCGTCATCTATTTTCCCGTTTTTTTGTGGTGTTATGCCTTTTCCACCAGTGTAGGCTTCAGCAACCGTATATCCGACGGGAGCTACCGAATATCTGACTTCAAAAGGTTTATCTTTAAACGTGATCGCATATTCATAATGCATTTGCATGTTTTTTACAATAGGAATCGGGATTGCGTCTTTGGGCATTGTAAAAGTCATTTGTGCCAGATTCAATACATTTTGGAAAGTATCAGGCAAGGCAGATTTGATTCCTCCAGAAACCTCTGTTGATGACTGGGCGTTTGCGATGCCAGCGGTTAAAATCAGCAGCATAAGGATTTTGAGCGTTTTCATAGCTTTTATATTTGGTTAGTTTAAGATACAATTTTTTAAGGGGTCTTGAAAATCAATATTTATGAAACCGCCCTGCTGATAGGTTTTCGAGGGAGTTCTGCACATTAAAAACAAACCTTCCTTTGTCAAAATTGATTGGCACACCATTATCAAAATACGGCGAACCCCAATTTGGAACGATAAAAGCTCCAATACCCATAGTCAATTGCCCTTTGCGCTTCAGGAAAGCCACCGGGTTTCGATACCAGTTACCATTTTCCCTCGTTTTAATATCATAATAGCCCTTCAAAGTGTCACCAAACATTTCTCCTTTAAATTGACCATCATAACTTTTACCATTATGATAATGAAAGGTTAGCAAGCCGATGATTTGACGACCGGATGTATCTATTCTAAACCATCCCGTATCCTTTTCATTTACAGCTTTATACATAACGGTTGTTTCAAGTCTCATCAGATCTTTGATCTCTCTTCTTTCTTGGCTGCAGCTGAAAAGTAAAAAAATTAACAATAATAACGAAAAGGATAAAAAAGGTTTAAGGCTCATAGCAATATGGGTTTAAATGATCTGCTTGGAAAAGGATGCAGAGATGCACCGGATTACATAAATGAATATTGATTATCTTTGAACTATAAAGCCCAACCAGGGCCCTCCGGGACCTGAGCTTTAGTTTATAATTAGTAATCCGCGCACATGAAAATTATATTGCAAGTTTCACTCATCTGTTTCGGATGTGTTTACTTTCTGTTCCTTCAGAGCTGTAAGAAGAATGCCGTAGGGAAAGATGACGACTTAAAAGCTCGTTTTGAAGGCAAATACAAAATTATAAAAGCTGTAGCAGACCGGTCAGTCGACCTTAACCTGGACGGTTCTGCCTCATCAAATCTGATGTCAGAAATACCTAATCTTGAGAAAGTCTACCTCGATTTAAGGGTAAACAAAAAAACAGGACCTTCCATATACTCCCAGCTATGGCCCAACCAATTTTTAAGTACGCCGGATCCTTCAGGTGCAGTGTATGTAAATTTCGCCAACCAGGCTACCGGGGCTACCTTTAGCATCGATCTGGAAAACATGAAGCTAAATGTTTTTAGAGACCGCCCCGATCCTTCTTTTCCTTTACCACTATCCGTAAGCATTTTACCCAACAATCGCTTAAAAATAATAATGGAAAAAAACATCTACACCCCGGACGGTTGGAGCAAGGTTCATGTTGAAGTTGAGTACGAACGATTCAGAACTGAATTGTAAAGCAGCCTAAGAGCATTCATCATGGATGGAGTTAAGCGTTAATATTTAAGGTTGCTAAGTTTTAAGCATGTATTTCATAAGCGCTATTCCGCCTGTTTTATAAGACTGGATCTTAGTTCATCATACGCCCCGGTTTCCCCGGGCCTTGCTGCTGTTGCGTTTATTAATTTTCCGGTTCTGTCAAAAATCAAATACCTCGGAATCGATTTAACATTAAAAAATTCAGTAAATTTTAAAGTTTGCTTCCCGTTCAAAAAATAATGATCGCCCTCCATATCATTAGCAGCAATCAATTGCTGCCATTGACTCTGAGAAGTTGAACTGATACATACATAAACAAATACTACATCCTCATTTTTCAATTTTTCGCGAAGTAATTGCGAATTGCCCATTTCCGCAATACAGGGCTTACACCAGGTGGCCCATACATCCAAATAGATCACCTTCGACCTGTGTTTTTTCAAAATATCTGATACGACAGCATCAGGGTCCAGCTTGTCGATATCATTCAAAATTGAAAAAGAGGAAATTTTATTTTCATAAACCCGTCTATATTCCTGGTTGTACCGCTCAAGAAAAAGATCCTTAACCCGGCTGGGCTTAACTTTCTTTTTATAGGTATCTATCAGTGCTTTGATTGTGGGGATTTTCTGATCATCTATAACTTCATTAAGTTGCCTGTGAACAAATTTCTCCCGCAGGAAACGATCATCAATGGACAACAGGTGTTCAAACAGTTTTTTGGTTGCTATCGCAGATTCATATTCACCAATATAAGGGCTTAACAGACGATTACCCACTTGCTTGCTTTCATCATCATTAAATTTGTAGGCTGTATCGGTCATTTTTTCAGCAAGCACCCGATCTTCTTCAATAAGCTTTGGCTGACTATGAAGCAGATATTTTCCCAGGTCACTTAGTTTCGTATCGGGCAGCGCTTTCACTTCACCAAATTCATGTTTCAATTTTAAGTAATACCAATCGATAAAAATCTTATATCTATTGTTGTTATATAACTGCGGGTCATTCAATTTAATGGAATGCGCTTTAAAAAAACTATTCAGCGCAGTATCAACTATTTTCCTTTTAAATGCAGCGTATACCAATCCAGTGGCCGCTGCATAGCGCATGTCTGCATCTGCATGTATGCGTAAAAACGGCTCCGTTCTGACAGATGCGAAGTAGGCAGCATTGTAGGCGAGCCCTGCCCTTAACTGCCTTTCCACATATTTTTTTATTTCCGGGTATGCAGAAGATGGCAGTGAATCAATGTATCCGTATTTAACTATCGGATCAAATTCAGTGGTTTCAAGTTTATCCTGATAGGCACGGGCCTGGTTATTTATCTTACCAAAGTTACCCCCGAATTTAATCCTCCGCGTTTTAAAGTCTTCAGTAAAAAAGTACTCCATTTCCATGTCGTCACCTGGCCGGGCATAGAATAGGAATTCTATCATTCCGGTTTCATTTATGTGGTTACCGTATTTATGGGTCTGGTTCAATTGAAGTTCCTGAATGCCATTTAGAGGTATTGTAGTGCTAAAATTACCAGCAGTATCCATATCTATCGGGATAATCACCATTTTTCCCGTTAATAAGTCACGGTACTGGAAAGTAAATTTGCCCGTGGCAGTGGGAGATGAAGTATTTAACCGCTTAATATTCCCCTTA
>DATFQH010000050.1:0-15328 GCA_035264385.1 Pedobacter sp.
AGAATCACATTGTAGGTGATTTATAACACAAATTTTATTAATTTTTAAATCATAGTTGTAGATGATTAACATTACACTGCCTGATGGCTCTAGCCGTCAGTACGAAAAGGGCACAACTGCCCATCAAATTGCATTGTCAATTTCCGAGGGCCTGGCCCGAAATGTTTTGGCCGCTGAGGTCGACGGAGAAATATGGGATTCATCAAGACCGATCGAGTCTGATGCCACTGTAAAATTGTTAACCTGGAATGATGCTGCCGGTAAAGCTACCTTCTGGCATTCTTCGGCACACATTATGGCTGAGGCACTTGAAGCACTATATCCGGGTACGAAATTTGGGATCGGCCCTGCTATTGAGACCGGTTTTTATTATGATGTGGATTTTGGAGACAGGGAGTTTTCTTCTGATGACTTCAAAGCTATTGAGAATAAGATCCTGGAGCTGGCTAAGCAAAAGGAGGTATTTGAACGGAAGGCGGTTTCCAAGTCTGATGCAGTTGCTTACTTTAATGAAAAAGGGGACGAGTATAAGCTGGATCTTTTAGAAGGTCTGGAAGATGGTAAGATTACCTTCTATACACAGGGTGCTTTTACAGATCTGTGCCGCGGTCCTCATATTCCTAATACCGGTTTTGTAAAGGCTGTGAAGCTGATGAATGTTGCCGGGGCATATTGGCGGGGTGACGAGACAAGAAAGCAGTTGACACGGATTTACGGCGTTACTTTTCCTAAGGCAAGTGAACTGACTGAGTATCTTCATATGATTGAAGAGGCAAAGAAACGGGATCACAGAAAATTGGGTAAGGAACTTGAACTGTTTGCCTTTTCTGAAAAAGTAGGAATGGGCTTGCCATTGTGGCTGCCGAAGGGTGCTGCACTTCGCGAGCGGCTGGTGCAGTTCCTGACTAAGGCACAGGCCAAGGCAGGGTATGAGCAGGTAGTAACTCCGCACATCGGACACAAAAATTTATACATTACATCCGGCCATTACGAGAAATATGGAAAGGATGCGTTTCAGCCTATAAAAACGCCGCAGGAAGGGGAAGAGTTCTTCCTTAAACCGATGAATTGCCCGCACCACTGCGAAATTTATAAAGTGAAGCCGCGATCGTATAAGGATCTTCCTCTGCGGTTCGCTGAGTTTGGTACGGTATACAGGTACGAACAAAGCGGTGAGCTCCATGGCTTAACACGTGTTCGTGGCTTTACTCAGGATGATGCGCATTTATTCTGCAGACCGGATCAGGTGAAGGAAGAGTTTAAGAAGGTGATCGATCTTGTACTGTATGTGTTTAAGTCGCTTGGTTTTGACAATTACATCGCGCAGGTTTCTTTGAGAGATGCTGAAAACAAGTCGAAATATATCGGCAGTGATGAAAATTGGCATCTGGCAGAATCGGCGATCATCGAAGCAGCAGCTGAAAAGGGCTTACCAACTGTAGTAGAATATGGTGAGGCTGCGTTTTATGGTCCTAAGCTGGATTTTATGGTGAAGGATGCACTGGGTAGGAAATGGCAATTGGGTACCATCCAGGTGGATTATAACCTGCCTGAGCGCTTTGAACTGGAATATACCGGAAGTGACAACGCCAAGCACAGACCGGTGATGATACACAGAGCGCCGTTCGGCTCATTGGAACGTTTTATTGCCGTACTGATTGAACATTGTGCCGGTAATTTTCCTTTATGGTTGTCTCCGGAGCAATTTATTATTCTTCCTATCTCTGAGAAGTATGAAGAATATGCAAAAAAAGTTTCAGATGAACTAAATAATTCCGATATTCGCGGGCTGATTGACTTTAGAGATGAAAAGATCGGAAGGAAAATCAGAGATGCAGAGGTTAAAAAAATACCTTACATGCTGATCATCGGAGAGAAGGAAAGTGCGGAAGGCAAGGTGTCGGTAAGAAAGCATGGTGAGGGTGATTTAGGTGAAATGACACTGCATGAATTTAGTGAATTATTAATTAAAGAAATAACAGTTTAACAGGATACAAATTTGGCATTAGGCAGACCAGGATTTAATAGGGGACCACGTCCTCCTTTTAAGAAAAAAGAAGCAGAACATAATATTAATCAGTTTATCAGGGCGCAAGAAGTAAGATTAGCTGGGGATAATGTAGAGCAGGGGATTTATCCTTTGTCGAAAGCTTTGGCATTTGCTGATGAACTTGAATTGGACCTTGTAGAGATTTCCCCGAACGCAGTGCCTCCTGTGTGCCGGATAATGGACTACAGTAAGTTTGTTTACGAGCAGAAGAAAAAGCAGAAGGAGATTAAGGCAAACGCTAAGCAAACTGTTATTAAGGAGATCAGATTCGGACCTAACACAAGTGATCACGATTTTCAGTTTAAGCTGAAACATGCAGTGAGTTTCCTTGAAAGCGGTGAGAAGGTAAGAGCTTATGTTCACTTCAAAGGAAGAGCAATTGTATATAAAGAGCAGGGAGAAATCCTGTTGCTGAAATTTGCTCAGGCTTTGGAAGATATAGGTAAGGTAGAGTTGCTGCCTAAATTGGAAGGTAAACGTATGTTTTTAACGTTGGCTCCAAAAGTTGTCAAGAAATAATATAAATTACATAAATAAAAACAGGTTATGCCAAAAATGAAAACCAATTCCAGTGCTAAAAAGCGTTTTTCGCTTACTGGAACAGGTAAAATCGCGAGGAAGAACGCATACAAAAGCCACATCTTAACAAAGATGTCGACTAAACGTAAGCGTAACTTAGGTCAGACTTCAATGGTGTCTGATGCTGACATGGGCAACGTTAAACGTATGCTTGCAATCGGCAAATAATTAATTTTTTAACCAGGTAACCGGTAGTAAGTTTGCTGTAATACGCAACACCGTTTATCAAAAACAACAAACACATGCCACGTTCGGTAAACGCAGTAGCTTCGAGAAGAAGAAGGAAAAAGGTCTTAAATTTAGCCAAAGGCTATTGGGGATCAAGAAGCAAGGTTTTCACCATTGCTAAAAATACGGTAGAAAAAGGTTTGCAATATGCATACCGTGACCGTAAAGTTAAGAAAAGAGAATTCCGCGGATTGTGGATTCAGCGTATCAATGCTGGAGCACGTCAGCACGGTATATCTTACTCTCAATTGATTGGTAAGTTAGCCACTAAGAATATCGGTCTGAACCGTAAAGTTCTAGCTGATTTAGCTATGAATCATCCGGAAGCTTTTAAAGCTGTAATTGATGCAGTAAAATAGATATAACGATATGTTATAATAAAAAAGGGAGCTTATGGCTCCCTTTTTTTATGCTTGGATTTCGAGGTGCTTCCCCGCATTTTTTATGCTTTCCTTGTCTATGACGCTTAATTTGGGGATGTTTCCAATTACGGGGATACCGCTATAGTTTTGAATATATTTTTCGGATTCTTCGTTCTTCGGTCCATTAAATATCAGTCCATGAACAGCAATTTGCTTTAATTTGAGCACCTCCAGTGTCAATAAGGTATGATTGATGCTGCCCAGGTAATTTTGAGAAACTACGATTACCTTTGCACTTAAATGCCTGATCAGATCTATGATGAGTTCTGTGTCATTTAAAGGCACCATCAAGCCTCCGGCCCCTTCAATGATGAGATGATTGTCATGCTCGGGAAGTTGTATAGACGCTGTAGTGATTTCAATGCCGTCCAACCTTGCAGAAAGATGTGGTGATAAGGGTTGTCCAAGCCTGTAGCGTTCGGGGTGAATGACGGTTTTCGGGTTACTGATCAGATGTTTAATGTGCAGACTATCACTGATGTCCAGATCGCCGGACTGTATAGGCTTCCAGTAGTCTGCCTGCAGTTTTTCAGTGAGTATAGCGCTTATTACAGTCTTACCGATACCTGTTCCAATTCCGGTTACAAAATATGTGTTATTCATTATGTTTTAATTTGGATAATTCGCCAACAAGAAGTTCAATTTCCTGGTCAGTATTAAATGTGTGCAGACAGATTCTGAGGCGTTCTGTTCCTGTTTGTACGGTGGGGCTGAGGATTGCCCTTACGTCCAGTCCTTTGCTTTGCAGGGCCCGGGCTGCTGCCTTTGCGGTATCATTGCTATTAAGTCGTATAGTCTGGATGGTGCCAGGTGCAGCTGTAATATCATGAAGTCCGTTCGATGAGAGCAGATTTCTATAGGTGCTGATCTTATGGCTGATTTCTACAGTATAATCCTTTTCTATCAGCATCTGATAGGCACATTTTACCAAAGCAATGCTGTGTACAGGTGCAGCAGTAGTGTAAATGAACGATCTGGCAAAGTTGATCAGGTATTGTCTTAATGTATGGCTGCCCAGTACAATTGCGCCATGCCCGCCCAGCGCCTTTCCAAAAGTCATTATTCTCGCGAATACCTTTTCCTGCAGCTCTGCCTGCTGAACCATCCCTTTGCCGTGATCGCCGAAAATGCCAACTGCATGAGCTTCATCGACAATCAGGCTGGCATTATATTTTATGCACAGACTGCTGATCTCGGGAAGCGGGGCAATATCGCCGTCCATTGAGTATACGCTCTCAATAACGACATATATATTGCCTTTAGCGTGTTTCAGCTTGGTCTCGAGATCTCCGATATTGTTGTGTCTAAAGGTATATCTGCCGGCGTGGGTAAGCCTGGAGCCGTCTATGAGACTGGCATGGATCAACTCATCGGTGATGATGGTATCACCTCTGCGGGCCAGGCTGGAGAGCAAGCCTACATTTGCCTCATAACCAGAATTGAAGATCAATCCTGCTTCTGCCTGATGGAAGGCTGCGATGAAAGATTCGGTTTCTTCGGTATAAAAACTATTTCCGCTGAGCAGGCGTGATCCACCAGAACCATTGGCATGAAGGTCATGTTGTTCCAGTTCTTTATTTACGGCGTTTTTTAATTCTATCGATCTGGCCAGGCCCAGGTAATCGTTTGAACAGAAATCAATAGAAAACCGGTCAGCCGAAAGTTTTCGCAGGGAACCATTTTTGATTCTATCCTCTAGCCTGTCTTTAATAAACTGTTCTGCTGGATTCATTGTGCTCAAAAATAAAGAAAGCAGACCAATCTGCTTTCTTTATTTTCAACAACTATTAAATATTTTAGAATGATTTTGCTGATATAAGGGTCGCTTAGTTCTTGTTCAGCTGGGAAATCGATTTTTGCATCTGAGACATCATGTTTGTTAAGGTTTCAATGGTCGGTTCTGGTGTCGGGTCTGGCAGGGTAGAAGAGATATAAGCCTTTGCTTTCCAGATTTCCAGGATATCTTCTGCGGCAACAGTATAAGGATCGTATACCTTATTATCAGATATGAGCTTTAGTTCCTTATTGTCTTTAAAACGGTTACCAGCTCTTTTATAAACTACGCCTTCATTTCGGCTGATGATGATATAAGTTTCGCCAGTTTTCACGTCATTCCAGTTGTCCATATACTCAGCTAGTATAACGCTCCCAGACTGTATAGGCAGCATGGAGTCGCCGATGATCTCGAAAGCCCTGAAGGTACCCTGTTTTAGAAACGGCAGAGGCAATTGAAACTTGGGCAGATCTTTGATGTATTGAGGATCTGAAAAGCCGTTAAGGTAGCCTGCGCTTGCTTTAACAGGAACCATCTCGATATTTTCATTATCATCCTTGTCTACAGAAATACTTAAGATACGAAGATTTGAACCTGAACTTTTAGGTTTGGGCTTCCAGCTGTCATTGATGTTTTCATTGATGAATTCATCGATGGTCAGATCGAAGTATTCTGCTATTCTTTTTAGTAAATCATATTTCGGTTCTGCACGGTCTTCTTCATAAGCTCCGATGAGAGATCTCTTAATTTCCATTGCATCAGCAAATTGCTGCTGTGTATGGCCTTTTTTCTTTCTTAAGTACTTCAGGTTAGATGAAATATTTGACATAAAATAAAAATTTAATATTTATTTGTTTTTACTAAAATAGTTAGTATTATTGTGCCAATAAAGTTAGTAATATTTATTTAAATAACCAATAGGTATACTAATTAAATTAGTTTGTAAATATTTAAGTTCAAAGTAATGAAAAAATTCGTCTACATCGTAACTGACAGAAACCGTACTAGTTTGCACGTTGGAATGAGTGCTGATCTCATTAAGACATTAGATTTTTACAAGCAGATGCCGAGTCTGTTTTTCGATAGCGGCCATCAGCTGACCAGATTGGTATACTTTGAAGAATTTAAAACAGAAGCCCAGGCTTTGAATAGATTCAAACTCATGAGCAGATTTACCAGGATGCAGAAAGAAAGAGTGGTAAGGTCATGTAATCCGGATTGGATTGATCTGACGATTGGCCTGGACTTCGAACATCTGATGTCGGGAAAAAAGATCATTAACCAGGTAAATCTGCCATTTACTATGCTTTCGTAAAAAGAGAAGGCCCATATGCAAAACTTGAATACGGGCCTTCTGATATAGCGATTGTCTGTAATTAAGTATTTACCACCCTGGTGCAAACGTCAAACCGAATACGCCTGAAGATTTATCCTTACGCAGGAAAGGAAAAGCATAATAAGGTTCAAGCACAAAATACCCAAATACGTTTACCCTTAAAGAGAGGCCAACGCTCAGGGCAGGAACACGTTCGTTGGTGATCCGTGTAGTGATGTCGTTGCCTTGTTCATCCTGCAAGGGTTGTCCGTTCTCATCTTTCACAATAACGGTTTCATAAGTCGGTTCGCTTTTAAATTTAACTTTCTGGCCCTGATTCCAGGCCAGACCAGCATCAAAAAATAAGTTTAAATCGGAGAACAAGAATTTAGATGGAATTTGAGTTAACTTCTTTGGTCCGGTAAATGGAAGCCTGACCTCAAAATTAAATACGGCCATTTTACTTCCGGAGAGTTGATTAATGTCCAGCGAACCGTCTTGGTTTTCACTCTTATAAAGAGAGTTGGCTTCATAACCACGGATAAAGTAAGGGTATCCGACAAATAGTGGATATAAGTTTTCCCCATCTTTACCAATTCTTAGGTAATTGTAAGTTCTGGCAGCGAGCGTAATTGGTTTCAAACGCACATACTTTCTAAGATCTACTGTAACTGCAGAAAACTCATAGTCTCCAAAATATTTCTCTGCACCGATCCGGTATCTGAAACCATCCAGGGGAGAAGTCAACCCATTAATGGAATTGTCTCCTACAAAAGAAGCATTGATTTGAAAAATATTAAACGAATTAAAGGGCATTCCAAATTCGTTTGTCGCTTGATCTGTAGGTACTTTTGAACGTTCTGAGCCACGGTAAATGCCGCTATAGTCATAATAATTACTTATTCTGTCTATGCGGTAACTATAATACGAAAATGCACCCCCAGCCTCAAACCGGTGAACCTTGCTAAAAGGATAAGAGCCGAAAATCTGTACCTGATCTTCAAATGTTCTGATTAGGTTTGTTCTATCATTAATCACGTCCAAACTCTGGCCACTGCCATCCGTAAGCTGATCCGGAACAATTTCTCTGAATCCTGTAATGTAGGGGATATGGGAAAGTGCAATTCCCCAGTTAATTCTGCTTTGCTGGTTAATATAGCCGACTAAACCTCCGAAATCGTAAATCTCTCCATTTACCGATAAATTTGCGACAATCTGATTTCTGCCCAGAATGTCGCTGAACATGCCGACGATACCACCCTGAACGCCAGTACCAAAACGACTGGTAGATACCCCAACTCCGCTATTCGCAAGATAATCCAGCCTGAACTTTGGCTTGTAGGGAACCAGCCGCATGGAGTCCTGAGTAGTTTTTTCAAAACGTTCGAAATTGCTCAGATTCGAGTTAACGATATCTACACCAACGCTTTCCTTTGGGGGTAGAACCGCCGCATCAAAATTCACTTCATTGGGATCAACAGACTTGGACCTGAAGTTATTAAGCGGAGAATTGTACAGCGTATAGCGTTGTGAGCGGTAATAACTATAAACGATGTCATCGCTGCGTGACACAGAAATAGCAGGAGAGAACTCGGTAATGCCACTTATGCCGGTAAAGTAATCGGTAAGTTGTTTGACCGTATTTCCTTCAAGTGTGTATTCATAAAGGTTTCTGAAGCCATCTCTGTTCGATAAAAAGAACAACCTTTTGCTATCGCCGGAAAACTGGGCATTCAGGTTATTCGCGCCTGGAAAAACTGGTATATCAGATAGTGTCTTGTTTTCAAAGTCATAAATTGTAAGGTTCATGGGCTGGATCGCATTGATGCCATTCTTAGAAATAGCAGCCCTGTCAGAAGAAAACACTATTTTCTTACCATCAGGAGCGTAATTCGGAGCGTAGTCCGAATAAATATCGTTAGTGATCTGAGTGACAGCCTTAGTCTTAAAGTTGTAAGAGAAAATGTCACTTTGCCCTTCAACCATTCCTGAAAAAGCAATATCATCTCCGCTTGATGACCAGGTCAGATTTCCAAACTGCTCAACCTTACCCATATCCTTCCGTAGTGCCACGCTGCCATTGTCAATATTGATCACCATCAACTGGTTTTTACCCTTACTGAAAATACTAAAGGCAAACTGTTTACCATCCGGCGACCAGGTGCCTGCCGATTCAATAAAGTTGAAATCGTCGATATGCGAGTTGGATACCTGGCTGCTCAGTTTCCTCATGATCTTCCCTGTTTTGGCGTCTGCCAGAAAAAGATCCACGCCAAACAAATCCTTTTCAGAGAGGAAGGCAAGGTACTTCCCATCAGGGCTCAGGGAAGGAGCAACGTTCATATTACCAGCGTTTTTATTATCTATGATCTTGGTTCCGCTAATTTTAACCTGTGAACTATCCGCCTTCAACATAGGGCGATAATGCGATTCAATGGCATTCTTCCATAGGCCCGATAAAGTATTGTCATCATAGCCGAAGGTGTATTTCAATCCATTTTCATAGCCAAACCTGGCTGTCGCTTTAAATAGAGGGACGATCGTAGTGTCGCCATACATGGAACCCACAAAGGTCCAGAACGCTTGTCCGTAGCGATAAGGAAAGTATTTATTCGAGTTGGTCAAATCTTTTAAAGAGGGAATATCTCTGTTGAGCAATGCATCCCTCATCCACATTGATGTAAAGGCATCTACCTTTCCGACAGATAAGTACTCGGCCATACCTTCGACCATCCACAACGGAATTTCACTTACGTTTTCCAGGCCGACAGAATCTTTTTCCAGCAGGATATGGTATTGAAAAGCGTGGACCAGCTCATGACCCAATACATGCCGCGTTTGATTATTGAGTTCCATAACAGGCATGATCACCCTGTTTTTTAAAGCTTCTGTAACACCACCGGTACCAATACCTATTTCTCCCTGCAATGCTGTTGTCTGCTGAAAATCAGGGTGATTGCTGTAGAGTATGATTGGGTTTTTCTTAAGAAAGGTGTCCCTGAAGACTTCCTGATGCATCTTGTACCAGGTTTCGGCTTCCTGAACGATCCTTTCGATCATCTTTTCATTTTTGAGGTAGTAGTACAGCTCAAAATGGGGTGTTTGCAGTACTTTGAACTTTTCATTCTTATACCGCACCTTATTTTGACCAAAATATTGAGCCTGAACTGAAACAGCAAGTACCATAAGAACGATCATCGGAAGTATTGATCTTCTCAAAAATGTAAAGCTTCTTGTCATATGAATAGTTTAGTTATGTTGCTTAAATGTACGTAATCTTAACAAAATTAGTTGTGTGGAGTATAAGCCTTAATTATTGTTCTTTTCTTTTTCCTTTTCTTCCTGTCTTTGTTTTCTCCTCAACTGGCGTTCTTCCTTTTTCGTAAGCGGCACAGCAACAGCAGGCTGCTTGGCCGGCTCAGCAGGTTTTTGCTCTTCAGGTTTGGGAATGACTTCTTCATTTTGCTCGGTCTGCACTGGCTGCTCTTCTTCAGTGCCAGGGACAATAAACTCCGTAGAATCTACCAGGAGGCTGTCAGATTCAGTGGTGTCGACCTCAAATCTTGGAGAAGGACAGTTGATCTCTCTTGTGATCTTTACCTTAGATTTAGGGAAAGGGCCCATTGTATACCCCGTTGAAGGATCTTTATAGACCTTCTCCATGAATTTAGCAAAAATAGGGAGTGCAGTTCTGGAGCCCTCACCAGTTTCGCCGTTAAGGAAATGTGCAGTGCGCTCATCACAGCCTACCCATACCCCGGTAACCAGGTCTTTGGTGATGCCCATATACCAGGCATCCACATAATCAGAAGAAGTGCCTGTTTTCCCACCGATCTGGTTATTTTTTTTCCAGAGGTCCCACTCCCAAAGCGCTTGAGAAGTTCCGCCCGGTTCTTCCATACCACCTCTGAACATGTATAGCATCAGCCAGGAAATCTCTTCAGAAAGTACACGCTTAACCTTTGCGGTAAATTCTTCAATAATATTGTCATCAAGATCCGTAATCTTTTCAACCAAAATAGGATCTGTTCTGATCCCGTCATTTAAAAAAGTACCATAAGCCCTAACCATTTCGTAAACAGAAACATCATTCGGGCCAAGGCTAACAGAAGGTACAGGAGCAAGATCACTTTCAATACCACACTCATGCGCCCATTTCACCACATTGTCTGCGCCCACAGCTTCAGTCACCTGAGCGGTGATCGTATTTACAGATTTTGCCATCGCCCAGCGCAGCGACATTTCACGATAAGTAATATTCCAGTCTGCATTTTTAGGTTCCCAATATTCTGTTTTGCCGTTTTCCTGGTAAGAGATCCTTACCGGCTTGTCTGTGAATTTATCGCAGGGGCTCATGCCTTTTTCAAGAGCCGCGAGATAGGCGAATGGCTTAAAGGTAGAACCAGCCTGCCTTTTAGACTGCTTTACATGGTCATATTTAAAAAACTTATGGTCAATACCACCCACCCATACCTTGATTTTCCCGTTGAAAGGATCCAGCGTCATCATACCTGTATTCAGTATTTTGCCATAATACCTGATGGAATCCAGGGTAGAGAAAAGCGTGTCCCTGTCACCCTTCCAGGTAAAGATCTTCATCTTCTTCTTTCTGTTAAAATAGGCCTCGACAGAATCAGGAGTACTGGCAAACTTCTTTTTCAGCAAAGAATATACCGGCAGGTTCTTCATGGCCCGGTCCGGATAATCCACCTTGTTTTTTTCAGAATCCTGCCAGGGATCTTCATTGCCCCATACACTATAAAACCTGCGCTGAAGTGTTTTCATCTGTTCAGCCACAGCTTCTTCGGCATAATTCTGCAATTTGGAGTCTATCGTTGTATAGATCTTCAGTCCATCCTCATACAGATTGTAGTCGTTCTCTTTGCACCACTTTTCCAGATACTTATCTACAGCAGCTCTCAAATAAGAATCACCATCGCTGCCCTCATCTACACGTCCTTCTTTAAGCTTGATCGGTGTGCTCTTGTAAGAATCAAGTTGTGCAGCAGTGATGTAGCTGTACTTATTCATTTGGGTCAATGCCACATTTCGTCTTTCCAGTGCTTTATCCGGATTTCTGACAGGATTGTAAATCGACGTTCCTTTCAGCATACCGACCAAAAGAGCCGACTCAGGAACGTCAAGTTCGTTGGCTTCTTTATCAAAGTAGATCCTTGAAGCAGTTTTTATACCGTAAGCATTGTTACCGAATGATACGGTATTCAGATACATGGTGATGATATCGTTCTTTGAATAATTGGATTCCAGTTTTACCGCAGTGAGCCATTCCTTCAATTTTGGAATGATCGTTCGTAACAGAGGAATTCTGCTCAATAGACCCTGGGACTTATTATATCTTGTTCTGTAAAGGTTTTTTGCAAGCTGCTGTGTAATGGTACTCGCACCGCGTCTGTCACCGGTAGCTGTAGAAATTCCGCTGGACAATAACGAGCGGAAATCGATTCCCATATGCTGATAGAAACGAACATCCTCGGTAGCCACCAATGCATTGATTACACTGGTCGATATCTCATTAAAGTTTACCGGCGTTCTGTTTTCTTTATAATAGCGCCCTATAAGCTTACCGTCGGAAGTATATAATTCTGAGCCCACACGAAGCGTTGGCGTCTGGATGTCTTTTCTGGAAGGGGAGTAGCCAAACAGCCATAAGAAGTTGAGTTGCAGCGCACAAAAGAAGATGATGATGCAATAAACGAATATACTTATATAACGTATAAACCTATTGCGAATTTCTTTAAACATGGGATAAAGATCAAAAAAAACGTAAAACTCTTAATGTTAAATAGTGTTAAAACTTGTGGTACAAATTAACGTATTTAATTTACTTATATTTCCCCTCTCATCCTATATTTTAAAGCGAAAGCATCAGTTAACGCATATAAGGACGAGTAGCAGGGGAACTCTGCTACACATAAGCAAGAATATTAATTTAATATTCGTATTTGCCGTCATTGTATATCCCGGCAAACCTATCAGTATTTCTTTACATCAGGTTTTTCAATATCGGAAGTATCTGTTTCTTGTCCTGTAAAGTTTATACCAATAAGAAGGAAAAGAAGTACAGCCAGGTCTTTCATTTTCAGAGACTATAAGTATAAATATAGGGATGTTTGTTTTTAAGGCCAATTATTAACTACATTTGCATCGCTTTTGGTTCCTTTTCTGCTATTTCAGAAAGGATTAAAAGGGAATACGGTGTAATTCCGTAACTGTCCCGCAGCTGTAAGCTCCGAAACGGTGTTCAAATCTAAGCCACTGTTCTAAAATCCTGAAACGGATAAAGAATGGGAAGGCAGAACAACCGGGAGTAAGTCAGAAGACCTGCCATTCGCATGATGATTTCATAGCTTTCGGGGATTGAAGCTAGGAGTGGGTACTTATTTATTGTATTTCATTTCCTTGATCTAACTGTTTGCTGTGGGTAACAACTCACAACAAAATTATTGTTGTTGTTTGCCATATTTTTTAACAGAATAAATTAAACAAACAATAGAAAATGAAGATTAACAACAAATTAATGATTGCAGCAGCACTGGGCCTGGTTCAATTTGGCATCAGCGGTTCAGCAATGGCGCAGGAAGCCATCGATCTGGACAGCGTAGTGATTTCTACAACCAAAAACGATCAGAAACAATCGCAGACCGGTAAGGTCGTTACCATTATCGGGAGCGAAGTACTGGAGCGCAGTCATGGCAAAAACCTAACAGATCTGCTGAACGAGCAGGCAGGCCTGGTGGTAGGCGGAACAACCGGCAACGTAGGACTGAACAAAAGTCTATTCGTACGTGGCGCGGCAAGTGCCTATGCAGTGGTACTGATCGACGGTATCCTGGTCAGCAACCCTGCAGGATCTGGCTCCTCTTTCGATCTGCGTATGTTCTCCATCGACCAGATCGACCGGATAGAGATCATCAAAGGCGGACAGTCTACCATTTACGGTTCAGATGCGGTAGCCGGTGTGGTCAACATCATCACTAAAAAAGGTAAAGCTGCTGGCAACAGTGTCTACGGAGTGGCCAGCT
This sequence comes from Pedobacter sp., assembly GCA_035264385.1. GTDB lineage: Bacteria > Bacteroidota > Bacteroidia > Sphingobacteriales > Sphingobacteriaceae > Pedobacter. Next base: position 13,412 of record DATFQH010000050.1, read on the forward strand.
ATGGTAGTTACAAAACCTATAAAGGTACTATTGGCATGAGCGCCAATGTAGACCGATTTTCCTATAATATCGCCTACACACAAGGAAAAACAGATGGAATCTCTGAAGCAGCTACACCAGTGGGTGCAGCAGCACAATTTGATAAAGACGGCAACAAAACAGGAGCAGTAAATGCCCAGTTTTCTTTGCAGGCTACCGATCAGTTGAGCATCAGCCCCTTTCTGCGTTATTTTTACGGACACTATGACTTCGACGCAGGCTCCTTTGCAGACAATCCCGACAATAACTTCAAACTACAGCATTTCAATGGCGGCCTGAACACCAAATACGATTTCGGCAGCGGGAAAATAAACCTGAACTACAGTTACGAGACTTCCAAAACCAATTCGGTGAACCAATATGGCGCCAGCCTTTCTGAAGGGAACATGCAGCTCGCAGACGTGTACTATAACCAGAAGATTGGCACACACCTCGATGTATTGGTAGGTCTCGATAACAGGATCACAAGATTCAGGCTGAATTCCGGTTCAAAACCCAACACGAATCTTTTCAGTACCTATGCCTCGGTTTTTGCACACGATCTGAGTATTTTTAATGTAGAAGTAGGTGGAAGGTACAATAAGCACAAGCAGTATGGCGAAAACTATACTTACAACATTACGCCATCGATCAATATCATAAAAGCGGTAAAACTGTTCGGAACCGTGTCTACCTCATTTAAGGCACCAACCCTGGAGAACCTTTTCGGTGCCTTTGGTGCAAATCTGGACCTGGTTCCCGAGAAATCCAAAAACTACGAAGCAGGTGTGAACTTCAGCTTTGCGGGCGATAAATACAGCCTGCGTGTAGCCGGCTTCAAAAGAGACCTTACCAACGCCATTGTATACGGAGATGTAGGCTATATCAACCAGGCGAGCCAAAAAGCAAAAGGCTTTGAAGCAGAACCCGCCATCAGATATGGAGTTTTAACCCTCAACGGTTATTACGCTTATGTAGAAGGAACAGAATTCAACTTTGTAACGAACCTGGTTTCAGACTACCTGCTGCGCAGGCCGAAACATATTTTCGGAGCAAATCTGGGTGCACAGGCAACGGAAAACTTATTTGTAAGCACCTCGTTTAAATACAACGGCACACGCACAGACGGCAACTTCAACGATTATAAGATTGAAAATCTGCCGGCTTATAAACTGCTGAATTTTTATGCAGAATACAGCCTGGCCGGCAAAAGACTGAAACTGTTTGCAGACCTGAAAAATGTACTCAACGAGAAGTACGACGAGTTTTATGGCTACAATAGCATGGGCTTTAATATGAATGCCGGACTGAGTTTTAATATTAAATAAAGAATTGGTAATTTTACCAGCAAACAAAACGACAATGTCATTAGATAAAATCAACATCAGAAACTATGTGCTTATACTCATAGTCGTTGCTGCGGCTGCTACACGGTTCTTACATTTAGACAGCTTCACTTCATGGTTTAACTTCACGCCGATCGGCGCGATGGCCATGTTTGGCGGTGCGTACTATGCAGACAAAACCAAGGCATATCTTGTACCTCTGATCACACTTTTTTGTAGTGATCTGATTCTCAACCTGACCGTATATTACAATATAGACGGGAAGTTTGAAGCAGCCTTCTGGACCTACCTGAGCTTTATGCTGATGGTAACCGTGGGCCGGTATATGACAAAAATAAACGTGTGGACGGTTGTTGCAGGTTCATTTGCCTGTGTATTCATTCACTGGATCATTTCAGACATCAGTGTAGTGATGATGGAAGGCTCTATGTATCCAAAAAGCTTTGCTGGTTACCTGATGGCACTTCAGGGCGCTATTCCATGGGAACGCAATTTACTGGTGAGCACACTGGTTTACAGCATGGTGATGTTTGGAGGCTTCGAATATGCCAAA
>DATFQH010000051.1:0-16164 GCA_035264385.1 Pedobacter sp.
GCCCCGTTACAGCTTCCCCTTTCCGATCTCTGTGATGTGCGGTTGCCAGTACGCTCATTATAAAAAAAGTGAGCAGCATCAAGATCCCCCTCCACCCTGCCCCAGAAAAGACCAGCAATCCTGTCAATCCTGCTGCCAAAGCACCTGCAACAGTTAATTTATTGCTTTTTACACACAAAAACATCGTCACCATAAGCAGCAGCAGCAAAACGGCATTATAAAGACCTGGCGAGAATGCATCCATAAGCTGTAAAATTAACTTTTTTTACTACTTTAATACCTTCCCCATCACCAAGTAGGGTCTTTATGAAAAAAATAGGTTTATTAATCGCTTTTACGGTCACCTTCATTTTTAGTGACGCACAGGTTCCGGATCAAAGCTGGTGGAGGTTCAGCTATCCTGACAACAAGCCTTCTGACAGCAGCCTCCTGAATCTCAGGTATCTCAATGAAGAATATGCAGGTAAAAACGGGTTCATTAAATTGAGCAATGACGGTAATTCCTTCACAAATGGCAAAGGACTGGAGATGCGCTTCTGGGCATGTAACGGCGGCAGCCTCGCAAATGATTTCAGTGACGATCAACTGGATAGTCTTGCGCGTTTTCTGGCCGGAACCGGTGTCAACATGATCCGGTATCACGGGGCTATTAATCCGCACGGAAAGAACACAAACATCACCGATACTAACACGAAGGAAGTAAATAATATATGGAGATGTGTTGCTGCCATGAAAAAGCAGGGCATCTATACGGTAATTTCACCTTTTTGGCCACACAACGGACATATGGGTGGCTGGGTACCTGAAGAATGGGGTATAGAAGGTTATTCCGGTAATGACGATCTATGGGCTGTGCTTTATTTCGACGATAAATTAAAGGAAGGCTATAAATCATGGGTCCGCTATCTTTATACCACTCCAAACCCATATACTGGAGTTGCATTGAAGGATGAGCCCGCAGTTTCCGTCATACAGATTGAAAATGAAGATGCTGTATTTTTCTGGACCATGAACGGGATTAAACCTGAACTCGCAAAAAAGATTGGCGGCCAGTTTTCTATATGGCTTCAAAAAAAATATGGCAGTCTGAAGCTCGTGAGGGAAAGATGGGGCATTGCAACACATAAAGATGATGATTTTGCCAAAGGAATCTTCGGCCTTTATCCGATCTATGACCTGACGATCCCGGCAAAAAAAGAAATGGCAGCCAGACTGAGGGACCAGACCGAATTCTATGCGGCGAGGCAGCGGGATTTTTACGGTGAGATGGTAAAGTATTACCGGGAGAACCTTGGCTGTAAACAGCTCATCAACGCTAACAACTGGAGAACTGCCTCCCAGAGCCGGTTACTTGATTTAGAGCGCTGGACAAATAGCGGAGCGGAAGTGATGGCGGTCAATAAGTATTTTGATCCGCAGCATAAGGGGCCTAACGATGGCTGGCGGATTGATCCGGGCGATTTTTACGGTGCGCCTTCTGCGCTAAAAAACCCTGCAGATCTTCCCTCAAATATCAAACATGTGTCTGGCCACCCGATGATGGTTACCGAAAGTGCATGGAACCTGCCCAATAAATACCAGACTGAAGGCCCTTTACTAATGGCCGCATACGGGGGCCTGACAGGGCTTGATGCATTCTTTTGGTTTTCTCCTACGGCAGTAACATTTGCCAGCAGGCTGCACTATACATGGCTCAACATCAACGGACAACATCCGATGAACAGGTGGAGTACTTCGACTCCCGGTGAGATGGGCATGTTTCCTGCAAATGCCCTCATCCACAGGCTTGGTTATGTAAAAGAAGCCAAATCTGTGACTGAGGGGCGCAGCATGAACAGTATGCTCAACAGAGAGGTGCCCAGGATTTTTGAAGAACAATCTTTTGACCCTAACCGCGATTTTATAATCGGCGACAAAAGCAATGAAGGCAAAAGCACGTTGTCGCCCTTAACCTTTCTGACCGGAAATGTAGTTACCAGTTACGGTGGTGAGAAAGACAATATCAGCAGTACAGACCACCTGGATAAACTGATCAATACAAGGGATCAATCGGTGACTTCAGTTACCGGCCAGCAGAAACTCGATTATAAGAACGGTATTTTCACGCTCAGTACAAATAAGGCCAAAGCTGTCAGCGGGTTTTTATATAGTGCAAAAACATTCTTCATGGATGGCGTTACTATAAATTCCGAAAATGAATATGCCACGATAGAACTGGTAAGTATAGATGGTTCAGATCTTGGCAGGTCTAAAAAGATCCTGCTGCAGGTTGGAACTATATTCAGGCCCTCGGGCTGGAAGGAGGAAGCCGCTATTTTTGAGAAAAACGACCAAAATATCAGTGGCTTTAAGATCACCAATACGGGTACTATGCCCTGGATGGGTATGCCTGCGAAAGGCAGTATCAGCATTAAAAACAAATTTATCCAAAGAGCTGTTCAATTGGATGCCGGGGGATATTTCCTCAGAAATCTGGACATACATTCTGGTAAAGATGGAGTTCAGCTGAATCTTCCCCCAGATGCACATTTCATCCTGTTGCAGGAATAAAAAACCAAAAAGGGGCATCCGCTTTAGCAGACACCCCCTCTAACACAACAACCTAAATTATTACCTCACAATCAATTGTTTTGAAATTGCATTTTTACCATCAACCCTCACTATATAAACGCCTGGTGATATAGCAGGTATAACAAAGCTCAGTTCTCCTGAAGCAGTTTTTAACGCATACTTTTGAATGATCTTTCCTGTCAGGTCTCTTAGCGTAAGCGTTCTGTCTGAGGCACCCGAAAAATTGTAATTCACTTTCACCGTTCCACCGCTCACCGCCGGATTTGGATAGATAATGATTGCATTTAAGGCCGCTCTGGAAGTAGCCAGGTAAACTGCATGTACCGTACTGCAACCGCTGGCAGCATCGCGCACGGTTACGGTATAATTTCCGGGAGGCACATCGTACAGATCTCTTGTGCTCCCTCCCTGAGACCATTCATAAATGTATATTCCGCTGCCACCGGTTACGGTAAGATTCACTGCCCCGTAAGCGGCCACAGAGGTTACATTTGGAGAACTTGAAAAACCTTCTACTTCGGCAGTCCCTGTCCATTTGAAACCATTATCACCTTCAGTCCTGACTGTGTATCTGCCTGTCTTCAGTCCTGTAAATTCAGAATTATTGATGCCTGCCGGGTTTGCCTTATTATTGATGTAATAACGAACTCCTCCGGTAATGTTGAGGTTAACTACCTTGATTTTGCCGTTTGGTGAACAGGCGGCATTGGTTGCCAGCAGTTCTGCATGGGGAACAAACACAACGGCAGAGAATTTTGTCTTACAGCCGCTGGCAGCATCAGTTACAATAACTTCATAGGTGCCGTTAGGCACTTCCATCAGATCTTGTGTCCAGGATCCTTCTGACCATTTATAAATGTAGATGCCGCTGCCGCCCTTAATTGTAATGTCTATATTTCTTCCTTTTACAACTCCCGTTACAACCGGGGCAGCAACAGAACCTCCAACTGTCACTTTTTTGGTAAAGGTATAACCCCCGTTGCCATCTATTTTGATGGTATAAGTACCAGGTTTCAGTCCTGAGAATATGGGATTACTGATACCCGCCGGGTTTGGATTTGAATTGATGTAAAATTTATTATTTCCTCCTGACCCAATCACCTTGTCTACAGAGATCTTTCCATTTACCCCACAGGCTGCATTGGTTAAAGAAATTACGGCATCCGGTTTTGTTGTACCCACAACAGTAGCACTGTAATTGGCCTTACATCCTGTTGAGCTATCGGTTACTGTTACCGTATAGGTTCCTGCAGGCAGACCTGAAACGTCTTCTGTCGTGGCTCCATTTGACCAAAGGTAAGTATACTTACCGCTGCCACCGCTCACTGTAATATTGATCACATTCCCTGTAACTGTTCCCGAAATCGCTAGTCCGCTAACCGAACCACCTACCACAACATTTTCCATATAGGTGAAGCCCTGGCTATTTTCTATGCGGATCTCATAAGAACCCGGTGCCAGATTTGAAAAGACAGGATTGGCTGCCCCCGCAGGATTGGCTGCTCCGTTGATGAAATAGCTGTACCCGGTAGTACCGCCATTAACACTGGTTATCTGGATGCGGCCATTTGCACCACAACCTGCATTGGTCACGGTCATCTTCACATTGGCGTCGTTACTGCCTGAAGCGTCTATATCGTCTAAGGTAAAATCAAGACCTCCGGCAGCAAACCTTGTGGACAGGAAACCAATCCTTGTCACCTGTTTTCTATCGATATCATCTCCAGCAAAAATTCTCGACATTGGTAAACGTACCAATTGATAATTCGTGTTAGAGGCTGACATAAAACCCTCGCTCACCAGCGGCACCGCTGTGGTACTTGCAGTAGTCCTGTCTTTAAGAAATACTTCTACTTCGGTGTTGGGATCTGCCTTTGCCAGTTTAATATAAAAACTCAAATACCCCTTCGAACTCAGGTCTTTGATCTCGCCGTCGTGTGTATCTTCGTTCCAGTCCCAGTGTACGGAACCAAAACCACCTTCTTCCAGTTTATCCAGGTGGACGCACATGCTCTTTGGTTCGGTTTTACCTCCTGTAGTATCTACACGAACTGTACACTTGTCATTCACCAGGATCGCCTTCCCTGTATTTACCTTGTCTCCATCCCAAAGTACGGTCTTACCTGCTTTTTCGATTACCGTAAACTTAAGCACGGAATCGGCACTGTTCTCATCGGCATCGGTCGCTGTGATCTTCAGCCCCTTTACGCCGTAAGTGACACCAGAAGGCACTTTAAGTGTATAGGTATATTTGCCATTAAGTAACTGCATCGATTGATTGGCCGATCCGTCCAGGGGAGAGAGATCCACTTTTACAGCAGAAAGATTATTGTCCGGATCAGCGGCTTTTGCAGTGATAGTAATCTCGGTTTTTCCGTCTGCGTATCCCTTAGCAGGATTTATCGTCAGTTCAGATAGTACTGGTTTATATACAGGATGTGAATATGGCACGGCCCTGATGTCATCCACCCATACATTAAAGCCTTTATTGGCTGTATTAGACTGGAAATTGAACTGCCAAACCTGATCCAGGTGAATATTAGACCCTGAAGTTAACGCCGCCATCGGAATTCTAACCTTTGTATAAGCGTTTTTACTAAAGGAAGAGATGTAGCCCCCGGCTTTTAAAGAAACGCTATTAGAGGTTTCAAGCTGGGCCGATGCATCGCGGATACTTATGTCAATATCAGAATTTGCCGGCGCATCCGAACGAATGTAAAACTCAAGTGCCCCGTAGTCGCTGATATCTACTGCATCAGCAGGATTTTCTCCGTTGGTAATCCGCCACGTCATCACATTATACTTATTCATATCGTGCTCAAAATGCATGAACAGGCTGCCCGGAGCATTGTTTCCTCCGGTAGTTTGCCGCTGCACTTTAATAAGTGGTGCTTTAGGATCCTGTGCATCATAGAAAGCCTGTCCTGTCCCTTTAGTGATCGTATCACCATCCCAGATCAGCGAAGACGGGGTTTTCTTAATCACCCTGTAACTGATACAAGACTCAGCTTTTAGCTGTGTGGCGTCCTCAACCAGGATCTTAACAGATTTCAGGCCCGATACAGTACCTGCTGGAATGTTATGCCTGAAAGTATAAGTATCCGGAGTGCCGGCCACTGGTGTCAATACCTTTACGGCCGGCCCGCCAACCTGGCTCAGATCGGCCGTTACTCTTGCAATATCATTGTTTCCGTCGCTCACTCTGAGTTTAACATTGAATGAAGCCGTTCCGTCGGAATAACCTACTGCCGGATCAATTGATGCTTCTTCCACGTCAGGGTATAGTGACAGGTCTTCATTGGTGAAAAGAAAATGACAAACCGTTAAAGGCGAGATCTTGTATTCAAAGCTGTTGTTGCTGATCACCTTGACATTTTTTAACTGCCGTACTGTAGCATTAGTATTGTCAAATGCCCAGACCCTTGCGCTTTTATAGGTTTTGCCACCCTCCAGCTTAATGGTTGCTATAATCGCCTCGTCCTGGCTCTTGTTCATGGCTACCGCATGAAGCTTCTGGTCGTTGCTGCCTTCAATTGAAGCATGCAGCCCTGAATTTATAATGTCACTGGTCTGAGACTTTACCGAAACATCACCAAACTTTCCGCCCTTACCATCATAATCCATAAATATATCGAAACCCGACTTAACAAAACCGCTGATAGAGCCCCAATAGGTTGCCATATACAATCCCTGCTTGCCAAAGATCCCTAGTGCATCTGCCTGCGCGATACCACCGGAAGCATGCCCGTAACCCATGTAGCTGTATTCTGTGATCGCGAATTTAGTGCCCGGGTAATGCGCGTTGATCAGGTTCTTCATTTTCGGTAAAAACGGCAGAAACTGTTCTACCTTATCCGGATCTTGTCCTATCCAGGTGTTTTCGATATAGGTGGGATCCCACAAAGACCTGGTCATGGCCATCCTTGCTGCATTGGTCGCATAATCTGACCGGTCACTGAACGGATTCGCTCCATCATTATTGCCCTGCGGATACCAGTGCAGATCCAATACATCCAGCAATCTCCTGTTCAGGGAATCGCCTCGTTTTTTCATTCTTGACAAGTACAGCTCCAGGAAATTCCTGTAACTGCCTTTTTGCTGGTCCCAGTCTGGTGCAAATTGCAGGTTCTCGAACTCTGATACACCCCATGATGCAGGGCCATAGACTTCTGCCGTAGGATCCATCTCCTTGATGAGTTCAGATACCTGGTAGGACTGGTCCATGAGGTATTTTACGGACACATTCGTTGTTCCCCACATCCTGCTGTGCGAGTCGAACCATAAGCCCGGCTCGTTATCCAGCGCATATGCTTTTACACCGGTTGCTGTATTGCTTTTACCAAAATTACTGATCAGGAAGTTGAGTTCTTCTTCTGTATAGACCGCGTTATCTGTCTGATCCGGATTAAGCCTCAGCGGAAGCAGTGCCTTCGGCTTGCGGTGCACCACGTTCAGCCATCGGCTTGAAGGTGCTTTCTGCTGTTCAGAAACTCCGCCATTTTTATCTCGGGTCACATACTTTGCCATCGGCAGTGTTACCAGGGAATAGGCATTTTGCGCCAGAGACCTGGTCTGAAAAGACTTCAGCGCCGCCCCGGGCACATCGTACTGGTTATCGGGCACACCCTGCCCCCATGGCACATAGTTGTCACTTTCATGGTACCAGTCGCGCCCGGCATTAGATGCATTGTTCTCCCAATTGTAATTGGTGATCCTGTTTCCGCCGATGCGTTTTGAGGGGGCGAATTTGTAATCGTCATTCGTCCCATAGATCAACGGACTGATTGGTTTCCGCTCCTGTGCAGCATTTATTGTAAAATTTACCCGCCGCTGTGCAGATGCTGAGATGCTGAGCAAAGTCAGCGAAAAGAGTAGAAGTCTTAGTCTCATATATTTGAATTAAAGTTTTTTATAAAGTCCTAGTGTGAAGCGTACCGTATTTGCCAAAGCATTTGGGCCTGATGTGCCTGTCAGGTAAGAAAGATCTATATTAAACATGCCGTATTTCAGGCCCGTCCCGATGGTGAAATACCGATTATCACCTATTGCGGCATCCTGGTAATGGTATCCGGATCTTAATGCAAAGCAATCGGCATATACATACTCTGCCCCCATTCCGGCTTCGACTTCCTGCAGTTCAGCAGAGCCTTCGGGTGCGTCGCTAAAGGATTTGAAGATGCTTGCCGGAACCGACAGGTCAGCACCGGTCTGGCTATATGGCACCATCATTTTATTGAAATCTAAAGCAAGGGTCAGTCTGCTATGGTTCCCCGGAGAGATGGTAAACGCAGATCCAAGCCGCAGATTGGCTGGCAGAAAATAAGCATAGTCAGAATTGCCATACCTCAGCTTCGGCCCGAGATTAGAAATATTCAGGCCAAAAGATAATTTTGCGGGAGCAGTCATATTCAGCTCATGCTGATAAAAAGCAGAGACGTCGAGCGCAATGGTCCGGCCGGGAGTTATTTCTACGGATGAAGAGCCCATGCTGGCAGAAACGTTAGACTGGATGTATTTTAAGGTGGAACCCAGAGAGAATTCATGACCAAAGCTTTTGGCCAGACTGGCTTCAAGGGCAAATTCATTGGGGCTGATTACCCCCATACTCTGTTGATATTCATCTCTGAGGTCCACATCACCCAGCTTAAAATATTTAATGGCGATCCCGGCGGTATAATTATTTGGCAACTTATGAAAGGCACTCAGATAGGCCAGATCTATATCATTCGCTACCTTGTTGAGCCAGGGGATATAGGAGACTGAAACGCCATACTTTGGCTTTAAAAAAGCCATTTTTGAAAAATTACTTCCGGATGCATTTGCGTCGGCATCAACCGCAACCGCAGCATCACCCATACCGGCAGATCTTGCGTCTGGTGTAACCAGCATAAATGGCACAGAAGTGACTACCTGAGTTTTAGCATTAAATGGCAGGTTCAATATGCCGCAGAAGATCAATAAGTATTTATACATTTTTTTGCACTGTTCAATCTCTTGGAAGTACAAAGCTAAATGCTAAAACAGGACTAAAGTGTTCTTAGAACACCTATTGCGACATACTGATACTTAAGGGTTTAGTTTGCCGTTAAGGTTCCTTTTGGATTTATTCTTCTGATCAGTTCAATACAGGCCCGGCTGTTGTGATAAGGACATTTCCAGAGCCCTGCCTTATCCTCACCCGGCATTAAACTTCCATCTTCCTGAATGCCCCAGAACCACTCTCCCTGTTCATGATCAATAATGTGCGCTTTTATAAATTTCCATCCCTTTTCCGCATGGCCTAAAAAGAGAGGTTCCGAAGAAATTTGCCATGCATTGTAGAAACCGACCATCGCCTCGGCCTGAACCCACCAGTGCTTTTCCTTAATAATGTGAGTTGAGGAAGAATCCCGCTCATACCATAATCCGCCGTCAGCATCCAGACCCTCAGCTGCCGCATGTGCCATTTTAACAGCCAGAACTTTCAACCGTTCTGTCCATTCCCTATCATCAATAACCTCGGCTGCTTCGAGCAGCAACCAGGCTGCTTCAATATCATGCCCAAAAGAAATAACCGCCGACCTGCTGTTCCAGTTTTCATTAAAAAATAACCGCAGATGCCCCGTTTCAGGATCTATGATGTGGCTGGTGAAATCATGGAGCAATTCAAGAATTCTAAGTTTCAATTCTTCATCGGGCCAGATCCTGTAAAGATTGGTAAATGCTTCGAGCACATGCAGGTGCGTATTCATGGTCTTCTTCTCATTCGCATCTTTATCGCTCAGGCGCAGATCGGCGATAGGCTCCCAGGTTCTGCTAAAAGCCTCATAATAACCTCCTCTTTCAGTATCCAGGCTATATTTCACCAAATCCCGGTACAGATCTACCGCATGTTCCCTGGCCACCTCATGTCCGCTGGCCATAAAGTACTCGCTAAAGGCATATATGGTAAAGGCGATGGCATAAATTTGTTTTTTTGTATCCAGTGGATTACCCGCGGCATCTACGGTCCAGTACACTCCGCCGTAATTCTTGTCTAAAAAATGTGCTGCAATATAACGGTATGCCCTGTCGGCCATATTAAGATAGCGCTCATCAGGGCTGAGGTTATAAGCTCCGGAAAAGGACCAGAGAATCCTTGCATTTAGGACTGCACCCCTGGCTGCATCGTGTACAACTTCATTATTGCTGCTGATCTGGCCATAAAAACCATCATTCACATGGTCTGGAGTATACTCCATCCAATAGGTTAAGATATTCTTCAGCTCAGTCTTTAGTTCTGCAGCATATTGCTTTTGCGTATTTGCCATAGCCGGTTTTTAGAATCTGTTCAAATATAGGCAGGAGCTTCATCCTGCTGATAATACTTTCTTAACAATTCATAATGATTTCCATCCGGATCAAATTCGGCGAAGGCCGGGTGGCTTAAACATGCTTAGTTTTTAGACTCCAGAATATCATTGAAGCGCTGGCCAAACTCCTCACCATAGATTACTTTATACTCCTTGCTAAAAGTTTCAAATTTGGCCTTCGCCAATGAATGTTTGCCGAGATGTACCAGGGCTCTGCATTGTACCACGGTAGCTTCTTCATTTACAGGATCAAAGTAAAAAACATAATTGGCCAGCTTAACCAGCAGTTCCGCGTCTTCTTCTATTCTTATCGTAGCTGCATAATGCAAGTAAGTGTCAATGATTTCGTTGGAAATTTCAGATTTAAAAGCATCCAGCCATTCGTATTCTACATTTGAAAGAAAGCTGCCCCTGTGTACAAGCGCTGTCAAATCGTCTACTTTACGCCTGTCTATCCTGCCCTTGTCGTTAACGATCCTTAGGTATTCGCTGTAGTCAATCTTTACCGCATGCTCATCAAAAATGATCTTCCAATAACCAGTTTCCTTAGAGATCTGGCAAAGATCCATTTTTTCAAGTATCACTTTCAGCTTGGCAATATTTACCGATCTGTTGTTCCTTGCGCTGTCCACAGATTTATCGAACCAAAGAATTTCCGTTAGTTTTTCCGTACTTATCCCTCTTTCCCATTTAATGGTATAGAGCAACACGACAAGAAATAGCTCACGTATAAGCGGAGAAAGATTCCTGGTAATATCATTACCTTCTTTATCAAATACCTGCAGGTCTCCAAAGAGCATGATCGCATTTTTGATACCCGGCTGAACCTGCCTGCCAATATGTTCTTCCATCTTTTCAACAACCAGGGCCACTTGGCTTTTACTCCTTTTCTTTTGGATATACATAAGTGCAACCAGCAAAAGCGCCGCCAGACCAAAAACCACTATATACGTTATTGCAGCAGGGCTCAGTATCTTCTGAGTCGCATCCGAAAACTCTTCCGGAGGACCGGAAAGCGTATAAATTTTCACCGCAGTTCGTTTGTGCTGCTCATCGTGGAATAAGGTTACCGCCACAAATTTTTTACTCCTGGGGCAGTAATACAAATCAGCAAAAGAGTGAATGTCATGAAATGCGTAAGGAATGGTATTACCAACATATTTGTAGGCCGGAGATTTCAAAGAACCAGCTATAAGCTGTAATGTCGAGTTGTATCTGTGATTTGAAAATGTCAGCGCGTAATAAGAATCTGAGTCGGGATTGATGACCATTGAATTGGCAAAGGCAAAGTCCTCGGCCTTAGGTTCCAGCTCGAATAACTTTTTAAATTGCCTTAGTTTTGCATCATAAAAACTAAGCTCGTATGTATTTTTAGGGTTTAGTATCTGTTCGCCGGTTGTACTGCCATAGCCACCCAGTAAATAAGCGCCGTTCTTTACCGCACCAAGCGCGGCCAGATATCTTGGCATATATTCGCCACTGGTAGGGATCACCTTCCAGGTGTTATCCGGGAAATGATAACGTGTCACCTCATTTTTATATTGATATTGCCCGTATCCACCAATCATATAAAAAGAACTATCGATAGCAGAATAGAACTTATTAGGGTGCCAGAAGTTGGTAATCACGGCAGGAGAAACGTATTTCCTATCCCAGCTTCTGCTTTTAAAATCAAAACCAGCTACAAGTTGCTGATCCATATAAAAATTAAATAGCTTGCCCGTATTCGTATCATACAGCGACTGGTTCCCACTAAGCAATGATTGCTTTCCGGATTGGTAAGCCAAATAGCTCAGTTGCTGTGTACCCACCGAATAAATGGCCAGCGAATCTTCTGAGACCAGGTAAAGTGCTTCCTTTTCTGCATTGAAGGCTACGCTGGCTGCTCCCTCAACCACCAGATTTTTTACCAGGCTCCAGTCATGGTGCATTTTCTTGATCCATATTGGATTAGAAACGATGGCGTCTCTGCTTTGTATTTTCTCGGCACCATATAAGCCTGTCCGCTCATTTAACGGCCAGTGAAAATTCAGTTTATTTCCCTTCAGGATCTTTACATCCCTGATCTTCATAGGAGGCACATCTTTTACCTTAAAGTCTTTGAATCCATTGGCTCCGAAAAGGACTTTATAACAGTCATTTTTTAATTTGAGTATTTGGGTGTAGGTTTTACCGCCCGTACTGAGCTGCAGCTTCTGACCATCCTGATCAAATCTGATCCTGATTTTATGCCAGTTCCGGTACAACTCGTTAATGGCAATATCGAAGGTAATGTCTGATACCTTATCGCCGATGATCAGCTTAAAATGTTTATTTTCCAGGAAGCGCATGTCATAAACCAGATCAATATTCCGGTTTTCCTGATCAATGATCCTGAATACGTAGCCGAAATAATCGGTATAACCTTCCATAAAAGAAAGGTCAAATGACAACTCAAAACTCTGATCGAAACAGATCGGTTCCTGGCTCAGGTCGAGACTTGTCCGCTTGTCCTGTACTACATTATGTCCGGCAAAGCCCAACCCATAAGACTGTCCGTGAACTTGCGCACAGGCAACAAACAGAAACAGAAAACCGGCGAGGTAGGACTTTAACTTCATATTGGTCAGGCGAGCGCTATAGGGGTAGCTAATATACCCTTTTGCCCTTAATTTAATCTTAACAAATTGATTACACGCGCCATTAACAGACTATACCGGCTATGGGGATATATATTTAAGATCCTTCTAAAAATACTATGAATGCGCTGAAAACGCTGTTTTCGTTCCAATAGCACAAAAAAATAAAGCCTAGTAAGATTTTGTTAAGGTTTTGTTAGCCTGCCCTTCCTTTACTTGCGCTCAATCAACCAAATATAAAATGTATCGAAACGAACTACGTCCGCCATGACCGCGCCGACATCCATGCCATCTGCTTAGCTGAGGCAAGTAAACAACCAAATTTTAATTCAAACCAATAAAAACAGTATGAACAAACTCAAATACTTATTTTTATTATTTTTCCTCTTTCCGCTCAGCCTTGTCGCGCAGCAGAACCAGATAATCCGGGGAAAAGTAACTGATGCAGCAGATAAAACACCTATACCGGGTGTAGCAGTCACTGCACTGAATAACGGCAATAAGGTAACCGCAAGTACAGACCAGGAAGGAAATTATCAGATTGCTGTACCGGCAGGTACAGCAGAACTGACCTTTAGCTTTGTCGGTATGACAACCCTGGTGGAAAAAATCAACGACCGTACAACGATCAACATTGGTCTTTCGGCCAGCCTGTCTGAACTCAGTGAGGTTATCGTAGTAGGTTACGGTTCCCAGAAGAAGGAAACGCTTACGGGATCTGTCGGCAACATTACTGCCAGAGACATCCAAACTACTACTGCTGTCAGTCTGGCGCAAAAGATCCAGGGCAAGGTGGCGGGTCTGCAGATCCGCCAGAACGGAGGCGAACCCGGAACATTCGACAACTCCATCAATATCCGCGGGTATGGTGGCAGCCCTTTATATGTAATTGACGGAATCGCACGTGAAGGTGGCGGAGAATTTCAGCGGATCAACCCCGATGACATTGAAAGCATTTCCTTTCTAAAGGATGGTTCAGCAGCAATTTATGGTCTTCGGGCATCCAACGGAGTAGTACTTGTTACTACTAAAAAAGGAGCAAAAGGCGATGCAGCATTCAATTACAATGGCTTTGTGGGCTTATCCAGCCCTACCGATGTACCGCGTATGGCCAATGCTTCCGAATGGATGCAGATGCGAAATGATGCCGCATTTCTGGGTACGGGGGCACCTTTTGTAACCAGGGAAGAACTGAACAAATACATTGCCGGCGGGCCGGGCTACGAAAGCACAGACTGGTACGATGAGGTAATGAAAAAGAACGCCCTGCAGCAACAGCACAACCTGTCTGCCTCGGGTGGAAGTGAAAAGACCCAATATTTCGTGAGTCTGGGATACCAGCGCGAAGAGGGCTTACTAAAAACCAATGATATGGGCTTTTATAAGTACAACATGCGTTCTAATCTCACCACTGAACTTACCAAAAATCTTAAAGCTGAAGTTTTTGTGGCAGGAAGATACGACAACCGCTATGTACCGGGCGAGAACTTCTTCAATATCTTTAAAGGCACCCGGGTAACATTGCCTACCGAACAGCCCTATGTAAATGGCAACATGAATTATCCGTCTATTGTGACACCTTCCAATCAGAACCCGGTGGTGTTATCAGACAAAAACATCACAGGTTATAACGAGAGTGTAAACAGGAACTTTCAATCTACTGTTGCACTGAACTATACCATTCCTGCTGTAGAGGGCCTGAAGTTAAGAGCTTCTGCATCTTACGATATGAACAGTTATTCAAATAAGGATCTGTCCAAACCTTATAACCTGTACACCTTTGCCAACGCCAACTATGTAAAGCAGCCACAGCGTGTGGGTACCGGAAACATCTCGAATGTGATGGACAACAACAATAACCTGACCCTGCAGGGACAGATCATTTACAGCAGGTTATTTGCCGGAAAGCACAATGTAGGCGGTACCCTGGTAATAGAGCAGCAGCAAGGCTGGAGCAGAAATACCTTTGCAAAACGTTTTTATGATTTCTTTACAACAGATCAACTGAGATATGCCGGCCTGAGAACCCCTGACGTTGACGGTATTGAAGGACAAAGCGCCTATCTGGGCTATGTAGGACGATTTAACTACGATTACGCCAGCAAATACCTGATTGATGTGATCTTCCGCCAGGACGGAAATTATGCCTACAAAAACAAATGGGGCTTTTTTCCGGGCGCAAGTGCGGCATGGAGAATCTCGGAGGAAGGATTTATCAAAAACAACCTGCCGGCAATCAGCAATTTAAAACTGAAAGCCTCATACGGAACTGCGGGAGCAGCAAATGCAGTGGCGCCTTTCCAATATGTACCTGGATTCGGTACTTCCGGAGGCGGTAATTATGAGTTCCTGAACGACTTTCTGACTACTGGAGTTGCGGCGCCTTCTATTGTAAATGAGAATCTGAGCTGGACAAAATCGGAATTTCTTGATTTTGGTGTAGAGCTGGGCCTCTGGAAAAACAAGCTGACTGCAGAATTTGACGTGTATCAGAGAGATACTAAAGGAATTCCTGCAACAAGGAACGTATCCCTGCCCAATACATTTGGTGCCAGCATCCCACCGGAAAACTTAAACAGCGATCGTGTACGCGGGATCGAATTTTCCCTGACACACAACAATGCCATAGGCGACTTTAAATACGGCATCTCAGGAAACTTCAACTTCTCCCGCCAGATGAACTTATACATTGAAGGTTCTAACTTTACCAACAGTTATGACCGCTGGAGAAATCAGGCGGCTTACCGGAACAAAGACATCAGTTGGGGATACACCTACGCCGGTCAGTTCCAGAGCAGGGAAGAGATTCTTCAGTATGCATTACAAAACGGCGATCAGGCCAATATCCGCGAGCTGCCAGGCGATTATAAATTCCAGGACATCAACAATGACGGTGTGATAGACGACAGGGACATGCTTCCATTATTTGATGGTTCTACCCCAAAATTGTTTTACGGACTGACACTTAATGGTTCTTATAAGGGCTTTGATTTTAATGTCTTGCTGCAAGGCTCTGGAAGGTATACCGTACGCTTCACTGAGGTTTACGGGGAAATTCTTGCCTTCAGAGGAAATACACCCGCTTATTTCTTTGACAGGTGGCGTCTTTCAGATCCTTACGATGCAAACAGTGCCTGGATCCCAGGTAAATACCCGGCATCCAGATTTAATAATGATGTAGGCCGTGTGTATACCGAAAGCTCTGTCTGGAGACGCGATGCTTCTTATGTAAGATTAAAAAGTGTTGAACTGGGTTATTCATTCCAGCCCTCATTCTTTGCCAAAGCGGGTATAAAGAAACTGAGGGTTTATGCCAGCGCATTCAACCTGTTTACCATTACAGATCCGTTCGTGAAACCGTTTGACCCGGAAAGGGCAGAAGGCTTGTTTAACGCCGGACTGAATTACCCATTGTCCAAAACCTACAATTTTGGTGTAAATCTTAATTTCTAAAAGATATAATTATGAGAATTCAAAAGATAATTATACTGCTCACTATCCTGCCCTTTATGCTGATGAGCTGCAAAAAGGTCCTGGATCTGGAGCCAACAGACAAAGTGCAGGCTGATCAGTTGTTCAGCGATCCTGAAGGTGTAAAGGTTTATATGGCCAATTTATATTACCAGCTGCCGATTGAAGACTTT
>DATFQH010000052.1:0-2039 GCA_035264385.1 Pedobacter sp.
CTGATGCCTTCTACCTTCTCTTTGCAATAAGCATTCATCTTGGCTACTTCCAGTGTTGAAAGATCCTGTACAACCTGGTATTGCAAATATTTTTTGTTGTTAGTAAAAACTGTAAGAAAGTCTTCCCTTACTACTACTTCCGAAACTTCATTCCATTTTACCAGGTGATCCCTGTAGTAACCGGGTATTTTAATTCCATCATCATTAAGATAAACAGTCGTGTCGTGAAAGATCTTTCTTTCTGAAAACATCAGCACTATGCACAGTACAGCAAATACAAAAACACCGATATAATCTGATGATCTTCCTGTGCCAATCATTAAAAAACCGAGCACCGTAAAACTTACTACCTGCATTAAGCGGAGGTTATAATTATAATGCGCAGACAAATCCATTTTTTTCCTGAAGAATCCATAGAAGAGTGATATGCTTGCCGCTAACAGGATGAATGAAACCGGGAAAAGATTTTTATAGTTGATAAAGCGGTAATAATTCGCCGCGTTGAAGATCATAAAAAAGCCAATCACTATATGCAGTATGCCTGCACTGCGCCTCCTGCTTTCGATACCTTCAACTTTTACGGCAATACTAAACATGTTCTACAGAATTACTCTGGATTATGAGGTTGCACAATTTAAACAATACTCGAGCACCTACATTGGCATCCCAGCCATTTTCACTGGTACTTACCTCGCTCAAATCAAAACCAACAATTTTTTTACCAGCTTTTATTATTTGCTTAAAGAGGTAAAAGACCTGTTCTGTTTCAAATCCGCCTGGCACCGGTGTACCTGTATTTGGACAAAGCTTTGGATCCAATCCATCAATATCAAAACTGATATAAACTTTATCAGGTAGCTGCTGAACAATTTCTCCGGCAATTTTCTTGAACGTTTCACCTTCAAACTCACGTTCACGAATTTCTTTTTCAAAATAGGTCCGGATTCTCGAGGCATTTTGACGAATAAACTGATGTTCTCCCGCCGAATAGTCTCTTATTCCAACCTGAACCAGTTTCTGAAGGTTCGGAATTTCCTTCAATGCATTGTACATTATGCTTGCATGCGAATACACGAAACCTTCATATGATTCTCGAAGGTCGCAATGTGCGTCTATCTGCAGAACTCCAAAATCGCCGTGTTTTTCTGCCACGGCTTTCATAAAACCAAGAGGGGTACTATGATCACCGCCAAGTAGTCCGACGATTTTATTCTTATCAAGTAAATATTTTGTTTGCTGGTAAACCCAGTTGTTGAGGAAATATCCTCCTTCGTTTACTTCTTTCAGGGTCTTGCACATGAACTGGTTATTTTCAACTGCATCCCCTTTTGAAATATAATCAATGTAGAGTTCGGCCTCTTTCCGTAAATAATCGCTTTTCAATAGAATTTTGCGATCTGCCTCTTTCAGGAAAAATCCCTGTTTCCATCCGTCTTCCACATCAGGATCGAACAGGTCAACCTGGAGGCTGGCCTTCATAATTTGCTCTGCAGAACGGGCAGTACCTGAGCCAAAGCTTACAGTTACCTCCCATGGAACCGGTAACAGTACCAATTTTGCATCATCTTCAGAAAAAGGCAATCCAAAAAGATTATTATTTGGGTTGCCGGCGCTATTAGGGTCAAAAGTTGTAAGGTCAATCATTCCTGATTTTTAAAGCGGTGCAAGTTAACGAGGATTTGAATGTGTACGGAAAGTTTAAGGTTTTTGTGTGAAAAAGGGAAGAGCTTACAGCGGCGGCATTATTGGCTGTAGGAAAGAACTCAGGCTCCATAAATCAATAATTGTCGGAATATTGAGTTGCTCATTAGATAAATAATTTAGTAAGCCAGCAGAACTGCTACTATCATCGCCTCTTGTGTCACTCACTTCAGGGTTCAGAGTTCTCCCCGGCAACACTCGAATAATCCTGCTGAAGGGTATCGGTTTTGAACTTTTACTTTGAGAACGAATTACAAAAGCGGCAAATGCTGTCCCTGTTTAACAGGGTCACAACTTCCAAAAAGCCCCGCACAACTATCGGTCTTAATAGCGGCAGA
>DATFQH010000053.1:0-3657 GCA_035264385.1 Pedobacter sp.
ACCCGCAAACTATAAATCAATATTAAACCACTCAAAAAACCAAACACACTGAGTAACAACAAGAAAAAATATACAATAGAACCAAACAATTTAGAAAAACAACTATTTCCCACAACTCCATACGCCACATCTGCTCAACACGCTAACGTCAACGACCAGTAAAACCACAAAATGCCCCCTCTCAGGAGCATTTTAAAAGGAATGTTTATTGAAAATTGAGCGCGTTACTGATAAAAATTAATTCCGGAGCGTCTTCAGCATGCTACCGTTCAGTACTAAAGTAGCCGAATCGCCAAGATTATACCGCGTTTTTATAATCTTCGCATTGCTCAGCGAAAGCGTGCTTTTCCCCGGAACACTGATATCAGCAAAACCGATCCGGCTGCCAGCATCAATAGATAACGATGAGTTGCCCCTGATTTCATCTCCGACAACCGCCCTTAATTCCTTCAGATCCACACTTTTCAATTCAAGAAAAGTGAAATCAGCCATTTGAACGGTCAGTGAATCTGTTTTCAGGCCGGTAATGATGGCAGAAGTTCCCTGATACCCCCGGGCAGCGACCGCTTCAGAAACGACAGGTATCATATTGACTTTATTCAGTCTGTTGGTAACAACGGTTATTCCCCCAAGCATATGACGATCAGATTCGGCAGTATCTACTGCTGAAAGAGTAAGCACCCCATTCTTAAGTACGATCAATACCTTTTCACGGAAACTGTCTGGCACCCAAACTCCCTCTTTTAGCCCATGCTCTACATTTATATGCATGCCCGTAGCAGTTAAATTCACTTCATTCACCACTCCTGCAGTAAACGTTTGTTCCCTGAACCTGTTTTTATAACTACCGCTGAGGTAAGCACTCTTTAATGAAAAATTAAACGCGGTCATCATTCCAAGCGAGACTACAGCCACGACAACCAATATCATTATACTTGTTTTCATATCCTTATATATATACTATTATACCAATCCCTTTCCAGGGTCTATTTTATTATGCTGATAATGCGCTGCGATAAACTGTTCATACCTGCTGGTGATCTCTTCCATACTGATGCTGAGCAAATACACATTTCGGAAAAATTCCGGCAGCGCCTCCCCTAAAAAGCGTTCTTTGCTGTACAACCTTATCTTATCTCCCGCGTCCGGTTCAATAAAGAATCCAATCCCGCGTTTATTGGCAATGACCCCCTTGCTTTGCAAAAACTCATACGACCGGACCACTGTATTTGGGTTTACCTGCAATTCTACCGCAAGCTCCCGCACCGACGGTATCTTCTGGTCGGCAGGCCACCTGCCAAGAGTAATGTTTTCAGCAGCATACGCTGCGATCTGAAGGTAAATCGCTTCATTTTCTCTAAACTCCATATCAGACCTCCTTTTCTTTCAATTTAAAATAAGCGGCTGTCCACATTGCCAGTATTACAGCCAGTAACACATAGTCCACCGCGATTTGTGCAGACTTACCTACCGCAACTTTATACTCCAATTTATTCTCAAAAATGATTGCTTCACTAAAGGGCGGGGCCTTTACCACCTCAAACCCAAAAACAAGATTGGCAATAGGCTTATTCAACAGCATAAATAAAAAGCCGATTGCAAAAACGGCCAGCATAGTCTTGATAAAATGATTCTTATTGAAAAATACTGCACCAAAAAAGCTGATGCTGTGTAAAAAAGCGTAAGCAAAAAATATTCTCCAGAAGCCATAACCAAATGAGAAAAAATTAAGCAACTCTATCTTACCTTTATTTTGATCCTGGTAAAACACCAGCAGCGAATAATCAATCGCGTAAAAAGCGATCAGAAACATCAACTGGAAAATGACAAAAGAATAGAGCCAGGCCACGAGGTATTTTTCAAGATTAGAAGCCGGAAGGGTCATCACAGACACAGACCGTTTTCTGTCGCCATAATCAGCAAAGACCATACTGGTAAAGATCAGTCCTGAAAGTAAATAAGGAAATACAAAAATAGCGAACTGAAATTTCGGGCCTACTCCACCGTTAGACACGTAAAATATAAAGCCACCAATAATCGCCATTAAACCCGCAAGCACCCCAAATGACATCAGGTAGGTTCTGTAATACTCTGCAGTATGCTTACCCATAAGCATACCAAAGCGTCTAAAACTAAATATGTTGTTCATAATTACTTATTCAGATGTGATATAACTTGTAAATTATCGCCAACTACTGCATTAAACAGCAACTCCATGTCTACCTTACTATAGGCACCTTCGGTATTCCGGCTGATGGTGTTTACTCCGATACTATTGGATTCCTGATATAAAATTTCTTTCGGATCTGCTTTCGAAGCTGTCGTAAACTGGATCCGTTCAGCAATCTGCTCCAAACTTCTGTTCAGTACTATCTCCCTGTTGTGCAAAACCAATAAGGTATCAATAAGGCTGTCCAGATCACGTACCTGATGCGTAGAAATGATGATGCAGCGCTCATCAGTCAGTACCGAAGCAATGATTTTACGAAATTGGATTTTTGAGGGAATATCCAGCCCGTTCGTCGGCTCATCCATAATCAGCAAGCTGCTATTGGTAGCCAGACCAAATGCGATCAGCACCTTCTTCTGCTGGCCGAAGGAAATCCTGTTGAGGACAGCGCTTGCGGGAACATCAAATTCCGATAAAATGCGGTGATACAATGAAAGGTCAAATTTTGGATAAAAATGCATGGTACTCCTCGCATAACTTTCAGCAGAGATGCCGGGGAGGTGCATCTCCTCGGGAATAAAAAACAGCTCCTGCAAAAAAGACGGCAAACGGTCAGCCGATTTGAAGCCATTAACCTGACTAGTCCCTGTTATCGGAAATACCAGTCCGGCAAGATTTTTAAGCAGTGTAGACTTTCCTGCGCCATTTCTGCCTAGCAGGCCATAAATATGGCCACTGCCGAGCTGCAGGTTTAAATTGTCGAACAGCAATTTCTTTTTGCTGTAGCCAAAGGTAAGGTTGGAAATTTCAATCATGTCTCTAAGCGTTTTACTGTACTACATATATAGTACACTACAAATGTATACATATAAATTAAAGTCCCAATTTCCTTGAATAATTATTCTGAGCGGCAAACTGTATAACCATTTGAAGTATACAAAGCTGCTACATGCCTGCTACCTTGCTCTTAGTGAGTCCGCCATGAGTCCACCATGAGTCCACGGTGAGTCCGCCTTTTCCCATTAAAAAGGCGGACTCACCGCGGACTCACTGTGCTGTCTTGGCGCTAACGGTTAGAATGAAGTATATATTTGGTGCATTCAAAGTGCGAACCGCTGATAAACCATCAAAGTCGCGCCAGCAAATTGTTAAAATATGTTAACAGCTTGTAGCTGCCATTGCCTTTACATAGCTTAGCGTCCTGTTATTTTTAATTGACGGAATCGTATTATTACCTTATCTTTGCAGAATGTTTAAAATTAAACACGCTTTATTATTAAGTTTTACAGTTATAGCGCTTACCATTGCAGGTTGCAAAAGTCAGTTTGAAAAGATCAGACTGAGCAACGATGTAGCCAAAAAATATCAGGAGGCGTTAAGACTGTACAATAAAAAAAGTTATTCTAAGGCGCTGATCTTATTTGAAGACCTGTCTCAAAAATACAGGGGAAGAACTGAGGCAGAAGAACTCAATTACTATTACGCTT
>DATFQH010000054.1:0-3512 GCA_035264385.1 Pedobacter sp.
AGGTCTGATCCAGGTAAAAGCTGTTGAAAGTATATAGTTCAGGGGTCCGGAGCTTACCTGCATTATCTGTTTTCTGGTAAACCACATAACTGTCCAGTTTAAATTTGCCATAGGAAAACCGCTTACCCAGTTTCACTTTTAGCAAATTTGCGTTTCCAATCTGATCCGGCATGATTCCTTTTACCTGGGTCGGGTTTTCAGTAAAATAAAGGTAACCATTGATCAGAAAATATTCCGCTCCGGCTTCCAGTTTCAACTTATCATTGAAATAATTGAAAGACATATTGATGGTCTTTGTCCGGTCGAAATTTTTATTCCAGGAGTAATGGTTGCCAAAATAACGGGTGTAGATCTCTTCCGGTGATTTGTTTTGAAAATAAGCACCCAACACGATCCGCCCAACAGATTTACTAAGCAGCACATTGCTTTCCGCCTCATAGAGGAAATCTCCGGTATTGCGGCCCTGGAAGATCTGCTGAAGATCAACATTGAGGTCTATCCTGTTGCTCAGCCTGTACCCGGCAGACCCAAGAAGTGTAACATTTTGAAAACTAGCGCTATAATTATAATAGCTGGTGGTGTCACGGTAAAGCACAGATTGATTGTATTTGTAGAACTCATGCCTGATACCCGCATCGATCTTCAGTTCGTTTTTAATGACACTCGATTTTCCCCTCAAGAAAAAGCTGTATATAAATTCATTCTGCAGATGCCGGTAGCTCGTACTGTCGTTGGTAAAGACTGGGCTTGATATCCCTTGCGGAATAACCGAGAAGTCGTCGGTCTCATCCTTTTGAAAAATATAGGAATTGGCATCGTACCTGAAGGTATAGGCGATTTTATTTGTTGGCAAAATTTTTTGTGTAATCTCTTGTGCGGTGCTGTCTATGCGCCCAACGAAGTAGGTTTGTTTGAGCATCGCAGAAGCCTGACGGTAAACCCGCTTCGCGCTGGTTAGTCTGATGCCTTCTGCCTGTCTGTCACCCGATATCGGACTGCCATCGGCGGTAACTGTACTCGAAAAAATAGAATCATTTAATATGGAACCGTTTTCCTGGGCCTTTAATGTATTGAATACTCCGCTTGCCCAAAGGTTATATCTCTTATTCGGAGACTGGAACCAGGTAAAGATCGCACCGTTCAGATCATCACCACGCTGACGCCTATAGAAACCGTTAGCTCCTATCCTGTTAAAATTTGCACCTATATTCCAGTTGGGTTTAATATTTTGTGAATGGATAACTTTAAACACCTGCTCTACCTCTCCGGCACTGACATAATAAAGGCTGGTGAAGGGGGTTCTGGCCTGGTAGTACTTGATGTCATCGTGGCTCATGGCATACAGATCAAGGGTATGAAAGCCAGGATCAAAACCAATGGTCTTAACGGGTTCAAATAGCAACGGCATAGCTGATAATCCAAGATTCCCCGTTCCGATCATTGGCCTTTTTGGCTGGAACAGGAGATTAAAATTTTGGAAGCCGGTAAGCGTGGTATCCAGTGGCAAGGTTTGTATGCTGTCTTTTGTAAGTCTAAGTGTGGTGTACCTGATGTATTTCGAGGTAAAGATCACTGAATCCTTCCCCTCTTCTTCTAATTTCCTTAGAGAATCCAGCTCCTTATTTTCGTTGACAGAGGTCTTTAAATCCTGCGCAAACAGGTTTCCGAATCCAAGGGTAGTGATGAAAAAGACGATAAAGGCAACGTTTTTATACATTATAAGGTCGATATTAACTGGCTTAATATTTTTGTCATCTTTGGTTCTGCTTCCCTTGCGGTCTCGAGGATGTCTTCAAGGCTCACAGGCCGAAGTACTTCCGGAAAGCCTTCATCGGTAAGCACAGAGATCGCGAAAACAGGAATGCTCATGTGATTGGCTACTATAACTTCCGGCACGGTGCTCATCCCTACAGCATCGCCTCCTATTATACGCAGATATTTGTACTCGGCCTTGGTCTCCAGATTTGGGCCAGCTACGGCAATGTAAACGCCTTTATGACAAGTAATGTTGTGTGTTGATGCAATATTTAGCGCAGCCGCTACCAGTTTCCTGTTGTAAGGCTGGCTCATATCTGGAAAACGCGGGCCCATATCTGAATCATTAATACCTCTTAACGGACTTTCAGGCTGAAGGTTAATGTGGTCGCAAATGACCATCAGATCGCCCTTTTTAAATTCGGGATTTAGTGAGCCAGCCGCGTTAGAGACAAAGAGATGGACAATTCCCAAAGCTTTCATAGCCCTGATCGGAAAGGTGATCTGTTGCATGCTATAACCTTCGTAGTAATGCAGTCTTCCCTGCATGGCAACGATCTTCTTTCCATTCAACGTTCCGAAAATCAGCTTTCCCGAATGGAATTCTAAGGTCGAGATTGGGAAATTAGGAATATTTGAATACATCAAAGAATATTTAATTTCAATATCACCGACCAGGCCCCCAAGCCCTGTCCCTAACACAATCCCTATTTCCGGCTGGAAATTACTGGTCTTTCGCTTTATATATTCAACGGTTTCGTGTAGTGCCTGAAACATAGTCTAGAATTTTTTGATCAAAGATAGCTTTATCCTTGTCCCCTAAAGCTATTTTGACAGGTAAATAAAATACTGGCAAATTTAAAAGTAATTCTTTTAAAGCAGCATTGTTTAAACGCTGTACATCTTTTTCTGTTGTGATGATCAGCTTGTCTTTTGAAGGATGCTCCTGAAATGCATTTACCAGTTTTTCGACGTCCCGTGTTCTGAAGTTGTAATGATCAGCGTATTCATGATGGTGTATATTCAAGCTGTACTGTTCCAGATGAGACAAAAGTGGTTTTGGATTGGCAATACCGGTTAGCAGAAAGATATGAGTAATTGCCGAAAGCTGTGGCGCGGGCTGTCTGTGCCTCTGGTTTAAACTGGTAAGTTTGCCATACTCCAGGAAAGATATAATGGGTTCTGCATTTGTCAACTCTTTGAACTTATTTATGCAGGTTTGCATCTGTTTATTGTCTAAAAATTGGGGCGCCTTGGTTAGCAAAAGCAGATCAGCTCTTTTATATGCCCGAAATGGTTCTCTCAGATTGCCTGCGGGTAACAAAAACTGGGGCCTGAGCAATTTTTGGTATTCAAAAAGCAGGATGCTAAAACCGGGCTTGACCGCTCGATGCTGAAAGGCATCATCGAGGATGATGAGATCATGACTTGCCTGCAGCATTTTAATACCCTTTACCCTACTCTCACACACGGCGACAGTAACCTGGGGGAACTTGGTATAGAATTGCATCGGTTCATCACCTATCGTTTCAGCGTTTGCATTCTGGTCTGCTAAGATAAATCCGGTTGTTTTGCGGCCATAGCCTCTGCTCAGGACGGCTATCTTTCTATTTCCAAGCAGCCCGATAAGATATTCTGTGAAAGGTGTTTTTCCTGAACCACCGACAACAAGGTTGCCCACACAGATCACAGGAATTTCAAATGATACAGATTTAAACACACCTGTGTCATATAGCACATTTCTGATCAGGATCACT
>DATFQH010000055.1:0-3909 GCA_035264385.1 Pedobacter sp.
GCAGAACATCCGGAACGTAACCTCCCTGATTATTTTAGAATGGATGGAGGTTTGTTTTATGAAAAGGGAAAAATACGGTTAACTGCTAATGCATTCAATATCCTTGATAAATATTTGTATAGCGGCGCTTATTATGAGGACTATTTTGCTTCTTCTCCAGGATTATATTCCTGGCAGACTGAAGCCCCAAGAAATTATAGGTTAAGCATTTCTTACAAGTTTTAACATTATAAATCTAGCTTAAAAAGCAGGATCCTGACCGGGGCCTGCTTTTTTTTTTGAACTTTCATGTAACCTTTTGCAGGCAAGCTCCATCTTACTAACAAATAACCACAAATCACCAAAAACAATTTACATATGCTAAGGATATGCTGAAAGGCGTATGTGGCGAAACTATGTCTTATGGAAAACAAAATATATTCAGCAATAATGACCTTTTCGCTCCTGATGTGCTTCAATATCGCCGTTTCTCAGGACATAGCTGGTCATGGAGAAATTTCAGGAAAAGTATATGATGAGTTACAGAAAGAATTTCCTTATGCAACCGTGAGTTTATTAAACAGTACGGATTCGACCGTGGTAAAGGGTACGTTGACATCAGACAACGGAAGTTTTGTCTTTAAAGAAGTTAAAGCGGGAAGCTATCTTATTGCCGTATATGTAGTAGGATATAAAAAGACCTTCAAAGGACCTTATGCAGTTACAACTGCTCAAAAAAATTTAACCACAGGCACTATTCAAATGGCAACCGATGCGCAAACCCTGAAAGGAGTCAACATCGTGAAGCAAAAGCCTCTGATTGAGCGGCAAATTGATAAAACTGTAATCAACGTAGAAAATAGTGCGCTTGCAGCAGGCAACTCAGCCCTCGAGGTTTTAGCCAAAGCTCCGGGTGTTACAGTAGATAAGGATGGAAAGATCAGCCTGAGAGGTAAGCAGGGCGTTACTGTCATGCTGGATGGCAAACCCACATACCTCGCTGCGGAACAGCTGACAAATCTACTTAGCTCCACTGAAGGTAATGCCATACAATCTATTGAACTCATTACCAATCCCTCGTCTAAATATGACGCTGCGGGTAACTCAGGGATCATTAATATAAAACTGAAAAAAAACCGCAACTATGGCACCAATGGCTCATTTTTAATCGGTGCCGGCTATGGAAAGTATTATAAGGCCAATAGCGGCCTTACGCTGAACCACCGTGAAAAGAGGTTTAATGTATTTGGAAACTTCGACTATGGCCGTAATAAACGGCATAATGGTACCGACATTATGCGGGTAAACAACACTGCCGAGGACAAAACCTATTTCGATCAGACCAATTATAATCTAAGGAACAGGCAGAACAGCAACTACAAAGCTGGCCTGGATTATTTTATTAACGACAATAACACCATCGGTTTCGCTGTAAACGGTTATTACAGTAAAGGTAATAATGTGGGTGATGTGCAGACATTGATCGGCGACAGGCCAGGCAAAACGGATTCATCGGTAATTGCCCGCAATCCAAATTCATCCAAGTATACCGGCATCGCCTATAACCTCAGCTACAAGGGCACTCTGGACACACTTGGGCAGGAAATCAGTATTGATGCAGATTACTCCGAATATATCGGTGACGAGGATAACAACTTTAACAACAGATATTTCAATGCCCAGGGCCAACCGCTGAAGATGGATTATCTTTTCAGAAATAATACCCCTACAACAACCAAGATCCGGTCTGCAAAAACCGATTACGCTTATCCCATTAATAAGGAAATGAAACTGGAAATTGGGTTAAAGACCAGTTTTGTAAAAACAGATAATAACTTCAGGTTTGAGAATTTTGAGCAGGGAAATTGGATCAATGATGTCAGGCGCAGCAATCAATT
The DNA here is from genome assembly GCA_035264385.1 of Pedobacter sp. Lineage (GTDB taxonomy): Bacteria > Bacteroidota > Bacteroidia > Sphingobacteriales > Sphingobacteriaceae > Pedobacter. Next base: position 1,878 of record DATFQH010000055.1, read on the forward strand.
TCTGTATGACGAGAACATCAATGCGGCTTATACCAACCTGAACAGAAAGTTTAAAAGCACAACCATACAACTGGGCCTGAGGGCCGAGCAAACCAATTCCAAAGGGAATTCGATCACTGAAAATAAGATTGTAACCCGGCATTACCTGAACTTATTTCCTAGTTTATTCGTAAATCAGGAGCTTTCTAAGAGCCACGACATGGGGCTTTCTTACAGCAGAAGGATAGATCGCCCTGACTACGGCTCACTAAACCCGTTTATAGATTTCCTGGACCTGTATTCTTACAGGTTTGGTAATCCGTTCCTCAAGCCGCAATATACAGATGCTTTCGAGCTGTCATATTCGTACAAAAAGTCATTGAATATTTCTTTTGGATATAGTCATACAAAGGATGTAATGTCTGATGTTCTGCTTACGGATACAGCTACGAAAACGATTTTTATTTCGAACCAGAACCTGGCTACCCAGGATTCATACAACATGAACGCCAGTTACCCTGTACAGGTTACGAAGTGGTGGAACACAACCAATAACCTGACCGCCTACTACAATAAATTTAAAACGCCCGATTTATTAGGCATGCCTTACGAAAGCGGCAAACTGGCTTTCAACCTGAACACAACGCAGACCATTACCCTTAATTCATCCACTAATGTGGAATGGTCTGGCTGGTACCAGAGCAAACAGGTATGGGGAACCCTCCTGATTGATCCGCAATATAGTGTTGATCTTGGCATGAGTAAATCTTTTATGAACAAGCAATTAAATATTAAGCTGGCTGCTAATGATGTGTTTAAGTTTCAAAAAAGCAGGATTACGAGTACCCTTCCGTCACAAAATTATGTGGTAAGCGAAAGATGGGAAAGCCGGGTATTCAGACTTACCTGCACTTACCGGTTCGGAAGCGCTGAAATAAAAGCAGCCCGTCAGCGATCGGGAAGTTCTGAAGCAGAAGGAAGACGCGTCAAATCAGGAGGTTAGAAATTAATTTCAAAAAAGATTTTGTCATTCAAAAAAAGACACTACATTTGCAATCCCAAACGGGAAGTAGGTACGGTAGCTCAGTCGGTAGAGCAATGGACTGAAAATCCATGTGTCGCCGGTTCGATCCCGGCCCATACCACTACTTAGAAAAGGCCTTTATCTTACGATAAAGGCCTTTCTGCTTTAAAAGGTTTTCACTCCGCTTCGACAGACTTAGTCTATTAGTCTTCGGAATCCAGTCGGTTAATTCAGACTTACTTTTCTACAGCTATTCATGAGGCGCCCTTAATTGAAAGGGAATGGCCAGATTCATTGATATACAATTAATGCCCATAAGCTACTTTTCGAAGTAGTTTATGGGCACATCATTTAATTTTCTTCGCCCCGAAAGAGCTTTAATCGATATCTTTAAAATATTCTTTGCTGTTTCCAGATTCAGAAATAAGGACAAGCAAGTTATTCTCAACATCTAATGTGTAAGTATATTTCTCAACTAAACCATCCTCAAATGTAAGGTTGATGGTATTGTTTTTCTCTTCGGTCCAGCTAAAATCCAAATCGGATATTTCCGTCGAACTAAAGTTGGTAATGCTGACAACGTATTCATTTCCGGTGCCGTTTTCTTTAAATTCTATATTAGTAAGGATATTACGAAAACTTCCTACCGGGGTCACGTTAGCCCACGCGCCAACAATGCTGGGGCGTTTTTCCTCCTCTTTTTTTTCTACCTTATCTTTTTTGCAGCTAACTATGGTTAAAGTAAACATCAAAACTAACATAGTCATTAGTTTTCTTAGAGATAGTACTTTGTTTTTCATGATATTTTTTTTAATTAATTTTTACGTTGATCTATTCTTTTTGACAGAAGTAAAATTGGATTTCCGACGATCAATTAACAATACCCCAATGAGTGATTTTAATGATAAATTCCTTGTACTGTAAAGTATTATCTCATAAGAGCATGCAACAAGCAGTCAACCCTATGAGAAAGCTAATTACAAAAATATTTATGTGTCAACTGCTTTACCAGATCATGAACAACCGATT
>DATFQH010000056.1:0-24856 GCA_035264385.1 Pedobacter sp.
TCTGGGAGAACTGGATGACAATGTTGATCCCTCCTCCACCATGCAGGTTGTCAACCGACTGATTAAAGCCAATAAAAATTTTGACTTCCTCATGGTTCCCGGGATGGGTCATTCTCTGGGAGGAGACTACGGTGAGCACAAAAGGCGCGATTTCTTTGTAAAACACTTGCTAAATATTGAACCCCCGCAATGGAACTGGTCTCCAAATATCACTGTCCCTAAATTGTAAATAAAAAGCGAAACCCTGATCGGAAGCCACATTCAGCTTAAGCCCGTGACCCGAAAACCTGAGGCGCTTTGTGTCCTCTTCACGTGGACTATAAAGGAACATTTGTCGTATCACCGGGTAAACAGATTTTCAAATGCTTCGCCTCCCACAAAGGCGGAGACGCACTGAGGTTTGTCATGTTTTATCAAAAGAAAACCTTCCTGGAAGCAGTGGCAATACTGGCTGAAAGTGATGGACTGAATAAGGACGCACCATAATCATGTATGATTTAACAGGGCCCCAAGATGCGGCGGCATAAGCTACATAACTAAACAGCGAAAGGCTTCACAACTCCGTGAACTTTCTTATATGAGTATCACATCATAGCTGTAGCCAAAGCCGAATACGACAGAACAGGGACAAATCTCAGATTTTAATTAGTGATGGAAGATATCAGGCTAGCCAACACAACTTTTGAACTTTGAAACAAAGAATTATTTCAATACATTATCTTAACCCATTCTCAAGCAGGGATTGAATATCCCCCTGGGAGTAATAAATAATGGATCCAACCTTTGTGTATTTTATCGTTCCATTAATCCTTAAATTTTGCAGCGTCCCCGGAGAAATGTTTAACATTTTTCGAACCTCAGCACTTTTTAGCCACTTTTGCGAAGAAGCACTTCTGCTTTCCAGTATCAGTTTTAATTCAGTCAGTAACTCGGATTTGAAGTTTTGAAGATCATCTTTGGTAATTAGATCAATCGTAGCCATTATAGGAAGTTTTATTTTGTGAAGCCTCAGTTCACAGAACTAGCCGTACGCTACTCAGAAGGTATCTGCCAGGTTCAGCTGAGCAAATATAATCAGATTCTGCAAACTGAGGAATCAATCGTTCATTAAACACGAAAACGGCAAACCGTCAGGTGGTGGTATATAATATTACCCTCCCCTGTCCTGGCTCCAGCTTCATTCTTAAGGCAGCCATGTCCTCACTCACTTTATGCTCCACTACTTTAGCATAAATTTGAGTAGTTGAAATCTTTGAATGCCCCAGCATCTTGCTCACCGTTTCGATCGGCACTCCATTACTCAGCGTCACCGTCGTAGCAAAGGTGTGCCTTGCCGTATGAAAGGTCAGGTTCTTGTTTATCCCGCAGATGTCAGCCAGCTCCTTTAAATAAGAGTTTAGCTTCTGGTTGCTGTAGGAGGGTAAAAGCCTGTCCCTGTATAACTGATCGGGGCCATGTCTGTATTTTTCGATAATCTCCGCCGGCACAGAAAGAAGCGGAATTTTTACCGGCACAGAAGTTTTCTTCCGTTTACACATGATCCAACGACCACCGTCTACACCTATGCTCATATGAGAGGAATTCAGACTCATCACATCGATATAGGCAAGTCCGGTATAGCAACTGAATACAAAGAGATCACGGACAATCTCAAGTCGATTGATCTCCAGTGCTTTTGATTTAATGGCATTCAGCTCATCCTTATCCAGACAATGGCGTTCCACCTTATCAAATTTAGGTTGATGTGCAGTAAAGGGGTATTTTTCAATCCATCCTATTTTTAAAGCCAGGTGAACCATTTTACAAAATCGTTCCAGGTGTTTCATAATGCCGTTATTGGCCATTGCAATCTCCCCTCTTCTGTTTTTCTGCTTTCTAAGGAACTGATGGAAATCATTAAAAAATTGAAAGCTCAATTGAGATAACTCCAGATCAGCAGTACCAAATTGTTTTTTAACAAATGCCAAAAGATACTTCTGGGAAGTCATGTAATTTTTCATCGTCCCCCATTCCAGATGATCTCCTTCAGTCTGGTTGTGATAAGTTATCAGCGCAACTAATGTATTACCAGATGCGGGATTATCATCTATGATGTCCCGGAGCTGCTCAATGGTCATTTTAAGGCGCCGGGCTTTCATATCTTCGTAAACGTCAGCAATCTTCGCGTGAAAATTAGAAAGAAAGCTATTCAGCCTTGCTACATCTTCCTTATTTCCTTTTGCAACCCCTTTGGCAGTGTTCCAGCGGCTATCCTCAACAGACTTTCCTGTAGAGATTTCAAGTCTTTTTCCGTTGAGCGTAATTCGGGCCACAACGGGGCTTTTTCCATCCTTATTTACCCTTGTTTTTTTAAGATAAAAATTAATGGTTAATGTGTTTTTTTCATTCATCATTTTATGTCAATTTATCGGTTAAAAATCGATCGGTTTTGACATGAAAAAGGGACCAAGTGAATTCCTCGAGGGACCATCAAAAATCTAGCTTCATTATACCTTAGAGGCCACTTTTTAAAAATGAAACAAAGCAGTTTTGACAGAAAAAGGGACCACTTTTTTTTATCCTCAAAAATTTGAGTTTTGATTCAAAAAAAGGTCATCAAATCATGCAAAATCAAGTACAGAATTGCACTGATTATCGAGACATGGAAGTGCTTTCGAGGGACCAAAAACTTTGAGATTCAATAATGGTCCCGAATATGGTCCCTTTTATATTGAATTTACTTGATATTGTTTGATATGCCTCTGAACAAAAAAGGCCTCAAATCATAGATTTAAGGCCTTTTTGATAGAATTTGATTTTCTATTCGTCGGGGTGGCAGGATTCGAACCTACGACCTCCACATCCCAAATGTGGCGCGATACCGGGCTACGCTACACCCCGAACTTGGTATCTTTGTCCATAGCCTTAATTGCTACGGGACGCAAAGATATAAAAAAAACATATCGATGCAAATTATTTAAACTGTCTTTAACATTAAAACACCCACTCTAAACACGTCAAAAAAAGCTGTTTACTATAAATCAACCACTTACCGAGAATGGCGTTCCAATTAAGTTGAAAAATTTCTTATTTATTGTACCTCAACTTTTGATTTTGCTTTAGCAATACCTTTTCAAGCTGCGCATAGGGCACATCCTGAACTGAAGTTTTACCATCAATCGCCAATATTGCAGCCGCAGCGGCAGACTCCCCCAAAATCATAAATACGGGTTCCATTCTTGCCGAACCATACGCAATATGTGAACTCGACAGGCAGACCGGAACAAACAAGTTCGTACACTCATCAGCTTTTGGTACAATGGCCCCATAAGCGATGCTGTAAGGCAGGGGTGCCTTGACCCCAATGTCTCCTTCATTTTGAACAAATCCCTTATCAGTTACATAACGTTGCGTATTGTGAGAATCCAGGGAATATGATCCCATCCCTATAGGATCCGGAACCTCTTTTTTCCCCAACACCTCATTTTCAGTCATCACATAATCGCTCAGCATTCTCCGTGCCTCCCTGATGTAGAGCTGGTGCGGCCAATTGTTGTTGTCTCTGAACTCATCCTTAGAAAGCCCCCAGGTCTTTAATTTGTCCTGCAATTTCGCAGGTACCCGGGGATCTGTAATCATAAAATAGTATAACCCTTTCTGATAATCTTCATGAGCCTTTATAATATTCCTGCGTTCGGCATAAGAGGCTTCAGGATAATCGTAATTCATCCCGATATAGTCTGTACTGAACGGGCCGTGGTTATTGGTATCTGTCTTGCGGTTTGGAATGTCGTCAAATTTATCAAACAGTTCAGTCCAGCCACTCTGAAATACCCTTGCAAGCAACTCATAGTTTTCAGAATCATAACCGTCAGGTTTTGGAAAAGTAATGCGGTTATCCGGATCATTGGTCAGGCACATCCTGAAACAATAAGCCTGAAGCTTTTTATCGCCCTCCCCCTTCAATCCTGGCGCTTCGGCAGATATCCCGGCAAGCAAGCCGCTGTTCCTGTCTCCAGGAACCTTGTAGGGGTCTACCGGCTTTTTAAAATGATGTCCGTGTTGAAATACCTCCGTCTGCACGCCGTTCCATTCTTCTCCATAAACAGCTCCAGATTCCCGTCCAATATGATAGCTTACCTTAGCGGCAGCCATAAGGTCACCTTCGTAGGTGGCATCGATAAAGATTTTCCCGGTAAAGATTTTTTCACTTAATGTGCGGATGCTGATGATCCGGCCATTCTTCATCACCACACCATTTTTTCTTTCCAGCAATTCCTCACGATATACCTTGATCTTGTTTTCTCTTATAAAATCTTCCATGATCTGTTCCGCCACATGAGGCTCAAATATCCACATTGTCCGCTCTTTACCATCCATAGCGGGTGTACCCTGTCCCTTATTGCCATATTCTTCCTTCTTCTGCCATCTCCAGGCCTGTTCCTGCTGATAGTACAAGTATACCCGATGATAAAATTCTCTCGAAAGCCCCCCTATCACTTCCTTATTTCCGGTATCCGTAAATCCAAGTCCACCCGATGATAAGCCGCCCAAATGCTTGTCGGGTGATACTATGATCACCTTCCTACCGTCGCGGGCGGCACGAACCGCTGCCGTAACCGCAGCTGAAGTACCACCGTAAATGATAATATCTGCTTTGTAGATATCTATTTTTGCCGGGAAAGAATTTGCTCCGGCATTAACCGAAAACAGGCACAACAGGAAGGGTAAAAGTATTCTATAAGATTGCATGTGACTCATAACAAAAGGATTCTTTTAATTGAATTAACTAAATATCTTAATTAATTCAATTAAAAGAACCCTGCCGTTGAAAGATTGCACTAAAGAATTTCAATCATCAGCCTGCCGTGAAGCGGTAGGTTGCTCCGGCCTGCGTACTGAATGAATAGCTGTGATTTACCCCGTCAACTGTACTTTTCAATTTAAAGGCAGCTTTTAAAGCATTCGGAACATGAAGTTTGCAGGCACCGCCCGATAAGGATTTCAGCGTCAATGCGACAACCTTTCCATTCTTCCATTCCATGTTTACGATCTCAAAATTACCTCTCGCCCGCAGCCCCTTAACCTGGCCATTTGCCCATTCATTTGGCAAAGCCGGAATGAGCTGGATGTCTCCGGTCTGGCTTTGTACCAGCATTTCAGATACACCTGCGGCATAACCAAAGTTTCCGTCGATCTGAAATGGAGGATGCGCACAGAACAAGTTGCTGTATACGCCACCACCCTGGTTATAATCCGTTCCTACACCACCAACGGGGGTAATGAAGTTTTGAATAATTTTGTAGGCATGATTGCCATCTTGTAATCTTGCCCAGAAATTGACCTTCCATGCCATAGACCAGCCAGTAGATTCATCTCCCCTTGCCTGCAGGCTCACTTTAGCGGCTTCTGCAAGTTCGGGTGTTTTTATGGTGCTGATCTGTTTACCCGGATGAAGCGCAAATAAGTGCGAAGCATGCCTGTGGTTATCCTTCGGATCATCACGATCCGTCTCCCATTCCTGCAGCTGTCCCCATTTCCCGATCTTCGGCATCAACAGGTGTGCCCTCAGATCAGCAATATGGTCTCTGTATTTTTTATCTATCTTCAACACATCCGCTGCAGCAATGTAATTGGTAAAGAGGTCATAAATGATCTCCTGATCATACGTTACCCCGTCTTCAGTAGGTCCGTGCTCCGGTGACCAGCCATTGGGAGCCACCAGCACGCCATCAGATCTTCTTTTAAGGTGATCATCCCAAAACTCGGAGATCTCCTTCAACAGCGGATAACCGTAGGTCTTTAAATAAGTAAAATTTTTTGTAAAGGCATAATGCTCCCAAACATCCTGTACATACCATGCACTGCCTGGAGTATTCCACAAGAAACTCTCCCCCCCGAATATATTATTCTCTGTCTTAACTGTCCAGCCTCTTACACCGGGATATTCCTTTTGCGTATTCACCTTTTTTACTTCACGCATGCTGTTGATGTAATCCAGGTAAGGATAGTGACACTCTGAAAGGTTGGTCGGCTCTGCAAGCCAGTAATTCATCTGAATGTTGATGTTAGAGTGGTAATCTGAGCGCCATGGCGGATTGTTGCTTTCATTCCACAGGCCCTGCAAATTCGCAGGCAGCCCTCCTTTTCTCGATGAGCTGATCAGCAGGTACCTGCCATACTGGAAAAGCAATTCTTCAAGTCCGTGGTCGGTTGCAGCCTTATAGTTAATTAATCTTTGATAAGTTGGTGTTGAACGCTGCGTTTCATTGGTAGTACCCAGTTTCAGCGTCACCCTGTTAAACAAAGTCTGGTAATCCTTCAGGTGGTTTGCTTTTAACAATGCGTAAGTTTTAGCCGATGCCTGGGCGATAGCCGCTTTCACCTTAGGGCCCGGAGCAGCACCTCTCCAAAACTGACTGCGTTTATTGCTGTAATCAGTTGCCGCAGAAAGCAATATGGTAAAGGCATCCGCATTGCGGACGTTAAACTGGAAGCCACCGTTTCCATCAGGTTCAATAATGTTCGAGCCTCCCTCAGTCTTCACCAATATGCTCGCATTATAAGAAAGTCCGTTATCAAGCTTACCCTGAATTTGCAGGCTGAGCCCTAAAGGTGAAACCTTTGCCTGATGTGCATCCTTAAGCTGGATCTTAGCAGAATAGGCGCCTTTTTTACCTGCCGTATACCGCAATACCATTACCTTATCAGGGAAACTGCAAAAATATTCACGCTTAAATGATACATTATTTGAGGTATAGGTAATCAGTTGTGTTGCGGTATTCAGATCAAGCAGGCGTTTATAATCTGAAGGAACTGCTGACGCTGAATCTGCACCCTGAAAATCGACAAAAAGATCACCGAAGGCCTGATAAGCACCTGTTTCCGTTTCATCCCCGGTCCATAAACTGATTTCATTAAATTGAATATGTTCCCTGGACAGTCCGCCAAACACCATTCCGCCAATCCTTCCGTTGCCCATAGGGTAAGCATCCGTCATCCAATTTTTAGCAGGCTTATCGTCCCATAGCTGAAGTGCGGGGCTGCTTTTTATACTTTTATTAGGCTGTGCCCTGAGATCGCTCAAATTCAGCATGAGCTGAAAAAACAGGAACATGATCAGCAGTGGGATACAGTTTAGATACAGTTTCATTTTTGGGCTGGTTTAATTGATAACAATGATACTTAAAGATATGAATCAGATATTCAATTATTCTAACAACCTTATAAGCTATTTTGACATTGCGTCGTGCTTAAGCAAACGTAAAATGCCTGGCATCTATATTATTTTCCTCCAAGCCTCCTTTGTTCTGCATCAAGACCTGTCGAGCGGCTCCGCTCCGATTTAACGGTTGTTTTTCCGAACCGGTAAGTAAAGGTAAGTCTCGCATTGGTGGTTGTACCCCATTGCTCCAGGTTGTATACGTTACCCGGTAAGGTACTGAACACCCTCGATCTCTGGCTATGAAACAAATCGCCTATACCAAGTTTTAGATTGCCGTTTTGATTCGGGAAATTGTAACGCAGACCTGCATCGGCACTCAGCATACTCTTCACCTTAAACGCACCATCAATCTGAGGTGTACTGGTGTATACTGAAGCGTCTGCGCTAAATTGCTTGCTCAGCGTAAAGTTGTTCTGGGCATATAAAGAAGCACTGTACTGTTTTGAATTTAAATCCGTACCATTAAGATCCGGTGCCTGGATCTGTTTGTAATAGCCCACCAGGTTATGGTTCATGCTCCACCATTTATTGATCTTAACAGGAAAATTGAATGTAAGTGATACAATATCATTCGACGCAAGGTTAAGTACGGTTTGATACATTGATTTTTTCACCTCATTCTGCAGCAGGATCTGCGCAATCACGTCTGAAGTATGGGAATATCCAAGGGCGACACTGTATTTTTGCTTCAGCAGATAAGTCGCCTCAAAGTTTGTTGAATACTCTGGCTTCAGGTTAGGATTACCCTCGTTATAAGTATACTGATCGAGATAAAATATAAACGGATTCAGGTTCTGATAATTGGGCCTGTTGATCTTTCTTGAATAAGACAAACTGGCTACATGATCTGCGTCAAAATTACGGCTCAGCGTTACTGATGGAAAAAGATCCGTATAGGTTCGCTCGGTTAGCTGATTTGTCGTCACTGAATTGCCCGTAGAGTTTGTCCGTTCAGCACGGAGACCGGCTTGTAATGACATTTTACCCGCAGTAACATTAACAATAGTATAGACAGCACTCACCCGCTCATCGTATTTAAAGCGGTTGCTCCTGCCAGCATCCGGCACCCATTGGCCGTTGAGATCATTCTCGTAAACAAAATTATTATCACTTTCAACATCTGCCACCTTAATACCGGCCTCCAGTTTAAACATCTTATTCAGCGGCAATACATAATCTGCCTTGATGGCCTTAATGTCAATACCCGAAGGTGCAAAGTTCCTGTAGATCTGTCCGTCCTTAAAGAAAGTTCCGTTTGGAAGAAAAAACCTGTTTACAAAACTTGCATTATTGGTGCGGTCAAAGGTAGAATAATCAGCGTCGATCGTAATTTCCTGGCCAGCTGTATCCAATACCCCTTTATAATTGATATTGTATGAAAAATTCCTGCTGTCTGACCAGTTTTTACCTGGTGTCTGCAATATGGAATCGGGCCGTTCAAATGAATCACCTATCGCAATTCTGCTTAAACCCTTCTGATCAAAGGCGTTCACATTTCCCTTAACCAATATCCCGACTGTATGATTTTTGTTCAGGAAGAAGTCGGTACCAACCTTAAAGTTATTTGCTGAAAAAACCGAAGTATCTCTATTTCTCTGGCTAAAATACAATTGCTTCGAGTTCAGGCCAGGTGTTACCCGGTCTATTGTCAGATTTTCCCTGAACGGCCACCTGCTATAGTCGTAGGTTCCAAATACATTAAAAAATTGCTTGCGGTAGTTAAGATTAACCAGACTGCTCGCCTGCAGGTCCTTATTGTAACCTGCCCCAAGCGTCACATTTCCATTAAACCCTTCTGCACGGTTCTTTTTGGTTTTAATATTGATGATGCCACCTGTACTGTTGGCCTCATACCGTGCTCCGGGATTGTTAATGATCTCTATGCTTTCAATCTCTGCGCTTTGCATAGATTTGAGCAGATTGACCACTTCTGCACCGCTCAGATAGGTTTGTTTACCATCAATGGTTACCAGTACATTGCTTTTTCCTGCAAGAGAGATGTTTTCATTATGGTCAACAGTTACTCCCGGTGCCTTCTTCAGCACCTCCAAAGCAGTAAGGCCGGCCGCCGACGGTGTGGCATCAACATTAAAAATCAGCTTATCTCCTTTTCGTTCCAAAACAGGCTTTGAGGCCGTTATGCTCACCTCGTTGAGTTTATTGGTATTCTCCTTTAGCAGGATTGGCGGAAGTTCATACGTAGCAGACTCCTTAAGCTGGAATACTGCTGTTTTTACTTTTTCATACCCTACTGATGTTGACAGGATATAATAAGTACCGGGAGCGGCAGCAAGACTGAACTTACCGTTTCCATCAGTAATTGCTGTACTTACCAGCACAGAATCTTTAGCGGTATATAAAAGTACACTTGCGGCCGGCAGTGTTTGCTTGTCATCCTGTACGGTTCCCCTGATCTTTTGCTCTTGCTGGGCAGAAAGCCCAAGTGGCAACATATAAAACAAAGAAAGAAATGTAAATCTCAAATAGGTTTTCATCAATAATTGGTGTGTGGTTACAACAATAAGATGAAATCTAAAAGAATTGGTTACAGCACGAGTGAAATAATTCCGCCAATAAACAACAAAATCTATCTTACCTTAAAGAAAGCAGGCATAATGTCTAGTTTAGGCCGGTATATTCAGTACCCATGTAAGCCCCCCATTTGACTGGTTTTGTTACTTTATAAGAAGTGCTATACCTGGATATTGAAAATCCAAGTGGATTTAAAGGTTCGGTACTTTCCGCATTAAATTTTACAGCGCTGTAAATTACATCCAGGTAATTGTCTTTATCCAGATCACCAATCCATGGAGTAGAGGCTTCATTACTTCCCTGCAAGGTATCGCCGATAACATATTGCCTGCTTTCTTTGAAATTAAATGCCACCAGGTAACTATAAAAAATGGTTGTTTTGTTTTTCCAGCCCATCTCATTTTTATTGATAAGCACTTCGTCATACCCGTCACCATTTAAATCTGCCGACACTGGTGATGAATACTGGTATCCGAGCACCGTTACTTCATAGCCGATTTTTCCGATCTTCCCATCAACCATAAATAATTTGGACTTCGGCAGGTTAGGAAATGTACCTATCCCATAATTGGTAAAGAAATCAGGCACATCGTCTTCATTAAAATGGCCAACCGCCGGAGTTGAATACGATTCGGAGCCAGGGATCTGAACCTGCCAGATCAGCGCATCATTCTTTCCGTTAATTGCCATCAAACGCCCATCTACAGCATTTACCACGATATCTTTGAAACCATCTGCAGTGATATCAACCAGGACGGGAGGACCGATAAAACCTTTTGTATCGCTTGTTGCCAGTATCTTAGCATTGGAAATATCACCCCGCATAATATCCTTTAACTTCGTGCGGTAAAGATGTCCTCCAATAGTCTCACCCCCGGTTCCAAAAAAAATACTGATGTCATCACCAGTCTTCAAACAGACCACAGACATGTAAGTTTCTCTGCCGTCAGGTACTTTTACATTTGCCAGGATCTTTCCGCTGCTACTGCTCAGCACCAGTAATCTTCCCGCAGGCCTGTCGGGATCATTGGGTGGTACAAGCGGATTACCGCCATTGGCAACAATCAGATCTTCCAGTCCATCAAGATCCTGATCGGGTACAAACTGCGGTGTGGTAAAATTATACCAGCCAGAATCTGCTGGATTTGGGGTCTTACGCTGGTCAAAAAACTTCCAGATCAATTTCCCGTTGGTACCATCAAGCGCCATTAACTCAGACCAGCGTCCGCCGATGAATACATCGGGCACTCCATCATAGTTGATATCCCGAAATATAGCTGAACCAACAATTTGATTGTCAGCAGAAGCTTTCCATAACAACTTCCCCGTGGCTCCATCAATTGCTATCACCGCAGTATCACAATGAAAGTTTTCCTTTCCTCCTGTTCCCATAACAACATCTAAAACCCCGTCATTATTGAGATCTGCCGTTCTGGAAGAAGATGATGAGCCAATTTTATCCAAATAAGTAGTCCAGCTATTTTTATCCAATGAAGTACTGTTACACGACAAATGAAGTAGTGCCGCCAGAATTAGCGCACTTAACATGCATCTGTACTTAGCGTAACCCAGTAATTGTTTTTTCCCTGAATGCATATGATTTGGCCTGAGATTTAGTAAAGGAAACCAGGAATAAACTTACGTGTTCATTCCTGGTTTCCTTATTGTTTTATTGATACTTTTTATTTTGGCAGGCTTTCATTATACTGAATCTCACCAACAGGTAACACCCATACCGCAGCAGCATATGGATAGGTCAGGACATTGTTAGGTCTGCCTGCAGCACGCTCACCCGCAGGTATTGGCAGATGTAAAGCGCGTAAATAGTCGATCCGGTCTCCCTCCCATGACATTTCCTTTATACGTTCATTGTTAATCTGGTCTTCAGTTACAGTAAGGAGTTCATCCAAGCCGGCCCGCTTGCGAATCACATTGATATCTGATGTTGCTCCCGCAGCGTTGGACTGCCTGAACCTGATGATTGCCCTGGTCAGGTACATTTCAGAGAGGCGGAAAATTGGCAGGTTACTTTCAATGCCAACAGGTGCACGCATGTATTTATTGCCCCAGACATAAGGTTCGTTAGCACCCTCCAATTCAAATTCGTAGATGCCTGATGCACGTTCTTCCGGCGTCTGATTCGCCTTATACGGTTCCAGCCTGTAGTACAGTTGCGTATACCGTTTGTCCTTACGTGCTTCATCTGTTTCTGCCAAATTGTTATCCATCCAGCCCAAAGTTTTCAAGATCTTATTACTCATCACAAAACCTCTCCATGGACAGAAACTATTGTTACCACCAGTTGAAGCCGGACCTCCACCAGACTTAGCGTCCATATGTGATTTATTGTAACTTAGAAATACAAGCCACTGACTGCCTTCCTGCGGATCAAAGAATGGAAACTGCCAGATCGTTTCCTTTCCCCTTGCTTCGGTATCTTTGTTCCAGGCCTGAATCGGGTCTTCAGTCAGATTATAACGGCCGCCATTTTGATCAATCACATAATCAAGTTCCTCCAGCGCTTTAGGATAGTTACCCATCTGGAAGTATACTTTCGCCAGCAAAAATGCAGCACCAAACCTGTCTATCCGTCCGTTCTTATAATTCAAGGGATGTTTGGAAGCATCATAACCTTCCGGAAGCAGGGATTTTGCCCTAATCAGATCTGCTACAATCCGTTGCCAGATTTCCTCTGTAGTACCGATATATGGCTTAGAGGCTTCATTTTGGTTCTTTGGAAAAGTAAGGCGCAGCGGCAATATCCTGGCGTCATTTCCACCTTCTGTCTTATACCACGGCAGATGACAGGTAGCCAGTTCATGATAAGAAATTGCCCGCAGGAACAGCAGTTCACCTTCAATGCGTGGTATATTATTTTGAACTTCTGTTGCGGGGGCATTTGGAAAAGGATTGCCATTACTATTCTGAAGGAATTCCAGCGCATGGTTTACATTGGTAATTACCTGGTAGGTAGCACCAAGATTGCCCTGCATATTTCCCATATCAACCTCAAACTGCCTGTAATACATGGCATCTCCCGGGATATCTCCACCCTCACCAGGAATCCAATACACCGCATCCTCTCCACCTGTTTTTATAAACCTGTGACCGCCCATAATTCCGCCACCCCAGCTGCCGCCAACAAAAGCACTGTAAACACCCACTACCGCACGGTCATATTCATTTAAAGTTAACCATGGAGTTTCAGGAGGCGATTGCAATTTGAAGAAATCCTTTTTACAGGCACTTATAACTGCAATGATAATAATGCCAGACAGGCATATATACATTTTAATATTTTTCATCTTATTATTCTTTATAATTAAAACTTAACAGAAAGTCCAACAGTATATGTTTTTAACTGTGGCATATAGCTGTTATTGTCAATGAAACCCTGGCCTAAATTGGCATCCAACCCAGTACCTGTATTGCCAAGCACCTCAGGATCGTATCCCGGAAAGTCACTAAAAGTCAATAAGTTATTTCCTGTAAGGTATACCCTTACTCCTTTCAGCTTTAAACGGCTCAGCACAGCAGCAGGAAGCGTATATCCAATCTGGACTGTACGCAAACGGATGTAATCTCCCTTATATAAATATTGGCTTGGATTGGTGTTATTCGTATTGGTGTAAGAAGTACCCAATGACGGATTTCCCTGGTTATCATAAAGATATACGTTATCCCAGCGCAACTGAGGATATTTGGCGTCGCGGTGTTCCGGAGTCCAGGTATTGCCGATAATATCTTTTCTAAGCACATTCCCTCCTACGGTAATATAGCTTTGCCACTTTTCCATGTTATCGTAGATATAATTACCACCTGAAAAAGTAAAAAGTACACTAAGATCAAAATTTTTGTAGCTGAAGGTATTATCAATCCCCCCAAAATAAGTAGGAATACTTCCTTTTCCATCGAGCATAAATTTGTTATTACCCAGGTTGGATGAAGTTGCCGGAATCTTAGCACCGGTTCTCACCGTTTCTCCGGTAGCTGCAAATACGGAAGCATCCCGTTCCCATATCATTTCAATACCTTTATCAGGGTCAATACCAGCCGATTCAGGCAAATACCAAATACCCATAGCATGTCCCTTTTTGCTGATGTTATTTGCCATAACCAGCCCTGCCGTGCGGTCTGCCACAGGCGACAGGTTCAGGACTTTGTTGTGCATGGTAGTCAGATTAAAATTGGTAGACCATTTAAACTTGCCGGTGTTCAGATTGACGGTTGACAAATTAAACTCAAAGCCCCGATTGGTAATGTCTCCTATATTTCCCCAAATATTTGGATTATATGGCAAGCCCACAGAAGGGGGCAATGGAATTTGAAGCAGCAGATCACTTACTTTCCTATTGTAGTACACCACCGAGCCTGATATCCTGTTTTTAAACAATCCGAAGTCCAGACCAACGTCGTAACTGTTGGTTGTTTCCCAGGTGATATCGTCTGAAGGAAGATTACTTACCTGTGTACCGACCCTGGTAACCCCACCTTCAGTTAGGCCATAAACCCGATTTC
Organism: Pedobacter sp.; assembly: GCA_035264385.1. Classification (GTDB taxonomy): domain Bacteria; phylum Bacteroidota; class Bacteroidia; order Sphingobacteriales; family Sphingobacteriaceae; genus Pedobacter. The sequence continues at coordinate 14,255 of DATFQH010000056.1, forward strand.
CAATGTAATTGATGAAATTAAGGTTCCCTGGAATCGACTCGTTTCCGGTTTGGCCAAAACTTCCCCTCAGCTTCATGAAATTTATAAATTTTGAAGTTTTCAGGAAGTTCTCGTCAGACAAAATCCAGCCTGCGGAAACAGCAGCAAAGTTTCCATACCTCAAATCACTTCTGAAAGCAGAAGAGCCGTCACGTCTGAAACTGAGTCCAAACAAATACCTTTCAAGGAACGAATAGTTTGCTCTTGCAAAATAAGACTGAAGATACCGCTCGTTCATGCCACTATAAGCAATATTTTGGGTAGCGGGCGTACCCAAAAACTGAAGTGTACCCGTCAGGTTCAGGCCACCCATATTTTGCTGATACCTGTTTGTACGCTGCGCTTCCGTACCGGCAGTGACATTAAACTTATGATGGTCAATCGCTGCCGTATAAATGGCATATACATTATAATTGTAACTCTTATTCGTATTGATCTGTTCTGAGGCCGAAGATCCATCGTCGTTATTGGTGTTTTGTACCAGGTCACGTGATACCCAATTCCTGCTGTTGTCCTGGATCAAATCAAATGAACCCTCCGTTCTCAGTGATAAACCTTTTACCCATGGAAGGCTGTATTCTGCCCATACACCACCAAGACCGCGTAATGTTTCAATTCCGTTTGCACGCATTGAAGGGTCTGTTTGGGCTACAGGGTTGTTAATGGACAATTGATTCCAGTACTGGCCCGGATTATCAAACTGATGAATAGGATACCATGGCAAGGCCCCGATATTTGCGGCAGAAAACCCGCTGCCTATATTGCCCGAGCTCGCCAGTTCCATCCGCCCGCCACCAGAGGTTACACGGTCGTTTTCGATGTAAGACAAGTTGACCCTGACACCGACCTTCAAATTATCAACAGCCTGGAAATCCAGATTTACACGCCCCGAAAATCTCTGAAAATCATTGTTCTTCAGGATTCCCTTATCTTCACGATAATTAAGAGAAGTATAAAAACTCAGCTTTTCTACGGAATTATTCGCACTCAGATTTAGTTCACGGGACTTTCCTGTTCTGAGCAGCTCTTTAAACCAATCGGTCTCCGTATTTTCGGCCTGTGCCCTGGTAATGGAATTTCGTGCATTTACATTATCAGACGGGAAAAGGTTTATATTTCTCATTACATCCGTAGGTGCCAGACCAGAGTTTTTTCTGGCCTGATCTACCAGTTCAAACCATTCTTTGGTATTCACAAACCCCACATCTTCAGCAGTTCTTGTTAAATTTGAAATTCCCTGAGAATAATCAACATTAAAGCCGCCCTGCCCGGTCTTACCCGATTTGGTGGTAATGATGATTACACCATTAGCTCCCCTGGAGCCATAAATTGCAGTTGCAGCCGCATCCTTGAGTACATCAATTGATTCAATATCATTCGAATTGATAGAAGCCATCGGACTCTGCGGGGTTGAATTGGCGTTTTGAGCCAGTCCATCCATGCTGCTGTAAACAGGCATCCCGTCTATAATATAAAGCGGATCGGTACCTGCGGAAATGGAATTGACCCCGCGAACTAAAATTCTTGCCGGTGAACCCGGTGAACCGCCAGACCCAACGATCTGCAGACCTGAAGCGCGCCCCTGCAATGCATCAGTAAAGTTTGACGAGGAAAGCTTTGTTAATTTGTCCTGTGTTATGGTAGCGATAGAGCCGGTAACCTCCCTTTTTACCTGGCTGCCGTAGCCCAGCACCACCAGCTCATTCAACTGAGACACCTGCTCCTTCATAATTATATTCAGATCGGCATTCTGGCCATCATCGACTGTTATATTTTTTGTTTCCGTGGTGTAGCCAATATAGTGGTAAGCGATCTGATAATTTCCCGGAGTGATATTGACAAACATATAGTTGCCGTTTTCATCAGTGGTTTTTCTCAGTTCGGTATCTTTGCCCTTCAACACAATAATAACTCCAGCCATCGGGCCCTTATCATCTGTCACCTTTCCTTTTAAAATACCAGCAGCTACTATGTATGTTGTTCTGATCTGATCAATAGCTTTTATTACAATAGTCTTATCCACAATAGCATAAGTTAAAGGCTGGCCTGCAAAACACTGTTTCAGTACATCTTCCAGTGAGGCATCCGAAACTTCTATATTTACCAGCCTGGTTCGGCTAAGCAAGTCATCTCCATAAAGAAACTGGTACCCGCTTTGCTTCCCAATTTGTTTAAAAAGCGATTTTAAAGATGTGTTTCTGGCAGACAGGTTGATCCGCTGCGCGTTAGCCGCCAGCCCTATCTGAAGAAACAAGGTGATCAATAAAACAAAAGTAATTTTAGCCCGCATAATTATTCGTTTGGTTAGTAACGGGTTAATTTCTGGCAAGGTTAAACCCGGTTTCAATTGTTGGCTAATAAGTAGTATATACTTACCCACCAATAAATTATAAAATTTCATACATTTGGTTTGGTTAGATTTTCCAGGTCATTATGCGCTCAACGCGCCGGATGACGGGAGTTATTTGATTTTTTGTTTAGACGCATGGATCAATAAGAAAATCTAAACGCTACCGGGAGTGTTTCAGCACTTCCGGTTCTTAGATTAACTTAATCGTGTATAAGTTATGGCATAACGGTAATTCTCCTTTCTTCAATTTTAAAGTGAACAAGATCAGTTAATTCGAGCATTTTCAATACCTCTGAAACATTGGCATACCGGGATATTGTTCCTGTAAAAGTCTTTCCCGAAATATCCCCTTCATACACAATCTCTACGTTATACCACCTGGATACCTGGCGCATGATTTTTTCTATAGGCTGGCTGTTAAAGCTGATTTTATTATTTTTCCAGGCCACGACTTCCTCGGTATCCACATTATCGACCACAATTTTTCCATTCCTTGCAGACATGATGGACTGCTCTCCGGGTTTAAGCAAACGGTTAACACCCGTTGTTGAAATCCTTACACTGCCTTCCAGTAAAGTTGTATTGTAAAATTCTTCTTCCGGGTAAGCATTGACATTAAAGTGCGTACCCAATACCTCTATGGTTTGCATACCGGTTTTAACCTTAAAAGGCTTAGATTTATCCTTAGATACCTCAAAATATGCTTCCCCCGTTAACTGAACACTTCTTTCTTTTGAGGCGAACCGTACAGGAAAGCGCAATGAAGACGCAGCATTCAGCCAGACTTTAGTACCGTCCGGTAAATTAATCTGATAAGCCCCTCCCCTGGGTGTAGAAATGGTATTGTAAGATGCTGTATTACCTGCCGAGCCCGCAGACTTCTCTAAAGCAACATCAACAGTATAGATCAGCTGACCATCTTTAGCTTTCTTTATCGTCAAACCTGATTGACTTGCGATAACCCCATTATTTGCTTCGTTCAACACCACACTTCGGCCATCAGCCAGTGTTAAAATTGCCTTATTGCCGCCTGGTTTAATGTCTATTTTTGTATTCCGGGCCTTACTGATCAGAACCTTTTTAGGCGGGGACTGATAAAAGTATAAACCTGCAGACAATATAATGAGCACCGCTGCAGCATAACCCATGATTTTAAATAGTCTGAAATTGTTGTTCGCCGTATGGTTTTGAGGAAGATCTTTAATGTGCCTGTCAATTATATTCCAGCTCTCTGCCTTTTTTTGCATAGGATCAGCAGCGTCCATAGGAATACGTCTTTTTAAAGATTCTTCCATGTAAAAGCGTTCTATCAGCGCTTTCTCCGCTAATGTGCAGTTTCCTTCTAAATATTTATCCAGAAGCTCCTTTAGGCTTTGTTTGTTCATCCTGATATTTGGCTAATGATGTAAAGACACCTGCCACAGCCTTAGGGAGTAGAAGATTTAAAAATTTATTTTGTATAGAAATAGGTCATCAGAATAAATACTTCTGATACACCGATTTTTAGCCGCAGCACCTTAATTGCATTTGCGACCTGCTTTTTTACAGTCTTATCAGATATACCCAGCTTATCGGCAATTTCACGGTGAGATAAATATTCCTTACGGCTGCAGATAAACACTGCCTTCATTTTATCTGGAAGATTTTCAATTTCTTTATCGATGGCCCTTGCCAGTTCTTTTTCGCTGATCTGATCAAGAATGGTGTCGTCCATTACAACAATATAATCTGCCAGGGCGTCAATAAATTCATCATAGTTTTTTCGCCTGCGAATAGCATTCAATACCCTATGCCTTGCGGATATATACAAGTAACCTGCAAGATTGAACTTAGGGTCCAGTTCCACTGATTTTGTCCATAGGTGCATAAACAGCTCCTGAACAACATCCTGTGCTTCAGATTCGTCTCTGAGCATTTTGAGGCAGTGGATATATAAGCCGTCCCAATACCTGCTATAAATCTCGGAAAAAGCAGCATCGTTACCTGATCTTAACAATCCGGTTAGCTCCACATCCGATAATTTACTGTAAATGCTCATTTAAATACAAATAAAATTAAAACGTAATAATCCCCAAATACAAGCAATATCATTTAATCCCGGGTTTAATAAATATAGATAGTTTATATCAGATTCAACCCTGCGCAATAAAAATTCATCCCATATTTTTTGTTCCATCACATTTGTTTAATTCCGGCAGTATTCAGCATTATCAACACGGCATAAAACGGGTTAAAATAAAATCCAATAACCACTGCTCCAGCCGATTCTCATATAGTTTCCATTTGCCACGGTTTATTCAGCAGCATTATTTAGCTTAGTATATAATTTAACACCAGTCAAACCAATTTCCGGTATGAAGCGTTTCTCCCAACTTATACTTTTACTGCTGTGTTTTTGCTCAGCAAAAACACAGGCACAGGATTTTGACAGTACCGGTATCTCCAGAGAAAGATTAAAATATTATTTAAAACGCGCCGTCACCATGGCAGAGTTTCTGGCTGTAGATCCTTATGCCAATGATGGCCCTTATCCCTATAAAAAAGATGACCTGCGCCTCATTCATCATATTGGCGCCAAATTTATCGGCCGTGCCATTTACCGTTGGGGTAAGGAAGCAGAATTGGCCAATCCGGATTTTTTTAATCAAGCAGCAGGCTTGATTAAGGAAGTACACCAAAAAGACCCTGAAGTCATTTTCCAGGCGGCTGTGTTTGAATGCATCACTACTCAGGTCAACCAGCTGGCAGTGCCCGACTGGGCTTTTCAGGCCTTAGGCCAACCGGTAGAAAAACGCAACTTCCGTTATAATGACATGCTGAACACGAAGGGAAAGTTCGTCAATCATTGGGGAAATAACAGTGCCGTACCAGACATTACCAGGCCTGAAGCACAGCTCTGGCTGATGTATCTGTGCGGCATGTACATGAACCTGGGTTGTGAAGCCCTGCACCTGGGTCAGGTAGCGCTTATGGGAATGGAAGACCCTGAACTGAGGGTCTGGGACGCGTTCATTCAAAAAGTAAGAAAATATGCCAAAACACATACGGCACATCATTGGGTATTGCTCGATGCACACACTCCAAAAGGCGGAATGGTGGTCGATGGCAAAAGCCTCCTTGATTTTAATTCATTTCCGCTAAGAATAAAAGAGATTCCTGGGCGGCCTATGGATGGTGTTTTACAGGTAGGCTACCTAGATGCAATTTTCCAGCGGAGCATGGCCTGTACAACACCAAGTGGCTGGAACTGCGATATGCTTCCTTACCTCGTCGAGTTTGATAATTTTGGGATCAGTGATCAACCGGGTGTAGCCGATACCGCCTCCCATTTCATTTGGGGCTATGATGAGGTCAGCTGGTTCTATCTCCTGCCGGAGAAGAAAAGAAATGCCTGGCTGCGATATGCCTCCCATTGGGTGGTGGCACACGACCGTACAGGATGGCTGCAAATGCCTGTTTCCAGGATCATCACATTAAACGACGGAAGTTCTATGAACCGTTTCAGGGGAAATATCCGCTCCAAAGATTGCCCGATCGGGGTTAATGTTGAGCAGACCATCAAAAAAATCTGGAACCAATAGCAGTTGTGCAGCTTAATCTGTATCAGCATGCGTTTTCTAAAATGTTGAGGCTTTATCAGGATTAGAAAGAATACCTGGAAGATAATTGGTTTCTGAAAAATTCGCTGCATCTGTCAGCGAGTTGCCATAAGTTATAGGCACCGGTTGCTTCCTGAAGTAAAAGCCTTTTTCTCAAACAAAAAAATCGTATACTTGATGTTCGTGAAAAAACAAATAGCACATATTGCCCTACAAAAGCTCATTGATTCCCTTCCGGAAGCTGTCGCTTGCTTATTTGTTCCGGATTCATCTTCAGCTTTGAGCTATATGCTGGCTGATAAATCCTCTTTCAAAGATTTCAGCAATCCCGCCCCAGACCTTCACAAGTAATTTCTGGTTTGGGGCTTCGACCATTAATTCCTTAAGGATTCTGATGGCGGAAATCACTATGTCCTCAATTTACAAATAAGCACCTAAAAGCTTGTAAAAAGCTATACACATAATATTATAAATATGAATCAGAAAGAACATAATCCGGTAATCATTACACAGGAAGACCTTGATCTCTTGAAGCCCTACATCTCCCGTATAAAACCTAACTCCAGCGAAATGTCTTTGTCCGCCGAACTCAGCAGAGCTGTGGTCGTAAAGGGAGATGCCTTTCCGGCTCATGCAATCAGACTCAACTCAAAAGTCTGGATCGAAGAGCAAAAGACTGGAAGTATCATGGAGCTAACCATAGTATTGCCGCACCATGCAGATATCAAACAAAAAAAGGTCTCCATTCTTACACCGATTGCAGCGGCACTGATTGGTTTCAGAAAGGGAGAAGTGGTAAGCTGGGAAGTTCCCGCCGGTATGAAGGAATTTAAAATAGTTGATGTGCTGGCACCGTAACAGTGAAATCGATGGTAGATCAAAACCTTATTAACTGGAAGTTGAAAGTACCAAGATGTGGTTAGAAATTCACTTTATGCAAAAATGCCACCCTCAAGAGGGTGGCATATGAATTCTTTTAGGATAAGTAATTAACCTCAAAATTCGGTTTTCGGTAATGTATTTTAAGAGCTCAAAGCGTCTGAGAAAAGCAACACCGGTTTCCAATTTATTTGCATTGCCTGATATAGCTTTCAGGCCTTCTGAAAGGGACTTTTTTTATATTTGTATGTAAGTGAACCCAACCTTTTGTATCCGTTCTTGTGGTGTCTTTTTCAAATGTTATATAAACCCGTATCTCTCTAATTCCATCTATGAACCCATATTCATGATCAATTGAGGATGCCAGGAGGTCCCGGCAAATAACGAAATATTCTGCCACGCATTTATTTTCTCCGACGGTGCTAGCTTCAGGTAAGCTTTCGAAGGCATCCGTTAAAAATTGTCTTTCCGTATACATCGGCGCAAATTTACAAAAAAACGAAATTGAAAGGCCAGCTAATTAATCTCCCAAAAGCTCTAAACTGGTTAAAGTCGATGTGTGCTGGATTTTATAAGATCCGTTTTTTACAGCTGATTAGGTTCGGTATCTGATAATTTTTGCCGGTACTCCACCGACTATAGCGTATGCGGGTACATTCTTAGTGACAACGGCGCCCGCGCCTATAATGGCCCCTTTTTCGATAACGATTCCCGGCATTATAATGGCATTTCTACCAATCCAAACGTCATCCTTTATGATGACCTGACTCGCCTCGGTAGAACCTTGCATAATAATGGGCAGCTCCAGACTCTTAAAATGATGAGTGACAGCCAGTATGGAAACGTTTTGCGCGATCAGTACATAGTTTCCGATTGAAGCAGATTGGATGTACACATCTTCATTTATCTGACAATTGTCTCCGATCACCATCACATTTTTCATCCCAAACCTGAAGCCGCTTTGAATTGTGGTATGTTGTCCCACGGTTATTAGCTTCTTCAGGACGTGAATTCTAAATAAGTTTATCCATTTTCCCATGGGAAAATATGAGGAAGGAAGATTTTTAACGAGCGCGTAGTAAAGTACCAGATAAAACTTTTTCATACCAGCGATTGATAAAATTTATTGATAGACTCAGCAACACTTTGTGAATCGAGGCCTATGCCGATGAGTTTTTCCCTTCCATCAGAGCTTCGTTCACCAGAGGGACGGTTTAATAGCTCTAGTATTGGAGAAATGAAATCTTCGGGGTTAAAGGTGTTTACAACGGTACAGTTCTTAACTCCGTTCAATAGAAGTTTTACGTCACCAACAGCTGTAGATATAATAGCTTTATTGCAGGCCATGGCTTCTTTGATAATTTGGGGCGACCCTTCACTGGTTGAAGTCATCAGCAGCAGATCAATTTTATTTAGATTTTGAGCCACTTCGCTCCGGGACATATTGTGGAATGCGATCATTTCTGTATCGATCTCTCTGTTTAGCAGCTGGATGATCTGCTGAAATAAACTAAAATTCTTTTCCCTTCTCGCTTGATTGCCAGGAAAACCTATCAAAATCTTATCATTTGATTTGGGAATGACTTCTTTCTCGAACAACCTGAGATTTATGCCACAGGCTTGTACGAAGACTTTTTTCCTGTAAGCACTGAGTTTTTCGGCCATTGTTTCATTCATAACGATAACCCCGCTCACTTTTTTTACAAGTGCTTTGGTAATGAATCTCATCAGTCCAAACATTTTGTTTGAGTTCAGGTCGCTTCCGTGAATGGAAAGTACAGTTGGAATGGTGATAAATGGATTGAACAATAAAAATACACCGGAAAGGCCGAAGTGGATATGGATCAAATCAAAGTTTCCGCTTTTAGCGAGCTTTTTTATCTCACCAATGCTCTTAAAATAATTCCATTTCTTTTCGCGCCCGTTGATAAAGTATACCTCTTTTTCCAGATTGACTACTTTTTCAATCGCTTCAATTTGTTCTTTTACGTGTATCCCAAAGTAGATGTAATCGGGAACAGGGAACATATTTGTAATGAACAAGACTTTCATGTACTGGTTGGTTTAAGTGACAGTGATAATTAATCTTTACTAGTTGATATTCTTTTTCCAATGGAAAGTTTATGATTCCATATTTCATCAACCATTAAATTGCCAATCGAATCATTGTAGTGAATTGGGTCTTTAAAGTTTGTCTTTTGCAAAGTGATAGGATTGCGGTAGTCGAAATCATATACGGTCGCATTTAAATTGGACATGATTTTTTTGAAACGTCTTTCTTGATCAGAAAGCCCAAATTGTACCAGGCGATTGTGAAAGTCGTTGCTGTGCGGAACAATGATAAAGACTACTTCAATGTTGTTTTTATGAGTAAAATTATCAAACTCTACCAATTCCTTATTCAGTTCGGCCGGAAATTCATATTTGCCGTACCAGTCGATGGCTTTTGACAGGATGGTGAATTTCCAGAATTCTTCTTTGGTCATTGGCGGTTTTTGGTCAACATTGACTTTTGTAACAAGATATTTAATGGTAACGTATGTGGCGTATGCCACATCTTTATTATAAATATAAATGAGAGGGTTGTCCAAAACTCTCTGCAAGCCAGAAATCCGGTCCTGATAACCAAACTTGTTAAACATATTAAAGTTAACACCAATGACTACTTTTTTCAGTTTTTCCCTTTTATGAGCCAAATAGAAAAGATCAAAGATTTCATTTAATTTTGTACCGTTGGTATTTAGTTTTTTATATTTTTCCCCTGTAAGTTTTTCAATACGTTTTATGGGCAAAAGCTCTGTCCTGGAATCACCAATAAGTATATTTCCACAAGGCTCATGGACATAATCAATCGTCCTGTACATTAGTTGATTTAAGCCTTCAGCGCTTGCTCTGGTATCCTTGCTGAAGATGCCAATGTTAAAGTAATTGAACGGGTCTACTATGACGTTAACTATGGCCCAAGTTAAGAAAGGTATGGAAAGACATATAGCGCTTGTTAAAAATCGTTTCATTGTATAGTGTTTAGAATTGAAAATAGATGAAATTTCCTGCAGGGTTCTTGGTAGCACTAACAATGATTATGATCAACAGGAAATAGTATGATGTCCATCGTAGTGCTTTATTTGTATTGAAGAGGTCTCTTACCCTATCATTGTTTTTTAGTGACTCAATAATGAGCAGTAGCAAGATGAAGAAAGTAAGAAGTAATAAGTCAGACGGCTTTAGTCCCATGCCCCTGAATTTTACCGCAACGGTCATAAAATCGAAGTATTGAGGAATGTCTGAGAACATATTTCTTAAAATAAATAAAGCATCCGATAACGAATTGCTTCTGAAAAATACCCAGGCCAGGCATATGAAGCTAAAAGTAAGAATCACATGCAAGCCCTTTTGAAAGTTATTTTTTTGTTCGATGTCTATCTTAATCAATCTCTTTTCAAGAATCAAAATAGAGCCGTGTAACGCCCCCCACACAAGAAATGTCCATGCTGCTCCATGCCAGAATCCACTCAGTACAAATGTGATTAAGATATTAAGATCTGCTCTGAATTTAGATTTTCTATTGCCCCCCAATGGAATATATACATAATCTCTGAACCATGTTGACAAAGAAATATGCCAGCGACGCCAAAATTCCGTTAGAGATTTTGAAAAATAGGGTGTATTGAAATTTGTAGCGAGTTGAAAGCCTAACAGTTTTGCCGTACCGATGGCAATATCAGTATAGCCGGA
>DATFQH010000057.1:0-2331 GCA_035264385.1 Pedobacter sp.
GCCGTAATTCATAAGCTCGATCGGGATACTGCTTCCAGCTATTTGACCTGTCTGTCGCGCCTCATGCGAAAGATACTGGAACATTCCGATGAATCTAAGATAACCCTGGCCCAGGAGCTCGACGTCATTTCCCATTACATCAAACTGGAAAAGCTTCGATTCGGTGACGACATGATCATTACTGTGTCCGTAGAGGAAACATTGCAGATAGATAAGGTCTGTGTTCCCCCACTTTTCATACAGCCATTTCTGGAAAATGCGATCCTGCATGGAATCCTTCCTAAAAACGAAGCAGGCAACATTGAGATCAGGCTGTGCACCCTTGGGCCGGAGATCCTTTGCTGTACAATCACTGATGATGGTGTCGGCCGCAGCAAGCTGGAAAAACCAATCGAAGCGTTCCCAACTGGCAAACGTTCAATGGGCATGGCCATCACCAACAAAAGAATATCCTCGTTCAATAAAAGAAATGGAAAATCCCTGCCCGTCACGGTTAATGATCTTAAAGATAATAACGGCTTAAGTACAGGGACTTCCATTGGGATACAGTTGGTATTAATTTCGGATAATGATGATTAATTATTTACCCAGGCACTATTGAAGGCAGTCTGGACAATGGTATTGATGTCTCTCTTCGCACCCTCATCTGTAGAATTAATCGCAAGGGCCAGCTCAACGTTGTTCGGAAATTTCATGATCAGCGTACGTACACCAGGTGTTTTAGTCCCTCCGGATGCATAAAGCAGTCCTCCGTGACCCAATGCCGTGCCGCCCGAAACAGGAAATACTCTGTTGAAACCAATCCTTTCAGAATCCATGATGTCCCTTATATCAACATCAATAACTGCATCTGAGTGTGTCAGGTAGGCGATCATTCTGGCCATCTGCACGGTCGTAAGGTAGAAGCCACCTCCACCACTGCTTTGTGTCCAGTCTCCTACAATTTCTCCATCCAAAACCAGTGGAGCCTCATTTAGCATCATATTTGTAATTCTGCCGGGTGTAGGCATACAAACCGATCCTACACCAGCGGGGTTGAAAACAAGCAAATTCATTTGCCTTACATACTCCTCACCCATCCATTTGTCAAATTGAGCTGAAGATAGATTATTCTCCTTCGAACTAAATTCAACTGAGTTTGCCAGGTTTGGAATCATAGCCCTGAACAATGCGAAGTTGGCATTGGCATAACTGCCAGCTTTGGTACCCGGAGGAACACTGGAAACGACATTCTTAAGAGATGCCCAACTGGTTCCGGATTCACGGATACCTGAAGTATGTTTCAAAAGCTCTTTAAATTTAAGGTTAGTAACAGCACTGTTTTTTGACCAGCTTGCAGGAAGCCACGCTCCGATCTTGCTCTCAATACTAAGTTTCCGCTTTGCTAATAACTTTAAAACTGCCACTGCAGTGAAATGCTTGGTTACGCTGGCAATATGCACCTCCGAATTTACTGATGCCGGATAAGTTCCTGAACGGTTAAAACCACCGATACCGGCAACGGCGCTGTCTGCCCATTTGCCATTTTGATTGATGATAAACTGGTAGCCCCTGGCAGCATTAAGCTGCTGCTTTAGACTTTGTTTGAAAAGACTTACTTTAAAAACCTTGTCATTGGACTGAATAGGCAGATCTTTTTTACATGATGTAAAGATCGAAGTTGTTGTGAAGGCTAGTCCTGCACAAAGAAATAGTTTTGCTGACGTTTTCATTATTTTTTTTAAACATTAGTGAATGATACCACAAATGTATACTGGGGCCGTGGCCAAATTTCACCCCACTTTACGAAATGGTGCTTTCAGTTTATGGTTATACATTTTGGATTAAGATGTTCCGGCGCGGGAATGACACAGGAAGCTTGTTGTGGAAAACTCAAAAAACAGTTTTGAGCACTCAAGACTTTAAACAAGGAATCATGCAATATGATAGAACGTCGGCACACTGGCCTGAGCCCGTTTACACAAAGCCGGCGATTTTCTAAACACAGACCTGACAATTATAATTTCAGGAAAAGCTCGGTACGAAAGTTTTTCTAACTAATTTTACGGCATATTTTTGCTCATGCCCGAACTTACCGAATCCGAACTTAAAACCTACCAGCAACACTGTGCAGCGGGCACGATCCCCGCACCGGATATTCTGAGATCTTTAAGTGCACTTTACGCGAGGTTCGAAGAGAATGCCCGGCATCTGGCCCGGCTGGAACATAACCAGGAGCGGCAGAAAGTCGAAAGCGGGTATGCTCAGCAAAAGCAACAGTTCCAGCTCACATTCACGGAACTGAAAAAGCAATACAAACAGGTAGACAACCGCATCATCTCCGTAGAACAA
>DATFQH010000058.1:0-3136 GCA_035264385.1 Pedobacter sp.
CTCATGGATGAAGGTTCGAAATGGCAGGTAAACTATTGTCTTTCAAAGTACTCGCCAGTGAACTTGTAGCGAATAAACTTTTTGGTAACCTGAAGATCTTCATTGACCAGTGCCAGCTGGATTACTTTCGTCTCCCTGTTATAAGTAATAAGTTCAACTGGCCTTTCCGGTCTGTCGATTACAGAAAACAAGTCATAATCGACCCGTAATCTATGTGTCATTCCGCGGCTCGTCCTGATCAGTTCAGTTTTACTATCCAACATATCATTTGAAATGCTGAAAACATTAATTTCCTGTAAACAATCTTTGGTTGAAAATATGGAATTGCTGATTGCAAGATAGTATACCTTACTGTTATTCCAGTGGGTATATATCTTTGAATAAAATTTACCGGCATCGAAATGCTCACCACGAACAGCCCTTGAAAATATTTTGTCACCGCTCTTATATTGATATACAGTGTAAAAAACGTGCATCGTTCCTCCGGTTTGTGTATCCCACGAGTAGATTCTGAAAAGACCGTCTTCCGAACTTGTTATGTACATTCCGCTATCCTGCAGCATTTTGAACTCAGCGCTCAAACTGAACTGACTTTTGGTTATCCTCAGCAACATCTTTTGAAAGTTCTCATTTGCTTTGATGAGTGAATCAGCATAATATTCCGTAGGATGTGCATGCTGGTATTCATACCATTCACCAATTCTTTGATATCCTTTCAAAAGCTCTTTTTCGGTCGGTGAAATATCTTTTGCAAATGCCGATAGAGCCGATAACATTAAGAAAAATGGGATTATGCTTTTCATACCCTGTTTTAGATTGCCAGAATTCCATAAAACGCCAATGTACCTAAAACAAGAACCGCGGTAAGTTTACCATAAAATATCTTTTCTTGTCTAAAACTAAGATTTAGTAGGGTGACAAGCAAAAATATGCCGGACACAAAAGTGGCTAAAATCATTCCGTACATTAGCCCCTCACCGTGGCCAATACTTTGATAAGGCTCTTGCGGAGGCTCAACTACCATTCTAAACTTTATGCTCAGCGTGAGCACCCAGGGAATCAGAGTGAGCAGATACAACAGCAGCGAGAATGGGTATTTCCTTATTAAATTGACCATGTGATTTAATTTATGTTTCATAGCTGTTACAACTTAAGAGACCTGCAACGCCTCAATTTCCATAAAAGCATAACAGATCATGTGACAAATGTGCATATGGCAATCTTCGACACGGCCAAAGTGCGTTGAATCTACCCTGATGATCTGATTGGCGATCTGTGCAAGTTTGCCTTCATTCTTACCCAATAAGGCGGCAGAGAAAATATCATTATTCCTGCACCATTCCAATGCCCGAACAAGGTTGAGAGAATTACCGCTTACACTCATAACAATTACAAGATCGCCCGGTCTTGCATAATTTTGAAGTTGCCTTAGAAAAATATCTTCATAACAGTAGTCATTGCCGATAGCTGTAAGCCAGTTGGTGTTGTCGTTTAAAGAGAGGCAGCGAAAACGACGGTAGGTTTTATCAGATGAACCTTTTCCCAGATCAGTAATGAAGTGCGACGCATTCGCAGCACTGCCACCGTTACCGAATATGAATATTTGACGATCTTCTTGCAGTGCATTTCTAAAACGACCGATCAGCAACTCTACCTCTTCAAGAGGTATAGATTCCAGGGCCGAACGCTGTGCATTCACATAGTGTGTTAAAAAATCTTTCATGTGTATTTAAGGTCTTGTTTTAAAGCTAATTTTGCCAATTCTAATGCGCCAACCGGTACTGCGTTTTCCTGTAATTTTGAAATCCGGACAGCTGGTGGCGGCAGGAATGACTGCATTAAATAACGGGGAAGCGCCAGGGATACAGGCAGCCTTAGTTTTTCCTCTAAAAGGGACAATCCTCCCCCCAGAACAATTATGTCTGGATGAAAGAGATGAACCAGGTGAGAAAGGGCAAAGGCAATATTATCTGCAATTTCATGAAGTATTTGTTGAGCAACTGCATCCTGTTGCTCGAGTGCAGGTTTAAGCAGAATTGCTTCAGCTGCATTGTGTGTCAGGGCCAGTTGAGCAAGCAGGCTGTCCGGATGAGCATCAATGTATGCCCTTACTGTTTTGTTTACTGCCCAGCCGGAACAGACTGATTCCAGCGTTGTCCCCTTTTTATCCAGCCGCAGATGGCCAATTTCAAGCTCTCCCGGAGCTTTCCCGTGATAAATAGCTTCGTTTAGCACCATTCCGCCTCCGATTCCACTGCCTAAAGTGATATAGAAAAGTTTTTTATATTGATTGCCCCATCCATGTATGGCCTCGCCAAGGGCCGCGACGTTGGCATCGTTATCAATGGCAACAGGTTTGTTGGTGAGCTCTTCCAGCCAGTCCTTTAAATTTACCTGTTCCCAGCCCTTGATCTGATGAGAAACCTGTATCGTACCGGTTTGCCAATCTACAGGGCCACCAAAACCCACTCCAATTGCCGAAACATTGATCAATTCGTCGTGCCATTTAACAAGACAATCACTTATCTTCTCCCGGATTCCACTGGCTCCTTCTTCAGCATGAATCACATAGCGCATATGCTGCTCAATGTTTCCTGAAGCATCGCCAATGGCCAATTGAAGTTTGGTACCACCGATTTCAATGCCTATAAATTTGTTAAACGTCATCGATCTATATTTGGTTCTAGCGGTGTGATCTATTCCAAGTTACACAATTTCCTTATCTTGTGATACACAAATCTTTTCAATTATATGAACAGTTTGCTTAAAGAACAGTACGCATTATTAAAAGAATCAAGAGGAATTGTATTCCGCTTTTTGGAGGAAGAAGTACAACAGGATATATTATGCCCGGTGGGAGAATTTAACCGTAAGACAGTTGTTTATATGCTGGTGCATATTGCAAATACCTACCTCGCCTGGGCAGGTGTTTTTGCACTAAAAAGCAGCCACAACTACTACAGTGAAAATGAACATGAAAGCCTGACAGGGATAAGAAAGATCTTCAATGAAATAGACGAAATTATGGCTCAATTCCTTGAAACGTTCAATGATGAACCAACCAAAGCTGTAAGCGGCTATAAATGGGAAGACAAATTTATTGAAACAGATGCGCTGGCAATATTCACACATGTAA
>DATFQH010000059.1:0-14831 GCA_035264385.1 Pedobacter sp.
TCAGGCAGTGTAATGTTAATCATCTACAACTATGATTTAAAAAATTAATAAAATGTATATCGGCAGATCACCTACAATGTGATCATTTTAGACAAAGTTAACTAATATTCCGTACTTTCCAGCCAGCCATTAGCCAAAACATCAGCAAGATGCATGGTTTTCAGCGGAATATTATTTTTGTTAATATATCCCTGCAGATGCATCAGGCAGGAAAGATCGGTAGAGATCACATATTCAGCGCCTTGCTCCAGTGCATTGTTCACTTTCTGCTCGGCCATGGCAGATGAAATGGCATCAAACTTCACCGCAAAAGTACCACCAAATCCGCAGCACATGTCGGTTTCCTTCATCTCGACCATTTCCAGCCCGTGCACCTTAGAAAGCAGCAGCCGCGGTTCTTCTTTGATCTTACACTCACGCAAACCACTGCAGGAATCATGATAAACGGCCTTCCCGTCCAGCTCCGCACCAAAATAATCACGTTTCAGCACATTCACCAAAAAGTCTGAAAGCTCAAAGATATTGGCCTGTATGGCCCTGCACTTATTGTGTACAATCGTATTGGTAAACAAATCATTAAACCCACTCTTAACCATGCCCACACAGGAAGCAGAAGGCGCAACGATGTAATCCGTTTCGGAGAAATCCGATAAGAATTTGTTTCCTATTTCCTTAGCCTGGTCCCAGTAGCCAGCGTTATAGGCAGGTTGGCCGCAGCAGGTCTGCGCAGCATTGAAGTAAACCTCACAGCCCGCCTTTTCAAGAAGCTTAACCGTGTT
The DNA here is from genome assembly GCA_035264385.1 of Pedobacter sp. GTDB lineage: Bacteria > Bacteroidota > Bacteroidia > Sphingobacteriales > Sphingobacteriaceae > Pedobacter. Next base: position 780 of record DATFQH010000059.1, read on the forward strand.
AAAAGCTGTTTCGGGATACAATTGATCAACAAAGCACGGCACGAATAATTCTATCTTCATCAGGATGTTTTTTCAACGTTAGGCTCTATTTTTCTGAGCAGCAGCAAAAATACCAATCCTATCACGAAAAATGATGCCAAAGCAATAATAGAATTTTTCATACTGCCCGTAGCCTCCTCAATAAACGCAAAGCTAAACAGACCGATAACGATAGCCAGTTTCTCGGTTACATCATAAAAGCTAAAGAATGAAGCTGTGTCTGGTGTATCAGCAGGCAGAAACTTAGAATAGGTAGACCTGGAAAGGGATTGGATCCCGCCCATAATCAGTCCAACCACAGCTGCAAGACCATAAAATTGTGTTGCCGTATTAACAAAATAAGCGCAGATACAAGCCGCGATCCATATCAAAACCACCAGAATGAGGACTTTTACGTTTCCTGCTTTTCTCGCAAAATAAGACATTAGCATAGCACCTAAAATTGCCACCAGCTGAATGATCAAAATAACCTTGATCAAATTTTCCGTTCCCAGTTTCAAAGTCTTTTCACCAAAGCCGGCTGCTGCCAGCATTATGGTTTGCACCCCCATAGAGTAAAAGAAAAAAGCAAGCAGGAATACCTTCAAAAACTTCATCTGTCTAAGCTGCGTCCAGACTTTACCCAATTCCTGAAAGCCATTCTTTACCCTTTTTCTATTAATGGCCTGATGATTTGGGCTTGCCGAAGGCAATTTCCTGAAAGGAATCTGCGCAAATACAATCCACCAGATGCCAACCAATAAGAATGAAAGCCGTGGCGGGAATGACGGATCAGTAATACCAAATAATTCAGGCTTCAGCACAAACACAAAGCAAATGATCTGCAGCAGAACAGAACCAATATAACCGTAAGCATAACCCCTCGCACTCACCTTGTCCTGCTGATCGGGTGTCGCAATCTCCGGCAGATAGGAATTATTGAACAAAATCCCACCGATATATCCCATTGCCGCTACCATAAAGCAGATAATCCCGAGTTCCAGGGTATCCAACTTAAAAAAATATAAGCCCATACAGGCAAACGCCCCCATGTAGGTAAAAAATTTCATGAACACTTTTTTATTACCTCTGTAATCCGCGATCGACGAAAGTACAGGCAATAAGATCACCATTACCAGATAGGCAAAAGATAAAGCGTAATTAGACAATGCTGTATTCGTAAACTGATAACTAAAAAACATGACCTGGTCGCCATGCGCAGCGGTAGTGGTGATAATGGTATAGTAGGCGGGAAATATAGTAGAGGTGATAACTAAATTATAGGCCGAATTGGCCCAATCAAAGAATGCCCATGAGCGGATGATCTTTTTATCGTTCTTTTCCATGTATCAGATAAGGTACTAAAGGTAATAATTTTTACCATCTGTTTTAATTTTTCCCGCATCCAGCAATTCGCTGATGCGCTGTAGCTTTTCTGCTTCTGTTCCGCTCTTCAGCGCAGGAACCAAATCTTCCAGCACATACGTCTCACTTTGCAGCAGTGTAACAATTTCAAAATCAATATTATCGTTTATCATCCTCGCGTCCGACGACTTTTTCTCAGCGATGCACACATCACACACACCACATTTGTCTGCGTCCGGCTCATCAAAGTAAGCCAGTAACTGTCTGCTCCGGCATTCTGGAGTACCCACGTAGGCAATCACGGCATTGATTTGTTCATTCAGGATTTTTTTCCTCAGTTCCACATACTTCACATCTATATCCAGATGCAGCAGATCTACCCTTGGTCTTGTAAACTGCAGTTGCGGCTGATCGGTTTGGGGAAGGTAAGAAAGCAAACCCTGATCCTGTAATAAATTCAGCTGTTTTACTACGTCATTGAAGGACATTCCCATCTTCTTTGCGATGTCCGACTCCTGGATTTTAGTATATTGTTCAAACATCCCCCCGTAGGTACGTAAAATGGTTTTCAGTAAACGGTCATAACCAGCGTTTTCAATCTGATACCTGTACACATCTTCATGCCCGACCAAAAATAGCATCCGCGATTGCAGAAACACATTTTCCGATAAAGTTACATAACCCTCCCGTTCCAGAAATTTTAAAGCCGACATGGTCTTTGCCACCCCGGTATCAAATCTTCTGCAATAATCTGCGAGGTCAAAATTCAGGCTCAATCCCTCACCGGCACCATAGGCCAGCTGGAAATAGTTGCCCAGATTATGATATATCTTTTTAATCTCATCTATGGTGGGAAAGCTATTGGAATACCTTGCCTTTAAGGCCATTTGATCGGCCCTGTTTGCCAATAAAACACCATATGCCCGCCTGCCATCCCTCCCCGCCCTGCCTGCCTCCTGGTAATAAGCCTCCAAGCTCTCCGGCAGATCGAGGTGCACCACAAAACGTACATCAGATTTATCTATTCCCATCCCAAAAGCATTGGTAGCCACCATGATTCTGATTTTACCCTGCTTCCAGAACTCCTGTCTTTTAAAACGTTCCTCTTTCTCGACTCCCGCATGATAAAAATCTGCGGCAATTCCATTTCTCTGCAAAAAAAGAGCAACCTCAGAGGTCTCTCTCCTGTTGCGGACATACACCAGTCCACTCCCCTTCACATTGGCAGTAATGCTCAATAATTTCCTATGTTTGTCATCATCATCTGCCACCACATAACTCAGGTTGCCGCGCGCAAAGCTCTGCACAAATATTCCCGGATTTTTGAATGCCAGCTTCAGCACTATGTCTTCGCGGACACGCGCGGTAGCCGTAGCCGTGAGTGCCAAAACCGGCACATCAGGTATAATTTCTCTCAATGCCCCGATGAGCAGATAAGGCGGCCTGAAATCATATCCCCATTGCGACACACAATGCGCCTCATCCACTGCGATCAGGTTCACATTCATATAGGAAATGCGCTCGCGTACCAGCTCAGAAAGCAGTCTTTCAGGAGACAGGTAAAGAAACTTGATCTTACCGTAAATACAGTTATCCAGTAAAATATCAATTTCCCGCTTGCCCATGCCTGCATAGATCGCGACAGCATTGATGCCGCGTCCCTTCAGATTTTCTACCTGATCCTTCATCAGCGCCACTAAAGGAGAGATTACAATGCAGATACCCTCCATAACCATGGCTGGCACCTGGAAGCACAAAGACTTACCCCCGCCGGTTGGCAACAGCGCCAGATTATCATTCCCATCTAACACAGACCTGATGATTTCATCCTGCAAAGGCCTGAAACTGTCAAAACCCCAGTATCTTTTTAATATTTCCGCTTCATTCATATTTTACCCTCGCCATTCCCGGAATAATTTATGCATAGAAAAGCAATAATCGCGCATAGATTAACAGTTTCTTCCCTCCAAAACTATAAAAATGAACTGATATTACTAAATTGCAGCCAAACTAACAATCCTACTCCGCTTATGAGAACATCATTACTCCTATTGTGTTTCCTCGCTATATTTAAACCTGTGTTTTCCCAAGATAAACAGTGGGATATTGAAAAATATTCAGGAACTGCTAAAACGTTTGAAATCAATACAGACGAGGGCACCTGGATGAATCTTGACGTCAGTTCGGATGGGAAAGACATTGTTTTCGACTTACTGGGAGACATCTATGTGATGCCTGTTACCGGTGGTACCGCCACTGTTTTGAGCCAGGGCATAGCCTGGGATGTACAACCCAGGTTTAGTCCGAACGGCAAATACATTTCCTACACCAGCGATAAGAGTGGCGCAGACAACATCTGGATCATGAATCGCGATGGCTCAAATAAAAAACAGGTAACAAAAGAAACCTTCAGACTGCTCAATAATGCAACCTGGTTGCCAAACAGTGAATACCTTATCGCCCGCAAACACTTTACAGGTACCCGTTCACTTGGTGCAGGCGAAATGTGGATGTATAACATTTACGGAGGCGACGGCATACAGCTTACGCAACGCAAAAATGATCAGCAGGATGCAGGAGAGCCCAATGTCTCACCCGATGGCAAATACTTGTATTTTAGCGAAGACGTATCGCCAGGCCCTAACTTTGAATACAGCAAAGACCCCAACGGCCTGATCTACGCCATCCGCAGACTCGACCTGAACAATGGCAAGCTAACCAGTTTTATTGCTACACAGGGTGGTGCTGCCAGACCGCAAGCCTCACCAGATGGCAAGATGATCGCTTATGTAAAAAGAGTAAGGTTAAAATCAGTGCTTTATGTACAAAACCTATCGACCGGCGAAGAGTGGCCACTTACCGAAGACCTCTCACATGACCAGCAGGAAACGTGGGCTATATTTGGTGTATATCCCAATTTCGCCTGGACACCCGATTCAAAAAGTATTGTATTCTACGCGAAAGGTAAGTTTAAAAAAATAGAAGTTGGCTCTCTGGTCTCTGTAGACATACCATTCCAGGTCACCAGCAAACAAACTGTGCAGGAATCACTTCATTTCCCGCAGCAGGTATATATGGAAGAATTTACTTCCAAAATGATCAGACAACTGACAACATCTCCCGACGGCAAATTCGTGGTATTCAACGCCGCAGGCTTTCTATACAGAAAAGACCTCCCGGATGGCAAGCCGGAAAGGATCACCAACGGACTCGACTTTGAATTTGAACCAGACATCAGTCCTGACGGCAAATTTGTGATCTATTCAACCTGGAGCGACGAATTTAAAGGTGCGATCAAAAGATCTGAAGTAAGAGGCGGCGGAAAAACCATAACCCTTACCGATGAGAAGGGTTTTTACTACTCCCCGGGATATTCCAATAAAGGAGATAAGATCGTATTCAGAAAAGGCTCGGGTAATGACGTACTTGGCTACAATTATGGCCGTGGTACAGGCATTTATATGATGGGTGCCAATGGTGGTGCCAAAACCCTCATCTCTGAATCAGGCATCAGGCCTCAGTTCAATGCAGATGACAGCCGGATCTTTTTCCAGGGCAACGAAGATGGGAAGAAAGCTTTCAAAAGCATGAACCTCAACGGAAGCGATGAACGCACACACTATACCTCGGCTTATGCCAGCCAGTTCAGCCCAAGTCCCGATGGCAAATGGATGGCCTTTACAGAACTCTTTAACCTTTACATCACCCCGATGGTCACAATAGGCTCCGCACTCGACCTTTCGGCATCCAACAATGCCATCCCCGTTACCAGGATTACCAGGGATGCCGGAACCTACATGCATTGGAGCGGCGACAGCAAGAAACTCATGTGGATGCTGGGTGAACAATATTACAGCCGTGAAATTAAAACCGCTTTTACCTTTGTGGAGGGCGCACCTCAGGAAATCCCTAAACCGGATACTTCAGGCATCTCCATGAACCTGAGAATAAAAACAGATTCCCCTACCGGCCTTACCGCACTGAAAGGTGCACGCATTATTACCATGAAGGGCGATGAAGTAATAGAAGAAGGAACGATCCTTATTGAAAATAACAAGATCATATCCATAAGTAAGGCTTCGGAAGCAGTAATTCCGGAAAAAGCAAGGGTAATAGACGTAACAGGCAAAACCATTATGCCAGGCATAATAGATGTACACGCTCACCTGCGTACCAGTCCTGATGGTATAAGTCCACAAAATGACTGGTCTTATCTTGCCAATTTAGCCTTCGGGGTTACTACATCACACGATCCTTCCAGCAATACAGAAATGGTATTCAGCCAGGCCGAAATGATTAAGGCAGGCCGTCTTGTTGGCCCACGTCTGTATTCTACCGGTTCTATCCTATATGGTGCCGACGGAGATTTTAAAGTTGTGATCAACAACCTGGATGATGCCATGTCGCATCTGCGCAGACTCAAAGCAGTTGGCGCATTTTCTGTAAAATCTTACAACCAGCCGCGCAGAGACCAAAGGCAACAGATTCTGGAAGCAGCCAGAAGACTGAAAATGGAAGTAGTTCCCGAAGGCGGTTCTACGTTTTACCACAACATGAACATGATTGCAGACGGTCATACCGGAATAGAGCACAGCATCCCTATAGCACCAGTCTATAAAGATGTGGTCTCTTTCTGGAACAATACCAAAGTAGCCTATACCCCAACACTGATTGTAAGTTATGGCAGCCAGTGGGGAGAAAACTACTGGTACGACCGTACGAACGTGTGGGAAAATGAGCGGCTGATGGCTTTCACCCCGCGTCCTATCATTGATGAGCGTTCAAGAAGAAGAACTACATCTGAATACGGAGATTACGGGCACATAGACGTTTCCAAGGCAGCAAAACAGATTTCAGACGGAGGCACCAAGGTGAATCTCGGTGCCCACGGACAGATTCAGGGTTTAGGCGCACACTGGGAGCTCTGGATGCTGGTACAAGGCGGCATGACTCCGCTGCAGGCCATTCGCTGTGCCACAATAAATGGCGCTTCATACCTCGGCATGAATTACGAAATAGGGTCTTTAGAACCTGGTAAACTGGCAGATATGGTAATTATGGATGCCAATCCGCTGGACGATATCCGCAATTCCGAGAAAATCAAATATGTGATGATCAATGGCAGAATTTACGACAGCTTATCTATGAACGAAATCGGCGGACGAGAAAAACTCAGAGGAAAATTGTGGTTTGAAACCGGAAAGGGTATGCTTTACAGCTTCCCTACCGGAGAATCTACAGGTGAGTCAGAAACCTGGACCTATACAGTTCCGCACTGCGACTAAGGCGCGGCCGGTCCTGAAGCAGGTTAACTACGTACTAGCTTCTTCCTGTGGATCAGTATCACAATTAAAAGGCGAACTGCAAGGTTCGCCTTTTATATTAATGCTTTTCTGAAATTTCCTTAATACTTTTCAAAGCCTGATCCCATTGCGGCTTCATACCATCAAGGTATTTGTCTTCCAGCGGTCCTGATTCAATCGTTAAAACTGTTTTCCCTTCGTGCTCGGCCAGCAGATAATGTTCTTTATAATCACCAAATTCGGCATTATCAGGAGCATTTTCGTTATCAAAAAAACCAATTTTAAGAATCTTGGGAGCGTAATTAACTTCGACACGGCCTTTTACCATAAGCTTACCCTCTTTGTTTTTCCAGAGCACCACAGCGCCCTCCTGCCAGTCCGAAACTACATTTGATCCTTCTTCAAAAGCGTTGGCCCATTCTTTAATAGATTGAGAATTTGTGAGTGTATTCCAGACTTTGTCTCCGAAGCATTAATCTCTATAGATTTGATTATCGTTTCCATATTTATATACAGTCGTTATCAACTATAAACGGTTTTGGAAAACATAAGTTTTATTTTTAATTGACTGATGCTCCGCTGCGCTGTTGTAAATCGCCAATTTTTGGACAATAACTCGCTATTGTTCAGTATTACTGCTAGCAACTTTTGGTGAATAAATAGTCAATAAATTAATGATCTGTTATGATTTGCTTAAATAAGGTTTTCGTATGGTCTTTGTTAGGTTTACCTTAACCAACCCTTAACCAACCCCTACTCAACCCTTACTCAAAACATAAGCAATTCGTAATTCGTGAATAGCGCTAAAGATAAGGATCAAATATTCTGCGCGATAACAAAACCGCCTGCCCAGGCCCACTGAAAATTGTAGCCCCCGAGCCAGCCCGTTACATCTACACATTCTCCACCGAAGAACACACCGGGGATCTTTTTGCATTCCAGTGTTTTGGAAGAAAGTTCATCTGTACTGATTCCGCCACGCATGACTTCAGCCTTATCATAGCCTTTATCTCCTGCTGGTTTCACCTTAAATAAATGAAGGGTTTGATGGATCAGTTCTATTTCGGCCCGGGTTAGTGCAGCAACCTGCTTTTCTATGGGCAGGAATTTTGACAGCGCATCGCTGAACTTTTTTGGGTAAAAACGACTAAGCAGGGTAGAAAGCAATAGTTTGCCATTGTCCTTCCGCTCTGCTTCTATTCGTTCACGGATATTTTGATGTGGAAGCAGATCGATATTTATTTGTTCACCCCTGCGCCAAAAGGAAGATATTTGTAAAATAGCTGGTCCGCTAAGCCCCCAATGCGTGAAAAGAATATTCTCCTCAAAGGAGATATTGCTGTTGCTGACGGCACAAAAAACAGAATTTCCTGAAAGCTGTGCATACCATTCTTCATCCTTGCCGGTAATGGTAAGCGGAACCAATGCCGGAGCGGTTTCAATGACCTCCAGGGCATGTTTTCTGGCAAATTTAAGGGCAAAATCTGTAGCCCCCATTTTCGGGATGGGCAGTCCGCCGGTCGCAATAACCAGTTTAGGTGCGGTAAGGTTTCTGGTTTTGCCGGCTTTCTGATACTCCACAGTAAAACCATCTTCAAGCTGCAGGATCTCGCCTACCTCTGCTCCACAAATGATCTTCTGTTCAAAATCGGCACAAAGTGAAGTGAATACTTCTACTACGTCTTTTGCATTTTTACCATCAGGGAAAAGCTGACCCAATGTCTTTTCTACGCCGCTAATACCATAGGTCTCAAAAAAGCTAATGGTATCTTCGACGGTCCATTGCGTGAAAGCTGATTTGATGAAATGTTTGTTGGCAGATATGAACTGCTCATCGGTAGCGTACAGGTTGGTGTAGTTGCAGCGCCCTCCTCCGGAGATCAGGATCTTGGCACCAGGCTTTTCATTCTTTTCCAGTAGGATAACCTTTTTTCCGAGGTATCCGGCCTGTACCGCACACATCAGACCGCAGGCACCTGCACCTATAATTATTGCATCAGCATCCATCAATATTTCCTTATTTTAGTATTTGCAGCCGGCATTTCCCTGGTTTAGCAGTTGGTATTTTGCGGTCAATCCTTTAGTATTTTTACTGCAATCCGTTTATATTGTTATTTTTGTGCAAAATAAGCATAACTTTTTCATATAGATATGGCAAAACAAATAAGTGATTTGAAATTGGGGGTACTGGGTGGTGGCCAGCTCGGCAGGATGCTGATCCAGGAAGCCATCAATTACAATCTGACCACTTTAATTTTAGATCCGGATACCGATGCGCCCTGCAAACACATTGCGAATTACTTTGAATGTGGCTCCATTACTGATTTTGATACCGTTTATAACTTCGGTAAAAAAGCAGATATCATTACTATAGAAATAGAAAAAGTAAATATTGAAGCGCTGGACCAACTGGAAAAAGAAGGTAAGCTGGTTTATCCCCAGGCGAGAGTGATCCGTCTGATTCAGGACAAGGGTGTACAAAAACAGTTTTTCAAAGAAAATAACATCCCTACTGCAGCATTTCAGCTGGTAAACACAAAAGAGGATATCCGCAACAGCCATTTTTCTTTCCCTTATATACTGAAGCAACGTCGTGACGGTTATGATGGAAAAGGCGTAATGAAGGTTAACAATATTGCAGATATAGAAAATGCATTTGATGCGCCTTGTCTGATCGAAGAGATGGTAGATTTCGAAAAAGAGATTGCCGTGATTGTGGCCAGAAATCCGAATGGGGACGTGAAGACTTTCCCGATGGTTGAAATGGAGTTCAATGCGGAAGCTAATCTGGTCGAGTTCCTGATTTCTCCTTCTACTTATCCTGAGGCATTGCAGCAAAGGGCCGAAACAATTGCGAAAAACATCGCTAATTCGTTGAACATTACCGGGCTGTTGGCTGTAGAGATGTTTGTTACCCGTGATGGCAACATCCTGGTGAACGAACTTGCACCAAGACCGCACAACAGCGGCCACCATACGATAGAAGGAAATTATGTTTCTCAGTTTGAACAGCACCTTAGGGCAATATTTAACCTTCCGCTGGGAGATACCAGATCGATTAGCAATGCGGTAATGATCAACCTGCTGGGTGAAAAAGGCCACGATGGCGTAGCCAAATACAGCGGACTGGAAAAAATTCTGGCGCTGGATGGGGTGTATGTTCATCTATATGGTAAGAAATATACCAAGCCGTTCCGTAAAATGGGCCACATTACCGTGGTAGACCAAAACCGTGAGGGGGCTATCGAAAAAGCAAATTATATAAAAAACACATTAAAAGTAATATCCTGATGAGCATACAAGTAGGCATAATAATGGGCAGCAAATCTGATCTTCACATCATGCAGGATGCGGCAGATGTTTTTAAAGAATTCGGTGTTGAATTTGAAATGACTGTTGTGTCAGCAAACAGAACCCCCGACAGGATGTTTGACTATGCGAAAAAGGCAGCGTCAAGGGGCTTAAAAGTAATTATTGCCGGTGCCGGTGGCGCCGCCCATTTGCCGGGCATGGTGGCTTCGATCACAGTTCTTCCCGTAATCGGCGTACCTGTTAAGTCTTCTAACTCTATTGATGGATGGGATTCCATACTGTCTATTTTGCAAATGCCAAATGGTATCCCTGTGGCTACCGTAGCCCTGAATGCTGCAAAAAATGCGGGCTTGCTTGCCGTGCAGATTCTTTCTACTGCAGATGCAGGTCTGGCTGCTAAAATGCAGGCCTATAAAGATGAATTGCGCAGGAAGGTGGAAGAAAGTGCGGCCGAACTGGAGGGTTAATTCCGGCAGGCTATAGCGGTGCGTTAATTCAGATTTGGGTCTTGCGGAAATTTGCTGACATGCGCAAATTTAGGCCCGAGGTTAACGATTACTTCGCGCCAGACCTCTTCTTCATTGTTTGAAAATACGATATCCGGATGGTACTGGTCTGATACGATCCAGGTATTTTCTACAATTTCGTTTTGTAGCTGCTCTTCGGCCCAGCCTGAATAGCCGATAAAGAATTTGATCTCGCTCTGGTCTATTTCATGGTTGTCAATCAGCACTCTTAATGCCTCAAAATTCCCTCCCCAATAGATTCCTTTAGCGATTTCTTCGCCATCATTCAGCTTATCGTAACAACGATGAATAAAATGTACGGTATCGTTAGCCACGGGACCTCCTACATAAACAGGGAAGTTGGCATTTGCCAGTTCAGGGATCAGATCACTGAGTATTAAAGCACTTGGATGGTTCAATATAAACCCGATGGTTCCCTCTTCGTGATGCTGGGTGAGAAAAACTACAGAGCGCTGGAAATTTGGATCCATCAAAAATGGTTCTGAGATTAATAATTTACCTGAGGATGGCGCTATTCGACTTAACATTTCAGAGATTTAGAAAATAAATAAACTTAACCCTTATTTTTGAACATGGAGTTAACAAAAGAAAACATACAAAACTTACGCCAAGATTATCGCGCAGCAGAGCTGGCAGAACATGAGGTGGATGCCAACCCGATACTTCAGTTTCAGAAATGGTTTAAGGATGCGGTTCATGCGCGCTTGTATGAGCCAAATGTAATGACGCTGGCTACGGCAGACCGTTTTGGCAGGCCTTCGGCAAGAATTGTATTGCTAAAGGGGGTAGACCATGACGGCTTTGTTTTCTTCACCAATTATGAGAGCAACAAGGGTCAGCATCTTGCAGAAAACCCTCAGGCTGCTTTGGTTTTTTTCTGGGCAGAGCTGGAAAGACAGGTACGTATTGAAGGTGTCGTGAGCAAGATTTCTGACCAGGCGTCGGCAGATTATTTTCATTCCCGTCCGGTGGGAAGCCAGATCGGTGCGGCCGCTTCGCCTCAAAGTAAGGTCATCAGCGACAGGACGTTATTGGAACAAAGCGTAGCTGAACTAACCGAAAAATATAAGGAGCAGGAGATTCCGCGGCCATTAAACTGGGGCGGATACCTCGTAGAGCCCACAAAAATTGAGTTCTGGCAGGGCAGACCCAGCAGGCTGCACGACAGAATTATTTACGATCTTGTGGAGGGCTCGTGGATAATCAATAGATTAGCACCATGAAACAAATTTCGGTGATCGGCTCAGGTACCATGGGCAATGGTATAGCCCATACTTTTGCACAATTTGGTTACCAGGTAAGTCTGGTAGATATCAGCGATGATGCTTTATCGAAGGCACTCGGAACTATTGATAAAAATCTGGAAAGACAGGTGACCAAAGGGACCATATCTAAAGCGGAAAAGGCTGCTACCTTATCGAACATAACTATTTTTACCGATCTCAAGGAGGGTATCGCTACAGCTGATCTGATTGTTGAGGCTGCTACAGAAAACCAGGAACTTAAATTAAAAATTTTCAGGGAGCTGGATGCATTCGCAAGACCGGAAGCAATTTTGGCCAGCAATACATCATCCATCTCCATCACACTGATTGCTTCTGTAACCCATAGGGCAGAAAAGGTAATTGGCATGCATTTCATGAACCCTGTGCCGGTAATGAAGCTTGTAGAAGTAATCAGAGGTTATTCTACCAGTGATGAGACTACTGGGATTGTAATGGATCTTTCAAAAAAACTGGACAAAACTCCTGTGGAAGTTAATGATTACCCGGGTTTTGTGGCCAACAGGATATTGATGCCTATGATTAACGAAGCAATTGCTACGCTTTATGAAGGTGTGGCTGGCGTAGAAGAAATAGATACCGTTATGAAACTGGGTATGGCGCACCCTATGGGACCACTGCAACTGGCCGATTTCATTGGACTGGATGTTTGCCTGGCTATCCTGGGCGTACTTCACGACGGGTTCGGAAACCCGAAATATTCGCCTTGCCCGCTATTGGTTAACATGGTGAATGCCGGCAATAAAGGTGTAAAGTCGGGCACTGGATTTTACGATTATTCTAATGGTATAAAAGACAGTCGGGTTGCTATTAAATTTAGCAAATAGTATTTATTTGCTCCGCTTTTATACTAACTTTACAACATGAACGAAAATCTTGATCCTTCTGCTGAGAGTTTATCTCCGATAGAACGCGATATCGAAAAGGTACTGCGTCCGCAGGCTTTTGAAGACTTTACAGGGCAGGAAAAGGTGATGGAAAACCTGAAAATTTTCGTAAAAGCGGCTAAGCTCAGGGGTGAACCGCTGGATCACGTCTTATTGCATGGCCCTCCGGGATTAGGAAAAACTACTTTATCTTATATTATCGCCAACGAGATGGCGGTAGGTATTAAAATCACTTCTGGTCCGGTACTTGACAAGCCGGGTGACCTCGCTGGCCTGCTGACGAATCTGGATGCCGGAGATATATTATTTATCGATGAGATCCACAGGCTGAGCCCGCTGGTAGAAGAATATCTGTACTCGGCAATGGAGGATTTTAAAATCGACATTATGCTGGAAAGCGGCCCTAATGCCCGATCGGTACAGATCAACCTGAATCCTTTTACCCTGGTTGGTGCTACAACAAGATCCGGCTTGCTAACTGCACCTTTAAGGGCGAGGTTCGGTATCAACAGCCGGCTGGCTTATTACGATGCCAAATTATTAACAACCATTGTACTGCGCTCATCGGAGATACTGAAAACACCGATTACTGATGAAGGGGCCTATGAAATTGCCAGAAGAAGCCGTGGTACACCTCGTATTGCAAATGCACTGCTGAGAAGAACACGGGATTTTGCACAGATTAAAGGCAACGGACAGATCGATACAGAGATTGCACGTTACGCTTTAAATGCCCTGAACGTAGACGAGCATGGTCTGGATGAGATGGACAATAAGATTTTGGTTACGATAATTGATAAGTTCAAGGGTGGACCTGTAGGGCTGAAAACGATTGCTACCGCTGTAGGAGAAGATGAAGGAACTATAGAGGAAGTTTATGAGCCCTTTTTAATTCAGGAGGGGTTTCTGATGCGTACTTCGCGTGGCAGAGAAACTACTGAAGCTGCATATAAACATTTGAACAGGAGTTTTCCGGGCCAGATGGGAAAGCTTTTTTAAAAAAGGCTCTTTGCAATCTGCATTGAGCCTTTTATGTTTAGGTAGTTATTGACTTATAGGAATCTCTTATTGTGCTGATGTATTGTTTCTAAAAAATATAAACCACAAAATGAGTAATACAACTACGATCACAGGGATAATCCACTTCATCGCAGGGCCCGCTCCCTTGTCGTTATACTCGTTTACCGCCTGAGGCGATGGTCCGGGATCTGCTTCGTGTTTGGCATAATCATGTTCTATCGGCTTGTGGGGCTTATTCGGATCTTCAGTATGTTTTGATTCTATATCTTCCATGATTTCAGCGTTTAGTTTAAAGTAAATACTTGAGTTTATTCTAGGTTATAACAGATACCCTGTT
>DATFQH010000060.1:0-5539 GCA_035264385.1 Pedobacter sp.
AGACTGGTTTTTAAAGATGCTTCTCCAGAATTTGGGATAGCTGAACTGAAAATATCAGCAGCTCCTGCTATAGAAAGCTTTACAGAAAAGACGCTGGCTAAAATGTATCAGAGTCCTTTACCGTACTGGCATGAATATCAATGGGCTGCGCAGCCTGTAGTAGATGATAAAGATTTGGTGATTGATCCTGCAAGTGTGATCGATATTTCTGATAAGATGAGTGCAGATGGTACTTTGAAGTGGGATGTACCTGCAGGCGACTGGATCATTATGCGTAGCGGGATGCTGCCTACGGGTGTGAAAAACGGCCCTGCTTCTCCTGAAGGAATCGGTCTTGAGGTAGATAAAATGAGCAAGGAGCACGTGGCCAGTCATTTTGATGCTTTTCTTGGAGAGATCATGAAGCGTGTACCTGCTGAAGACCGCAAGACCTGGAAAGTTGCAGTACAGGATAGTTACGAGACAGGCGGCCAAAATTGGACAGACGGGCTGATCGCAAAATTTAAAGCCGGTTTCGGATATGATCCCTTACCTTATCTTCCGGTTATGGAGGGTAGGGTTGTGGGTAGCCAGGACCAGTCGGACAGGTTTTTATGGGATCTGAGGCGCTTCATCGCCGATCGTGTTGCTTACGATTACGTTGGCGGTCTGAGAGAGATCAGTCATAAATATGGTCTGCATACCTGGCTGGAGAATTACGGCCACTGGGGTTTCCCGGGTGAATTTCTGCAATATGGCGGACAGTCTGATGAAATCGCCGGCGAGTTTTGGAGTGAAGGCGAGCTTGGTAATATAGAAAACAGGGCGGCTTCTTCTGCGGCGCATATCTACGGAAAGACGAGGGTATCTGCCGAATCCTTTACCGCAGGAGGTAAAACTTATGCCAGATATCCATATATGATGAAGCAGCGTGGCGATCGCTTTTTTACGGAAGGGATCAACAATACCTTGCTTCATGTTTATATTCAGCAGCCTACAGATGATATTGTACCGGGTATCAATGCCAATTTCGGTAATGAATTTAACAGGCACAATACCTGGTTCAGTTACCTAAACCTGTTTACAGACTATATAAAGCGTTCTAATTATATGCTGCAACAAGGTCTTTATGTAGCAGATGTAGCTTATTTTATTGGTGAAGATGCACCTAAAATGACCGGAATTACCGATCCGGCATTGCCGCAGGGTTATTCCTTTGATTACATCAACGCGGAAGTGCTCAAAGACCGGGTAAAGGTACAGGATGGAAAAATGGTATTGCCGGATGGAATGAGCTATAACCTTCTGGTACTGCCTAAGCTGGAAACTATGCGGCCTGAACTGCTGAAAAAGATAAAGGACCTGGTAGCTCAGGGTGCGCATATTATGGGGCCTGCGCCTAAGCGTTCGCCGGGGCTGGCTGGTTTTCCTTCGGCAGATACCGAAGTACAAAAGCTGGCTGCAGAACTTTGGAGCAATGTAGACGGCACCAATGTGAAATCTGGTAAGTTTGGAAAGGGAACGGTAATGTCGGGTCTGGACATGCAGACTGCACTGGACGAGCTTGGGATCATTCCTGATTTTAAGGTGAAGGACAAAGATCCTGTATTGTATATCCACAGAAAAACAGCAAGGGAAGAGATCTATTTTGTGAGCAATCAGAGTGAGGAGGTCATCAGTATTTCTCCTGTATTTAAAGTTGTTGCGCAACAGCCCGAGCTATGGGACCCGGTTAAAGGTGAAGTAAGGATGTTGCCGGAATATACTTCAAACGGAAGCGCTACGACCGTGCCATTGAAGCTTGGGCCTTTGGAGAGCGCATTTATTGTATTCAGAAAGCCTGCTTCTTCTGTGGGTTCAGGTCATGTCAATTTCCCGGCTGAACAAACGGTAGCTACTGTTGCATCGCCCTGGGAAGTTACATTTGATCACGACAAGATGAGAGGTCCGGCCAAACCTGTGGTTTTTAAAACACTAACCGATTGGACTGAAAGCCAGGATGAAAGCATCAAATATTATTCGGGTACTGCGGTATATACAACCAGTTTTAAGGGTACCAAAGCTACGGCCGGTGAACGTTTATTCCTGGAACTGGGAGATGTAAAAGTAATGGCCAAAGTAAAGATCAATGGTATAGACGCAGGCGGCGTATGGACTTATCCCTGGAGGGTAGAGGTAACCGGTGCCTGGAAGACCGGAGATAACGAAATTGAAATCTCGGTAGTAAATACCTGGGTAAACAGGCTGATCGGCGACAGTAAGCTGCCGGTAGCGGAAAGAAAGACCTGGTCAGGTGATAATCCTTATCGCCCGGACAGCCGGCTGGAGCCATCTGGTTTGAGAGGGCCTGTTTCGATCAGATCAGTAAAATATTAATACGATACAAACCACACACAAATGAAACTTAAATTATCACTATTATTAATGCTGTACTGCTGCCTGTTGCAGGAGCTTAGTGCGCAGCTGCCGCCAATATTTAAAGAAAAACCCGCCGGTATGGAGGTGGATAAACGCGCCCGCGTATACCTGAGCCCCCAACGGGTATTGTGGCAGTCTGATGAGACAGGCAAGTATGTAAAGGATGCGAAGTTTTTGCTGAAGCCCGGAAACGGGCAAGGTGAACTGGTCAACAAGGATATGGTCAGTTTGCTCAGCGACGATAAGCAAAAGGGCGGTATTATGCTCGATTTTGGAAAAGAGCTTCAGGGTGGCCTGCAGATCGTAACCGGCATGATGAAAAAGAATGCACCTGTAAAGATCAGGATCCGCTTTGGTGAATCTGCTGCCGAGACCATGTCTGAGACTGGTGCTCCGGCCAGCGCTACCAACGATCACGCCATCCGTGACTTTGTGGTAGATGTACCCTGGCTGGGCGTTCTGGAGATCGGAAATACTGGCTTTCGCTTCGTTCGTATAGATCTGGTCGATAGCAATTCGGAGCTGCTACTGAAAGAGGTAAGGGCGATATTCGTGTACAGAGATATTCCTTACCTGGGTTCTTTTAAAAGTAGTGACGAGCGCTTGAACAAGATATGGGAAACGGGAGCTTATACGGTACACCTGAATATGCAGCAATACCTTTGGGATGGTGTTAAACGTGACCGGCTGGTTTGGGTAGGCGATATGCATCCGGAAGTAACCACGATAAGCAATGTGTTTGGATACAATGAAGTGGTTCCCAAAAGTCTGGATCTGATCAGGGATGTAACACCACCAACGCAATGGATGAACGGCCTCAGTGCCTATTCGATGTGGTGGATCATCATTCACCGTGACTTGTATAAATATAATGGTAACCTGGCTTATCTGAAGGAACAGAAGGCATATATGGCAAAGCTGCTCGATTACCTGTCTACTAAAATTGACGATAAAAACAGTGAAAAATTAGACGGCAGATTTTTAGACTGGCCGTCGAGTGAAAACGAGCCGGCTATACACGCCGGCCTGCAGGCATTGATGGTTATGACCCTGAATGCGGGATCGGAAATGTTTACCATCATGAAAGACAATGCTGCCGCTGCAAAATATAAGGCTGTAGCGGATCGCATGAAAAAGAACGTACCGGATATTAACGGATCCAAGCAGGCGGCAGCTCTGTTATCGCTGTCGGATATGATATCTAAAGAAACGGCAAATAACGTGATCTCTGAGGGTGGGGCTAGAAGTTTCTCTACGTTTTACGGCTATTATATGCTGCAGGCAATGGCCAAAGCCGGCAATTACCAAGGTGCTATGGACATCATCAAAACCTACTGGGGGGCGATGCTCGACCTGGGGGCAACCAGCTTCTGGGAGGATTTCAATATGGACTGGCTTCATAATGCCAGCCGTATAGATGAACTGGTACCTGAGGGTAAAACAGACATTCACGGAGCCTATGGGGCTTATTGCTATATCGGCTTCCGTCATAGCTTGTCTCATGGCTGGGCATCGGGGCCTACTTCGTGGCTGACCGAACATGTACTTGGTGTAAAGGTGCTTGAAGCGGGCTGTAAAACGATTAAGATAGAGCCGCATCTGGGTGATCTTAAATTTGCTGAAGGGAGTTTCCCGACACCTTATGGTGTAGTGAAGATAAAGCATACCAAGCTGGTAAACGGGCAGGTCAAAACAGATGTATCTGCACCTAAAGAAGTTAAGGTAATTAAGAACTGATCATGATCTGGAAAAGGACAATAGCCCTGATCATTTTTTATGCGTCTTTTTTTAATGCCGGTGCCCAGGATAAAATGAATACCAGGCAACTAGTATCTTCTTCAGGGGCAGACGTCTGGGTTGCTAAAGATGCACTGGGCAGAACTGTGACCGGTAATGGCAGCGGTATAAGGCCTGATAAATATGTCGGGATCTTTTATTTCATCTGGCAAGGTGCGCATGGCTATGATAAGCATAGTGGCGGGGCGGCCGGTGAGGGTGTTATGCCCAGACAGCCATCGGATACCCTGAGCCCGTATGACATCAGTAAGTTACTTAAAGAAAATCTAGGTCAGCCTAAGTATGGGCCGATGCATGCTTTTCACCATTGGGGAGAACCATATTTTGGATATTATCTGCCCGACGATGAATGGATCATCAGGAAGCATGCGCAAATGCTTTCCGATGCCGGAGTGGATGTGCTGATTCTGGATGTGACCAATGCGGCGATCTATTTTCCCCAGGTAAGCAAAATTGCCGAAACTTATAAAAAGATGCGGGCAGCGGGTATGTCTACCCCTTCCATTGCCTTTATCGTGAATTCTAATCCGACGGCAACCGTCAACAGGTTGTACGATAATATTTACGCAAAGGAATTATTTAAGGATCTTTGGTTTTACTGGAAGGGCAAACCATTGTTGCTGGCACCACCTGAAGGACAAAGCGAAACGGTAAAGAATTTCTTTAACATCAGGCAGTCCTGGGCATGGAGTAAGGGACAGAAATGGTTTGGCGAAGGTAAGGATAAATGGACCTGGGTAGACCATACACCACAGTCTTATGGCTGGCACGAATCGGCAGACAAGCCGGAACAGATCAGCGTAAGTATTGCGGAACATCCGATGTCCAATATCGGCCGGAGTTTTCATGACGGGAAGGAGCCTGAGGTTAAGCGACCGGCAGAGGGTCTGTATTTTGGGGAGCAGTGGAAACGGGCCCTGGAAGTTGATCCTGAATTTGTATTCATTACCGGCTGGAATGAATGGGTGGCTATGCGTTTTGATGATGGTGCGGCCAGCCACTTTCTTGGGAAGAAGATCGATAAAGGTGAAACGTATTTCGTAGACCTCTATAATGAAGAGTTTAGCAGAGACGGGGAGCCGATGAAAGGTGGTTTTAATGATAATTATTATTACCAGATGATCAGTAACATCAGGAAATTTAAGGGCAGCAGGGTGCCGCCGGTTTATTCCGGAATGAACAGCATTAAGGTAGACGGTAATTTTAAGGATTGGACCAGCGTGCCTGCGGTTTACAAAGATGATCAGGGCGATACCTTTCATAGGAAACATGCGGGATGGGGCAGGTACAGGGAATATATTAACAATACGGGCAGAAACGATATTGTGGAAGCAAGGGTTGCTGT
>DATFQH010000061.1:0-15931 GCA_035264385.1 Pedobacter sp.
TCCTTGCCTTTGATGCACAGGGTTTTCAGTTCTCCGCTTTTTGTAATGACCCTGAATTCGAGATCTATCTCCTTAGAATTATGGATGGAGTTCAGCAATTGCTGACGCATGTTGGCCTGCTCATCGGGATGTACAATTTGAATGAACCCTTTGGCAGTGCCATCGAAATCCCAGGGATTTATTCCGAGTAAGGTATAACTGAAATCGTCAAGAAACACCTTATTGCTGGCGGGCTCCATCGTCCAGGTTCCCATTTCGGATGCATTCAGCGTCATTTCCAGGCGCTGTGTAGTATCCAGAAGTTTTTGCTGGCCAATCCGGCTCTCGGAAACATCAATAACGGCAATATAATATTGGTTTTTTTTAACTATCGGGTCATATATGGCAGTTCCCTCCATTCGCACATAGCTCTCAGACTGATCAGCAAACAATAAGCTGAGTTCACAGCTTTGTTTGGTTTCCTGAGTTTGCAAACTGTGCAAAAAAGCGTAGAATAGCTCCCAATTTTCCGGATCAACAAAGCTTTGGAAGCGCTTGTTTATTAATTTTTGTTTGTTTATCCCAACCAGATCGGCCCCTGTCTGGTTGGCTTCTATAATTGCACCAATATGATCGAGGATGAAGTAGCCGACCGGGGCGAGGTTGAAAAATCCGGCGAACTTAGCGCGTTCGCCGTCCAGTAAGCGGGCTGACTCGATAAGTTCCTCATTTTGCATTTCGAGTTCCAGCTGAAAGATCTGCAATTCGCTAAGCAAAAGACCAAGGTCGTTGTCGTGGAATTTTTCTTCCCAGATCACCTTGTCGCTGCCTACGGAACTGTCATCAATACGTTTACGCAGCAATGCTATTATTGTGTCTTTATTTTTTTTATCCACTTTCGAGTTCTTTGAAAACAACCATCATCGCCATATGCGTATCTGCATGCGAAAAATATGTGGCATTGATGATCAATTTTTTTATACCAATACCAGGAAATTCATGCTGGACATACAATTCTTCATTGTCTAATCTCTTAAGCAGCAATTTGTCCAGTTTGTCTGTATTCCATTTGTTATGAACAATTTCTATAAAGAAATGTTCTTTGATTTCAAAGTCTCTTAGATGAAATAATTTTAAAAACTTGCTGTTTACAACAAGCACCTTCCTGTCGGCATCCAGTACTACGGCCGCATCTGACATATTATCTGTAGCCACTTGTACATAACTTAATAACGTCGACAATTTACTTTCCAGCGCTTTTACGGGGGTAATCTTAGTAAAAGTAAGAACGGCACCACTAATGAAATTATCCATGGTGCGATAAGGCATGATCCTGAGATTGTACCATTCATCCTTTTTCGTCTTCACTTCCAGTTCTCTGCCATTTAGCCGTTCAATAACTTCAAGAACGGCGTTTTCTATAGAAGGATAGTCGAAATTTGAGGCGATATGCGTAATCGACCTCCCAATATCTGACGGAATAACACTGAATAGCTTGGTCACCTGAGGCGTGAACCGAAGGATATTGAGCTGATTGTCCAAAAAAATAGTCCCGATCTCTGTGTTGTCCAGAAGATTTTTCATGTCATTGTTCAAACGGGTAAGCTCTTCCGCTTTATTCTGATATTGAAGATTTATGGTCATCAGCTCTTCGTTGAGCGACTGCATTTCTTCTTTGGTAGTTAGCGCTTCCTCATTGGTACTTTGCAATTCCTCATTGGTACTTTGCAGTTCTTCGTTGGTCGACTTGAGTTCTTCCAGCGACGTTTCCATCTGTTCGATAGTGGTATTGAGCTGTTGCTTGGTATAGTTTAGCTCTTTTTCCAGTTCCTCTACATCGCCTTCTACAGGTCTTAGCCTGGATACAGACCTTCGCTTCTTTAAAGGTCCCTTATCGGAAAATACGATGATCAGCAAGCCCTGCAACTGTACATCATCTAAATAGTCTACCCTGAGGTCCACAAGATGCGTTTTGCCATTTACCAACAGCTTTACACCTGGAAATTCGGATCTGGTCCTGTTCAGTACCGTCTGATGAATCGCATTGCCAAGTATATACTTCAGCTCTTCCCGAGCCATTTTGTGAATGTTAAGCGCAGCATCGCCCGAATGAAGCTGCAGATAGTTATCCATTTTACCGTTGATATAGATGATCTCACCCTTTTCGTTGATCAATAAGGCCGATGGCGCATAATCATCAATCAGTATCTTATGGAAATGCTCGGCCAGCATGCTCTTCACCGCTGGTTTATGTGGCATTTCTTTAACCGACTTGGTGGTATGGCTGGCAATGTTAAAGGGAAAATCAATCACCTTCGATACGGCAGAGACCCCACCCTTTCGCTCGTACAGCTTCCATTTATTATCAATTACGTTGAAGGCGTCGTTAAAAATCCCCACAGATTCTGCCGGTCCCAATAGCAGTAAACCGCTTTCGTTTATGGAATAGTGAAATACAGGGATTAGCTTTTTCTGAAGATCTGCAGTAAGGTAGATCATTACGTTGCGGCAGGTCAACAGATCTAGCTTGGTAAACGGTGCGTCCTTAATAAGGTTGTGCTGGGCAAAAACGATCAGTTCGCGAACCTCTTTCTTCACCACATAGCCATTGTTCTTCTTTACAAAAAAACGCTCTATCCGTTCAGGAGAAATCTCTGAAATGATGTTCGAAAAATAAAAACCCATTCGGGCCTGTTCAATGGCATTGGCATCGAGGTCTGTGGCAAATATTTGAACTTTCGGTTTCCGCTTCGTTTTCAGCCCCCCCAAATATTCCATAATCAGAATCGCTATTGTATAAGCTTCTTCTCCAGTCGAACATCCGGCTACCCAGATCCGGATGGGGTCCTCCGGGCCCTTTTTAACAAGGTTGGCATACAATTGATCTCTCAGCAGGTCGAAAGCAAATATATCCCTGAAGAATTTTGTAACACCGATCAGCAACTCCTTAAACAAAATATCGATCTCATGCGGGTTCTCCCTGATGTAATTAACGTAATGCAAATAATCAGGCAATTGATGAAAGGCAATTCTGCGCTCGACCCTGCGGGTTATGGTATTCTTTTTATATAATGTAAAGTCATGTCCTGTCTGCGAACGCAGCAGCATCAGAATCTTTTGAAGATGAGTTTGATTGTTGCGTTCATTGATCAGCTCTTCAGCTACCGGGTCTTTCAGTGCCGGATGGTTGAGGTACTGAATCAGCTTAACCGGCATTTCTTCCGGAGAAAGAATATAGTCAACAAGGCCGGATTTAATGGCCGCTGAAGGCATACTTGGATACTCAGCGGTGTCCGGGCTTTGCACCATAGCCATCCCCAGTTTTTCTTTGATCATTCGCACCCCGGTTTCTCCGTCGGCACCCATCCCCGAAAATATTACAGCCACAGCATGGTTCCACTGGTCTTCAGCCAGACTCTGTAAAAAATAATCTATGGACATGTGCGCGCCACGGGATCTTGATGCGTTAAAAAGAAGCAAATTACCGTTATGGATACCCATATCCTTATCGGGTGGAATGACAAATATTTTGTTTGGCTCAACCGATGTCCCATCGAGTGCTTCGATAATTGGCATTCCTGTGGAATGCTGGAGGAGCCCCGAAATATCAATGTTATGTGTCGGATCCAGGTGCATAACAATAACAAAAGCAAAACCACTGTCGACCGGCATATGAAGAAAAAATTTCTCAATAGCATGAAAGGATCCTGCCGACCCTCCGAGTGCAACAACAGGGAAAAATTTTGCCTGATTACTTCTGGTTGCACGCTGTGCAAGTTCCTGTGACAGATCTTCAGGATTCATCACCTGCTTTTTTTTACTCATGGTGGGGTATTTGTTTACACAAATCTAATAGTTATCAAATAAATGGCAATAAATTCCGTCCTAATTCATCAAAATTAAAGCTCAGTTAAAAAAAACAGCAGCTGTCATATTGTTATGCGCAATATCGGGTTTGCGGATCAGGTATTTAACACATTAAAAACAAGTATAAATCCCGAGCACAGTAATGCCCACGGCTGCCCTCACAGATCAATGGAAACAAGTCACATCAAAACCACGGTAATGCTAAATTATAGCTTGGGGGTTAAATTCAGATCAAACTAAAGCAGACCGATACTTAACCATTTCCGATCCGTTTGATATGGCTTAAGTACGGTTCAGGTATGGCTTATGTATGGATCAGGTCAAAGCCAGTTAAAATGAAGCATACAATTGCTACTTAATTTTAACCGGCTTCAGAGACTTATTTTAATTTTAAAGAAAAATGAGGTGGGTGATTGCTATTTTATAGGTTATGATTAATTTCTTATAGATTTTAAAAATACATTTCAATGAAATAGATGATCAAATCAATTGCTCACGTCTTCGTTGCTGATGCCGCGCTTATTCTTTTTTATGGATTCTTTCATCTTTCCGAACTTGTAGTTCAGACTTATACCCGTGGTACGAAAGTTCTGCTGGCTGTTATTTACCTGATCGAAGTTCGGACCGAACCTGTTGGTGATATTCATGCGGTAACGGTTAAAAGGATTGTTGCTGAAAGCAGATATGTTGAACTTATCGTTCAGGATGTGCTTGCTTACGTTGAATGCCGTGCTCACGAACGTATTTGATTGTTGCTGGACCGTAAGCTCGCCCCCATTCAGGTAACCGCTTCCACTCAACCTCCAGCCCTTCTCCAGACGCAACCCTGTGCTCAGGTTAAACCTGTACATAAAACCCTGGTTTCGGATCGGTTTTCCTCCACTCACCCCGTCGGCCCAGCCATGTGCCAGATTTCCGTTCAGGCTAAGATTCCATGCTTTGGTTAAAGGATAATTGAAGTTAATGTTGCCGCCGAGTGCCTTTGCACCTCCGGTATTTTCGTAGCGGGTGCGGGTAATGTTTGTAGCTGGGTCATATTCAGAAACCTGGAAGATCAGACCCCGGATCCAATTGTATGACAGGCTAAGGTTTAAGGAACCTTTTTTACTCCAGTCTAGGCCGATGCGCACCTGATTGCCCTTGGTAGGTCGCAGATCCGGATTACCCGTGTTTTCGAAAATCGGGTTGGTCCTGTCTACAAATGGATTGAGCTGGTTGATGCCCGGACGCTGGATACGCTGGTTCCATCCGAAGCTGATTCCGGTAGTATTGAATCGCTTACTGAAAGATACGGAAGGGACCACACTGAAATAATTTTGACTGACCTGAGAAGCCGTTGACACAAAATCTGCATCTACTGCAGTATGTTCTAAACGGACACCGGCCTTCACAGACCAGTTTTTTTCAAGGTTGTACTGGTAAGAATTGTAGGCTGCAAGAATGGTCTGGCTGTTGTTGAACGTATTGGTTTTACCGGGGTCTATAGTATAGTTGTCTTCAGCGCTTCTGGAAAAATATTGAAATTCGCTTTCGTTGGTCCGGAAGATACCTTTAACCCCTGCCTCGATACTTAAGTTTTTAACAGGATGTACATAATCCAGCTGAGCCGTGTGTTCGTTCATTATGCTTTCGTTGATTTGACGGAAATCGGGCAGATCATAATTGCTTCTGTTACTGAACAGCTGACCGGAAGCATCATCGTTAATGAAACCGTAATAGCGGTAAGAAAAAGTAAGTAGCTGATTCTTGTTCCTGCGAAATCCACGCTGATAATTCAGACCTGCGTCTGCACCGTTACCCGAATTCTCATTATTAGTCAGCAAGTCATACTGCTGAAGAACCGCCGTGCCGCTTTGCAGCAAAGAACGCTGGAAAAAATCGCCGGTACCATTGCTGCCGTTCAGGTTCAGCTGACCCGAGAAAAGGTTCAGTGAGTCCAGTTCATAACTCAGTTCGGTACCCAGGTAAGCATTTCGGTTATCGCTCTCCCGTTCTGCAGACTGGAAAAGGTCTGAAGATAACTCATCTGTGCCGGTCCGGGAAATGGTGATATTTGTGGAGGGCGTGTTCGCCAGCCCTGCCCCACCAAAGACAGATATGCCCAGCTTTCCGGATTTAGCGGTGAATGACCCACCAACTGACGGCCCGCCCAGGGGATAGCGATGGCTGAGATTCACGGTACCGTTGTAGCCATTTTCTATCGCCTTATTGGTGATGATGTTGATGATACCGGCAAGCCCTTCTGCATCGTATTTAGAAGATGGTGTGGTGATCACTTCAATTTTTTGGACAGAGAAGGCAGGCATAGTTTTCAGTACGTCTTTCGGGTTCCGCTCCATCAAACTTGAAGGTTTGCCGTTGATAAAGATCCTGTAAGCGGAGTTTCCGCTCAGCTGAATGTTGTCATCTGCGTCTACGGTTATCAACGGGACTTTTCGCATCATTTCGAGCACACTGTTGGATTTGCTGTCGGGATCAGCCTGGAGGTCATAGGCAATTCGGTCGGACTCCTGCTTGATCATTGGACGTGCGGCCACGATCGAGACGTCTTTGAGCTGGTGATTTACCGGACTCAGCCTGATCCTTCCGAGATCCAGAGAAGGCGACCCGGAAATCATAGAGATTGGAGTAATTTTGGTTTTGTATTCAACGGAGGCTAGTGACAGGAAAAATTTTCCTTCCGGCAATTTGTCCATTGAGAAAGTTCCGTCTGCTTTGCTCAGCTGTGTTTTTATAACCCGATTGCTGGTGTTTTTTATAGCGACGGTGACAAAACCAGCGGGCTTTCCTGACAATGAATCTATAAGTGATCCACTAATTCTTTGCGTCCCTTCCCCGGATTGAGAGAAGGCAGCATAAGTGCTGATCATAAATGCGATGATGGTGAGTATAATATTCCGTTCCATAACTGAAGGCTTTTTATACTAAGACTACACCGGTTGGTAACATGTTACACAAGGTTGTATGTTTTGTATTGTACTATGTATTACATGCTACTAGATTGGTAATATTTCATGATTAAACGAAGTGTCAAGCGGTTTGTCCGACCTTATTTTTTTGTCGAACTATTGGTAAGTAATTTGAACGATCTTGCCGTTGATCTCAAGTAATTCTGGCCGAAGTTTTTGAGGATAAGTGAACATCAGTACCCTTTTCACCTGCTCACCGGCATTCAACTTCAGGTCGTCCCGCGCACCAATAGGTACAGGCGCCACCTGATAAATTTTCACGACCGGATATTTGGTTTTGTTCTCAGCGTTAAACAGGACAATTTTAGTTAGATCCACAACCTGACTGCTGACGCCTGTATTGCTGAGCTGCAGAGTTAGCCTTACAAAGGTATGCTTTCTGGGAGGAACAAGGGCCATATTACCCCATGTAGACTGGCCGTCACTAGACTGCACCTTTTGGAGCTCGATTGCAATATCATCCTGATAAGCAAATTTATTTACTGCCACTGTATAGTGTACGGCGCATCCAGAGTAGATGGTAACAAGCAGTAATAGTAAGGCCATCACCAGACCGCGCGAACAATTCATTTTGAGCATAGATTGAGAATTTAGACCGACAAATCTAAAGTTTATTATTTATAAACTCATCGATGCTTCCAATATATGGATGCACTTTACAAACTTCTATCCAATGGCGTAAATCAGCATGCAGTAGCTGAGATACGGATAAGTTGCTACGACTGTTAAACAAAATTGAGATTATTTGGTTATTTTGACTACAAAAACTATTTCCCTGCCCATGCATTTTTCTAACGAAGAAGAATTACACCATACCGTGCTACATGCGCCAATCGGAATATGTATTCTGAATGCCGATACCCTGGTCGCTGAATTGGTCAACGATAAATTTTTGGAGGTAGCTGGTAAACCATATGAGAAAATTTACGGTCAATATTACTGGGATGCCTTCGCAGAAGCCAAACCTTTTTACCAGGCAGCATTGGCCCGGGTGGTTCAAACCGGGGAAGCTTATTATGCTGATGAAGTAGCATTGATGCTGATTCGCCATGGTTGGGAGGAAAAGATCTTCGTCACCTTTGTTTACGCCCCTGTGAAAGATAAGGCTGGCGAGATAGTCAAAGTAGCGGTTTGGGTATTGGAAAATACGAAGCAGGTAAATGAGCGTCAGAGAACCGAAGCAGATAAGGCAGTTTTTCAACGTGAACGGGATCGGCTCAAACGTTTTTTTATGCAGGCTCCTTCCGGTATCTGTATTCTGGACGGTCCGGAACTGATTTATGAACTGGTTAACCCCGCATATCAACAGTTGTTCTCTGACAGGCAGTTGCTGGGGCGTCCGGTTTTGGATGCCATGCCTGAGCTGTCGGGTACTGTTTTGGAGAAAGCTATGCTGAACGTATACCGGACAGGACAACCTTATGAAATTAAAGACTTGCTTATTCCTCTGGCAGAATTTGAAAATGGTCCTACCATTGATCGTTATTTCAGCTTCAATTATGAGGCCAGGCGCGACGAAAACAATGAGATTGATGGTATCCTTGCGTTCGTGTTTGAGGTGACGCATATGGTTAGGATACAGCAGGAACTGCGGCAAGCCCGGGAACAGGCCGATCAGCAGAAAAGAGTTTATGAAACCATTACCTCGGGTACGCCCGACCTGATGTATGTATTTGGCTTGGATTATCGCTTTACTTATGCTAACCAGGCTTTACTGTCGATGTGGGGAAAGACCTGGGATAACGCAATCGGGAAGAGTTTGATTGAAAACGGATACGAAGCCTGGCATGCCGAAATGCACGAACGGGAGATTGATCAGGTTAAAGCAACCAGACAGCCGGTCCGTGGTGAGGTGTCTTTCCCTCATGCAACTCTGGGAACCCGAATTTATGATTATATCTTTATTCCCGTGCTTGATGAGCGTGGGAATGTTGAAGCGATCGCAGGCACAACCAGGGACATTACCGAACTCAAACAATCCCAAAAGATGCTTGCACGGACATCTGAGGAGCTGCAGGCAATCAACGAAGAAATGGCGGCGGTCAATGAAGAATTGAGCGCATCTAACGAGGAACTAAGTGCAACGAATGAAGAACTGGCTATTGTTAACAAGCAACTCCTGAAGCCCGGCGAAAGATTGAAGAAAGTGAGGTGGCCCTTCGCCTGGCAATCAATGCGGCCAACTTTGGAACATGGTTTATACATTCCGTTAGCCGTGAATTCGTTACCGACGCTCGCCTGAAAGAATTATTTGGCTATCATGCTGACGAAGATTTGTCCATTGAAGCCGCGCTGGCACAGATTAGCGAGGAATACCGGAATGATGTTGCAGATAAACTGGAGAAAGCAATAAATGGTAATGGTGATTACGACGTAACTTATCCGGTTGTTGGCTTGCATGACAAACGCCTGCGCTGGCTTCGCGCCATCGGGAACTTAAAAGCAGATCCCTCAGGTGCATTTTCTGCATTTACCGGCGTAGTAATGGATGTCACCGAACAGCAGCAGTCTGCACAAAAAATTGAACGGGCTGAAGAGGGTTTGCGCATGGCGATAGAATCAGGAGAATTGGCCGTATGGCACCTGGATCAGCATCTTGGCAAAATCGTTGCCTCCCACAGATTTCACGAATTGTTCGGCTTTGAGTCAGAGGAGGAGGTATCATTCGAGAGTGCCATTAATCAAATAGACCTCGATTATCAACAGGTTGTAAGGGATGCTGTAGCGGCTTCGTTTGCCAATGGCGCAAATTTCAATGTTGAGTACCCGGTTACCGGACTACTGGATCACAAAAAACGCTGGGTCCGATCGGTCGGAAAATATGTGAAAGATGAGAAAAATGGCGATTACATCACCGGTGTAATGGCAGACATTACCGAACCTAAAATGGATGAAATGCGCAAAAACGATTTCATAGGTATGGTTAGTCATGAATTAAAGACGCCGCTGACTTCAATGAAGGGCTACATCCAGGTATTGCTTAGCAAGCAAAAGCAGCGCGGAGACCTTTTTACAGCCGGACTGCTGGAGAAAGCAAATACCCAGATCGCCAAGATGACCAATATGATTAACGGTTTTCTAAACGTATCGAGGCTGGAGTCTGGCAAGATTCACATGGACGTTCAGATATTCGATTTTGCGGTTCTGGTCAAAGAAGCTGAAGACGAATCGCTGGCAACAATTACTAGCCATACGGTGGCATTTGAACCGGTTCCTTCTACTTTTGTCAACGCGGACCGGGACAAAGTCGGTCAGGTTATCCATAATTTGATTAGCAACGCTGTTAAGTACGCGCCGGCTGGCAGCGTCATTGGTGTTAGTTGCGTAACCACTGATGGGCTGTTAAGGCTAAGTGTAAAAGATAGCGGAATGGGCATTAATCCCGATGATCTCTCCAAAATCTTTGATCGTTATTACCGTGTAGAAGGAAACCAAATGCATTCGATTTCCGGTTTTGGCATCGGTTTATACTTATGCAGGGAAATCATTCAACGTCATCATGGGGAGATATCTGCGGAAAGCGAAATTGGCAAGGGCTCCACGTTTACCTTTACTCTTCCGTGTATTAAACAATCATACTGATGCGGCTTTAAAGATCAGTTGTAAGATCGAACATTTATTCCATAACGGATTAACCACCGTCTCTTTTCATTAACAATCAAAACCTCAGGATTGCGGCAATCACAGCGGCATTAGGCATGCGCTCGGGCTCAAGAACGTAAACCTCTCCCCCGTTTTTAAGGGTATTGATTATGGCTTTGTTGATTAAACATTCATCGTTAATATGCTTCGTTTCGTTAATTTCCAGTTTGTTATTGTCCTCATCGAATTTTCCCCACACATGAGCATCCTGTTCGACAAATAGTGTTGAGATTTGTTTATAATAACTGGCAGGGATAACCTTATCCGGCATGGAAGATGTCAATGATGTAGTGAGCTGGTTGTAATAGTTTTGAAGCGCTTTTTTACTATTTTGTTGTATGTAAGGTTTGACCAGGGGATGTGCTTTTTGAAATAACGAGCTGACATCTACATGTTCGTAGCTGCCGGTAAGAGATGCTTCCACAATGTGTTTATAATGGGAGACCTGTTTGAATATCCCCACAATGTATTCAACACCGGCAAGCAACAGGGGCGCCTGCTCATTAGCGAGTATTTCTTTTTCAAGCGTTTGTCCGACTTCCTTCAGGTACTGGCTAATGTACTCCTTTTCATCGGAAAGACCACTACCATGGCCATGATAACTTGCATGGCCGCCAACACCTGTCCCCGCCATTCTAAATAGTTTTCGCTCGGACTTTTCTTCAAAGTGAATGACATCATTGACGCCCTGAGGTAACCCTTCGATATCCAGCAAATCCATGCCATACCGATTTCCGCGATAGAAAGATGCACTTTTTTTACTAAGTACCAGCAAATAGAAGTATGGACAGTCACAAAAAAGCTGCACTATTGGCGACAGGTGAAAGCTGGAATTGATGTATACTCCTGCCTTAACACTAATGGGCACATGGAGTGCCTTAAAAAAATCCCTGGAAATCAATAAAACCAGGCCTTTAGACAACCGAAACCAAAATGTTTCGTCTTTGATCAAGGCTGTTGCCGGTTCCATAAACTGAGCGGCTTTCTGCGCCGGCATTCCATGCTGCATGAGTTCTGTAACGGCTTGGGACAAAAGGTTCCTAAACACAATAAGGTCTTGTTTTTCATTTACCTCAACGCCGGATTCATGCACGGGCAAATATATAGAAATTGAATATTCTGACTGATGCTGCGACAGTTCCTCAAATTCTTGTTTTGTTATTATTTCCATATTTTTTTTATTAAGTGGTTTCATCGCCCTGATCTTCTCTTCCTTTATCAACATTCCTGTTTGGATGTTTCATATGTACATTTGCCGCGGGCTGGTCTTCGCCGCTGGTATAGCGCTCAGACAGTTCATTATCTTGTTGAAGATCGGTTACCGAAAATGCATCTTTTAGACCTGAACCTTCGCGTCCTGAGCCTGATGGTCGTCCTTTTGGAGGTATGTAGGTGTTGTTCTGATTCTTTCCCATATGCTTATTTTTTAATTAATTTTAATGTGCGCCATTATCATTTGAAAAAAGGGCGTCCGTCTCCGAACACCCCAATCAAAACAGAATTAAACGACTAGTCGTGCCCTTCCGTTTTAACAATTTTGTTGTATATGCCGAGCAGCAGGAACGGGGCCGCCCATTGGCCTACAAATAGTGCATGATGTTTATTTCCGGTTAGTTTGAGTGCCAGAGATATCGCCATTGAGCCGAGAGAAGCCCATAGAAAGAGGTCTGATGGTAGCTTTGCTGTTTGATCTTCAATAGCTTTAGCAACCGGGCCTTCGCTATGTTCTGCATTGAAATTTTCCATAATTAGTATGATTAGTAAGTAAATTGAATAACGGTCTTTCCCGTTGGTCAATGGCACATTGTCCGTGCCCGCATATGTTGTTTTATCGCTTTAACCCTTAATTTTTCTCATTTGTTTTTGCACTTTCCAAAAGAGGTATTCTTCCTCAGCCGATAAGTATTATCCACGATACAATTTGTCACTGGCAACGATGAGGAATCTTAACGCCTTGCCTGTTAAAACGAAAAAAGTATAA
Organism: Pedobacter sp.; assembly: GCA_035264385.1. Classification (GTDB taxonomy): domain Bacteria; phylum Bacteroidota; class Bacteroidia; order Sphingobacteriales; family Sphingobacteriaceae; genus Pedobacter. Next base: position 12,439 of record DATFQH010000061.1, read on the forward strand.
ACACTCGAGACGGTGATTTATACCCGAACTACAAATCAGCAAAACCAGCGGCGCAACCAGACTGTTCACAAATAACACGGTCTATTGTTAAACAATTAAAATCAAAAATTTATGAAAAAGTTACTCATGATGATGCTGCTGTTAGCCTTCTGCTTTTCGGCCTCTGCAGGCGACGTCTTGCAGCAGGACACTACAAAAACCCGGCAGGACACAGCCAAAAAACAGATGAAGAAGAAGACTGAGGGAAAGAATAAGGCCATGAAGAAGAAAAACTGGTCTAAAAAGGATAGTCTGAAGAACAAGGACCGCAGAACTGACACAACCACAAAACCAATACAAAAATAATTTTATAAATAATCAAGCTATGAATACGCAACAACAAGGCTTTACGCACGAAAATCAGGATCAGGAAAATACCGGGACAAATCAAAGTCAGGATAGCACACAGGAGCAGCAGTCGGAAAACGATTCGCAGATTACGGGCGATGATGCCGGAGATCCGTCCGAAACCGGGACACTGCCCTCTGATCTGGAGGAGGATAATGGGCTGCAAGAGGATAATGCTGAGGAGATTGACGGTCTGGAAGATGAGGAATTGAGCGACAGCGAAGAATCACCCGGTTAACCATTTTCCAGGTTAGATAGCACAGGGGAAATTACGGCGGCGAGGTTAGTTTACCCGCCGCTGCCCCGCCCCACGATAGACCAGAAGACACAAAAGTTGCTCCATCGGAATGGAGCAACTTCTATTTACAGTGCCAGATGAGCTGTACCAATAATGTACACCAGGCACTCTTTATGGCTATGATTAGACAACATTTTAATCCTTAAAATATGAACACAGACAATTCACTGCAAAGCAGCAAAGGCCATAATCCGGGATCTCCGGACGAGGCGCAGCAGCAGGCTGATAAGCCCAGGGCGAATTCTTCCGCGGCGGCGGGAGTAAACAATCGGGATGAAGATGCAGCCGACCCGGCCCTGCCCGAAAATGAGACTTCAAAAGGGTTTGACCGGGACAGAGAGGAACTGGAAACAGGCCTCGACGACGGAGATCTTGATAATGATGCTCCGGATCAGCTAGCGAACAATGACAATAGAGAATTATAAAATCCAGCTCATGAAAACCGCACCATATGTCACCGTCATACTGCTAACGGCATTTACGGCGTGTAAAAAAGACAGACCTGAATCCCGCGAGCTGGAAATGGTTTTTTCAGATGACACCTACCAGCTCACGGGCGTAGCTAAGGAAGCTCGCGGGCGTATGTGGGTCAATTATCCGCGGTGGTCTGCTATTTACAAATATGCTGTGATAGCCGCCGACGGGAACATGGTAGCACCTTATCCGGATGAAACCTACAACAGCTGGCAGGCCGGGCAGGATGGCAGTAATAAATGGGTTTGTGTACAATCTGTGTTTGTAGATGACAGTGGTGCGCTCTGGATATTGGATCCGGCTGCGCCGATGCTGAAAACCATTACTGGCAATGGCGCAAAACTTGTGAAAATGAATAAAACGACAAATGCCGTGGAACGCAGCTATTCTTTCACAGATATTTTGCCGGATACCGCCTATGTGAACGATGTAAGGGTCGATATACAGAAAAATTTTGCTTACCTGACTGAATCCAAAGGTGGGGGTATCGTAGTGGTCGACCTGGCCTCAGGAAATATGCGCCGCGTGCTCAGCACGCATTATTCGGTAAAATCTGATCCAGCCTACAAATACATCATCGACGGCAGGGAGTTAATGAAAGATGGAAAGCCGGCCAAATTCAATTCGGACGGTATTGCCTTGACACCGGACGGTGTCTGGATCTATTACAAGCCGCTGACAGATGACAAGCTTTACCGGATTAAAACAGAATATCTCCGGGATTTCAGCATGTCAGAAACTGAACTTGGCAACAAGGTGGAAGACCTCGGACATTTTGCCTCTACAGATGGAATGATCTTCGACAAAGATGGAAACCTGTATTTCGGTGATCCTCAAAATTACAGCATCATAAAGATCAGCCCCGATCATAAAATGGTTACCCTGATAAAAGACCAGAGGTTGATCTGGCCGGATAGTTATTCCATTGCAGACGGATATCTGTACATCAGCTGCTCGCAAATTCAGAAGCAACCGGAATATAATAATGGGAAAAATATGCGCACTTCTCCATATACCGTTTACAGAATGAAACTATAAAATAGAAAGCGTTTTTATTAAGGTCTGTTGGGTTCGTTGCTGGCTTCATCATCGCTGAAACCAGACACCGCATTGTCTTCTGAGCCAGATGCTTAGCCTTTTTGATCTCTTGAGGGTTCATGTTTCTTTTCGGCAATTATAGTTTAAAGAGTTTTGATAACGTTTTATTCTTTTTGTTTCTGGTTAAGGACCAGCAAACCAACAGGCCAAGCGCAGTGACTGTGGCCACTTTTAGCACCATTTTTTTGGGGTTGTGTTTCCACTCTACTTTCCAGCCCCTTTCAGATGCGATATCCGGAAAGTGACCTTTGCTAATATCTTCAATTATCCCTTCAAACATATTGACGCGGTCGGCCAGTATAAGTGGGATCCAGTGACGTATCCGGTCTTCACTGTGCCGGAATGCATAGCGACGGATAGCTCCGCTTAATCCGGAGGGTGGTACAGAATCACCGAAAACTCTTGTAACAGCGGGACGTTCGTTCGACATCAGCACTTCTACATTTACCGGTTGTTGTACAGAGCGTTCATAATTGATTCGGTTATGATCATCCCCGGTATAATTTTTAATCGGATAAGTAGGTTCGTTTTCCGGATCTGCATCCATGCCCCAACCTGGTATGTCTTTGTAGTTTGAATTCTTTGCTTCCATAAGTTTTAGTGTTTAGCTGAGGGGATCAATACTGTCTTTATGCAGTTGTCGAGCTTAGAAGAGAACAGACGGTAAGCGTCTCCTACTTCTTCCAGCGGAATGCGATGTGTAATTAGTGCTTTAGGATTGAGGCGCCCGGACTGGACATGGTTGATCAATTTTGGCAGAAGACGTTTTACCGAAGCCTGGTTTGCCCGAATAGTAATGCCCTTATTGACCACATTACCAATTGGGATCAGATTAAAGGGAGGTCCATAAACTCCGACAATTGAAACAATACCTCCTTTTTTTACCGAATTTATTGCCCATTGGAGCGCTGTTCCGGCTCCCGCCTGCATCAGCATGACTCTGCCGCTAAGTGTTTGCAACGTATTTCCTTCTGCTTCACAGCCCACGCAATCTATACAAACATCGGCGCCGTACCAGTCAGTTGTTTTCTTGAGAAACACTACCGGATCTTTCATTTCCTTGAAATTGTAAGCCTCACACTTTGCGTAATTTCTGGCAAACTCCAACCGATAATCGATGTGATCAATGATGATAACCCTTGAGGGGCCAAAGAACCATGCACATCTGGCGGCCATGATTCCGATGGGCCCGGCACCGAATACCACGACGGTATCTCCCGGTTTGATGCCACCCAT
>DATFQH010000062.1:0-7535 GCA_035264385.1 Pedobacter sp.
GGTTATGCGTCCACTGTTGTCAATGCTGCTGGTCATACCTACTTGAGGTCTGTAAGTATAGGTAGTCATATCCGATTCACTGGGCTGTATCCGCAAGTCATCGAACCAGACGTTGCCGACTGTATTATTATCAAGTCGCAGATATAAGCTCACTACATCACCAGGGACAAGGAACTCTTTCTGCATATAGACCCATTTATTTTTTACCGTCGTTTGCATATGATCATTATAACTATTATAACCTGTTTCACCGGACTTCAACATAAAAAGGAATAATTGGACGGAGGGATTATCGCTATACACCCATCCGGAGAAAGTATACCTTTTGGCAGAGTTCAAATTAACAGGAATCCAAGTGGTGGAATGGCTTATTTTTTCTGCTGAACCCGTGTTGCTGATTTTTGCAGAATATCTACCGGTATGGGCCCTAGAGCTGTCCAGTGTTAGATTCTGATCAAAATCAATAATTTTATCCTCAAAATTCTGATTATAAAATTCGCTAGTTGACGCATTTTTCACCGCTGCTACGGGATATGTTTTGTTATAACCCCATTGATAACTGGTTTTAGGACCCTTTTCCTTAGAAACGGTCAAGATGTTGCCCTGATTATCATACAAATCATAGCTGAATAAAGGTTCTATAACTGAAGATGACTTTCCACGGTAGACTTTTGACGGGACGAAAATATCCGTGAAAGGGTTGATGTACTGGGTTAATTGATAATCAGTGGAAACATTGTTCACAGTTGTTGTTTTTAACATAACTGGAGAAATGAAATGCTTATTCGCCATGTCAAGGTATACACTGCCTGGCATATCTTTCGGATAAAAATAAGATACTTTTATAAGATCGTTATTACTGTTTATCTTTGATGATTCTTTTACCGTTTTATCCTCAGGTGCGTACAAAAAGCTTTCCGTTGTAGTTACTGCAGCGCCATTGATATCAAGTTCGCGAATAGTTTTCTTTTTCAAATAAGGATAAAAAGTATATATTTTGTTAGCTATTAATCGCACAAACGGTACCTCTCCTGGACCGGGCAAACCCCATTTGGAAATCGTTTTAATATAATCTTCATAACGAGTGGGATCGGAATTGTATTCAAATGTGACATCATGCAAAAGCGTATTATTTTGATTGAAGGTACTGGTTGAAAGCAGCAACCCCCTTTCGAGTTGTTTAGATGTGAAATCATCAGTTCGCGTTCTGTCATCAATATTTGTGAAAAGATTCACAGGCGATTCGTCAGGGTGGCTATCATGGTTGGTATATTTGTTGACTATTTTTCCGGCACCTGGGGTACTTTCAATGACTCGTGAGTAAGCGACATGACTCCCATTTGTATTACCTAACATATTTAAATAATTTTCAGAAATTATGGCATATGCTTGATGATAATCTGCCCTTGCCCTAAAGACGGCAAGTCCTGACCAACTGGCAACTGAATATTGAGCATGTGCATGGCCAGTGGCTATGTAGATCGGCAATCCCGACAAGATTCCACTAGAGGTATTATCTTCATTAACATACGAATATTCTTTTATAATTGAAGGATTTATGGAAAGTCCATCAGAAGATGTAATTTTTTTAATCCTCAAACCACCAGCAACTCCGTTTTGATTCGTAACTGTAAATAGTGGAAACTGTGTTGCAACTTTTGAATAGGTGTGAGCCTCATATTCAAAAATTGAGTATCCGCCGGTGGGAAAAGCGATTTTGGTCAGTACTTCGGCTTTCATCAAGGCTGTATCAGGCGAACGAAAGTCATAAAAAGTGGTTGGATCAACGCCTTGATAGAATTTGTTATTAAAGTATCCCCAATTGTCAGAGCGTTTAGCATTATAGACGGGAAGCATGGTGCTATTATAAGTAAGTGTGTAACTATTCAGCGTATTATTACTTAGGTTTTTGAAAGCAACCGAATTCAACTTCAAGCGTTTGGTGATGTCTGAACTGTAATTAAAAACTATTTTCTTTTGCTTATTGATCTTAATTGAATCCAATTTAACCCAGTAGTTTTGATCAATCGCAATTTGCCTGATGTCCAGCGCCAAATTGAAATTAGCACCCCGAGTTCCCAAAAAATTATTGACATTTATTTCATAAGGGAGCTCCGTCGATTTACTATTAAATAACTCTATGAATGTGCCATCCGAAGCAGAAATGGTTGAAAGATAAATTGGGTGCTGAATTGTCAACGAAGACCCAGGGAACTCTTCTGAACACCCACCGAGACAAGCTCCGTCAGTAGCTCCGGGCACATAACTAAAAGTTTTGGTTATTACGTTATTTTCTACAATAGGATTTCCTGAACGCTTATAAATAAAGTTAACTTTTACTGTAGGGGAACTGGATATTTCTGTAAGATACCAGGAAGAGGGAATCGTGTTTCGATAACCGGTTGCCTCAGTGGTATAAAACTCAATCGAAGTTTGGCTACCTCCAAAAACATATTTGGTTCCATCTTCGGTAGTAACAACGAATTTATAAAATGGCTTAACAAAAGATTGAGTATAAGAATTAATCCGGTAAGGCTCAGTTGCATTATACGGATTGTTACTATAGAAATTAAACGATGGATACGAAACAAGTTCCGGTTCTACCCTAATATGCCGCCCGTCCTTGGACTTTACTTTAATTTTCACAACATCCTGGGCGTCCCGATAGAAATAAAAACTCGCACTAAGACCTGGAGCACTTATCATAAATTCGTCAGGTGCGGAGTCGATATAAGACGAGTATAAATGCTCCGATCGAAACCTGTGGAAACCAGCACTTTCAGCCCAGTCGCTATTATTTAGCAGACTGTAAGCATAAAAATTACCAAACCCACTATAATTATATCCCCAACCGGTTTCTTTCTGAATATCTTCGGCTAACGTTTCATCTTTTCTTCCGTTGACAATACGTGTGATGCTGCCTCCTGATGATAGGCTCCATCCAAGTCCCACCCACGTCGGATGCTGTTCAGTCCGGATTCCGCTCGCATGATAGGAAAGATTTATGGGTACTTGAATATTTTTATTTTGAATTACATGTATTGGGATTCCAATGGCTGGTAAGCCATTGAATAGTTCGACTGGAATCTGTCCGTACTTCCCAAGCTCTGCAGCATTTGGGCTGGGAAAGGATACTGCGGTTTGACCACTTGCGCTTAGCGCCATCGCACACAAGCCATACAGTAGCTTCAGCTTTTTCTTGACTAAGTTAGTTCTGATTTTCATTGATTATTACGTATTGTATTATATTTTCATTTATAAAATTCTTCCCTTGCTGGCGCTAAAAACTATTGCTCATCTGGAACATCGGCAGGTACATACTGATCAGGATAAAACCAACCACCAGTCCTAAAAAAATAATGATCAGCGGCTCAATCAGCTTACTCACCGTATTGGTCTGGTATTCCACCTCCTGAACATACTGATCGCCGATATTCTCAAAAAAGTGATCAAGCCTGTTGATCTCCTCACCCACCTTGACCAGTTGTACCATCTTTGGGGGATAAACAGGGAAAGCAGCTAAACTGGCGTGCAGCGACTCACCCTCCATAATGTCCTGCTCTACTTTTTTCAAAGAAACCTCCAGCGGATAAAAACCAATGGTCTGCCTGGACATACTTATCGCCCTTAGCAGAGGAATCTTCGTACTAATCAGCAATCGCATGGTATTGCAGAATCTGGCCAGATAAATCTTCAATACCAGTTCACGCACAACCGGAATAGTCAGAACCAATCTGCTGGACAGGTCCCGGAAGCGATCATTCCTACGATACCTATAAAGCAAATAAACCAAGACGGTAAGCAGCAGCATAAACGGCAAGAACAGTGTACCTAGTAGCGACGAAGCCCTGATCACCATTTCAGTCATCCATGGCAGCTTACCACCGAATCTTTTAAAAACATCCCCGAACATCGGCACCACAAATCTGAGCATAAAGAAAACAGCACCAGCGGACGTGCACAGAACAATCGCAGGATAGCTCAGTGCAGAAATGATCTTTCTCCGCTGCTCCACCTTACGCTTATAGAACAAGGCCAGATCCTGCAGCACCTCATCCAGGCTCCCTGTTTCTTCTCCGATCTGTATGCTGAAGAAATCATAATCGGAAAACTTTCCCGAGGCCTTAACCCCCTGCGCAAGTGAAGCTCCCGCTATTACCTTAGCCTTTATCTCCCTGTAAATGTCCAGGTGTTTATCCTTCAAAGTTTCCAGCGTAATCAAATCCAGGCTATTCTTCAGGTCAATGCCAGATTTCAGTAAAGTACTCAGCTCAAAAAAGAAGCTCTCCTTTTTCTGGTCACCCAATCCCAAAGCACCAAAACTGATATCCCTGGACATCAATTCCATGATCTTTGAACTATTTCCTTTCAATCCATTACCTGAGTTCGGAGATGCGCTTACTTCAGTCCTTTTTTCGTTTCTGATCCTGGATATATCAATCTGTTCCATTATTCCTCCTGTTTGTAAAAAGTCCCTTACTGTCATAATCTTTCCGAATGTTCAGTTTAATCTGCACATTATCGTTAATAAAATTCAGCACTAACCGATCTACAATGCCGCTTGCCTGTGAGCGCCCCTCAAAATAAGCCTGCACCACCAGTGCTGGCGTTTTAAAAGTATCCTGCGCCAGCTCCATTTTTCTTATCAAATAATCCTGCCTCCACTCATATTGCAGCGGCGTGGACTCACTGCTAAAATCGATCGTTCCATCAGCGATGAGAATCACACCAGCCCGCTCCGCATCACGCTGCAAAACCTCCCTAAGCACCTGCACATCCGCATGCGCAAGGTTTTTTTCCCTGAAACCGGCAGACATCCTGGCCATTAAACTAAAAGCCGTATAAGCCATACCAATCACAATAGCCGCCAGCATCATGGCCAGCACCACCTCGATCAATGTGAACGCCTTAATCCGCTTTTCCATCCCCTATTACCATTATCTGGATAACCGCAAGCTGCTGCTGCTGCCCTGAAATATCCCGGCAGATGGCTTTAACCACTGTTACTTCATTATATCTTTTATCCTGAGAACGCTGAATTTCAATCACCCGGTCTCCACGATTTATCTGCTGGTTAGTCAGCCCTCCCGAACTAAGCAGGCTATCCAGAACAAATTCTGTATCTGTTTCCGCCTGCAGCCTCCGCTGGTTCACTCCGGTTCCAACGATCTGGCCGTAGATCACCATTCCCGAAGCAAAGCTGATCATCAGGATCAGTAAAGCAATTACTGTTTCCACAATCGTAGCGGATTGTAGTTTTTTATGGGTTAGTCCACCCAGCATAATACCTTACTTAGCATTTTTGGTTTGTTAATTAACCTGGAACTCAGATAATACCTGCTCAATTTTGGTCTGTCCAATACCACATCTATGAGATAATTCTCATAGATCGCCCCACCGACCTTAGCCATGAGTCTAACTGCCGACACGGAACCCTCCACCCGGGCAGATTTGGACAGAGCCACATAACCCTTACTCCAGATTTCCCCCTTAACGACCGATCCCTTACCAATCTCGATGATCGGCATCAGCAGACTACGTTCTTTTTCGTAGGCAATGAGCTGCCCCTCCAGCAGGGATTGCTCACCCACAGATATCCTGGGCTGGAAGGAAATAGTGTCTAAATTCAGGATCATCATCGCTGACGGGTATCGCAGGTGTACCTGATTCCCGGTGGAAATGCTGTCGGTAGCCAAGGCCTGAACGCTTCCATCAAAGCGGTCATCGATCCGGATAAAGGGAGCAATCAAGATAACGTTTTTTAATCTGGCATCTCCTGATAAAGTGATCGAGCTGTCTGCCAGAAACACCACGTTTCCGGAAACAACCGTCCCTGCCGGTATCTGAGCGTGAGCGTCCAGGCGAATCACCTGAACCTGATTTAAAAAAGAATTAGAAACGCTGTCTGCCGGACCAGATGTAACCGTGTGACGACTGCGCAGTCCGAAGATCCAGTCTGCGAGTTTCTCCCAGGCTTTCCCGTCCGGCTCTGGTATGAAGCGGTCACTATCAACTGTTTTTCCATAAACCAATGTCTTATCCGCGTATCCTGATGACTCCACATAGGCCGCCCTGATTCCGGATTTCGGCAGAAACGCCATCCCGCTGATCTTACTTTTTCCGGAAATGGAAACCGGCCGGTCTTCGTCAGCCAAATAGAATACTTTCAGCGTATCCTCCGGCGCATACCCGATCAGAAATGCCTTGCTTAAAGTATCTCTGCCTGCCCAAGTTTCCACCAAAGCTGTTTCATAAAGACCCCAGGTTCTCTTCTCCAGCAAGACACTGTCAGCAAGTCCAGGACTCTGTTTCGCCTCATTAAATAAACTGAGCCGAAATGAAGTATCCGATCTAAAACTGCTGAGCAGAACCAGTTGCGTGCCAGATGCTATATTTCTGGCTAACTGAATACGCCGCTCCTGTTTTCTCTCCTGCATTTTATAGGTGTAGCCAACCATAAGCATCGCCCCGCAGACGAGCAGGATCAGCAGAGAAACGATAAGGGAGATATAGAGTGCCGAAGAGCGGATCATTTTTATTTTCCTTTACCTTTAAATAAACGCTTAATTTTACCGAAGACCCGCTGAACCAGTGTTTGACCCGTTTTTGCTTTTTCGATCACCAGCAAACCATGATTGTATTTCAGGGTATACGAAGGATTGCCCAGCCCATCATATTTAACCAAAGGGCCGTCCAACTGTCCTTCGCTATAAATCTCAGCCTGCTCAAGCAGGCCATTCAGATTCCATGTCAGCCACCTGCCGCTTTTAAGCCCGCGGTTAAACTTACCGGACTGCAGCGGCCGCTTGGTCTGCCGGTCGTACGCGCGGTATTGTCCATGCAGCACTTTTCCCGAATAGGCTCCCTGAGAATAGTTGACCCTGCCTTTTTCATACCAATAATAGGTATGCTCGATCTTTGGAAGGATAAGCATTCCTTCACGCTGCAATTCCGCCCGGATCAGTGTGGTGTCTGTATGCATAGTTACCTTTCTTCCCAGGTTATCCATGTACTGCAATTCTGCAGGTTTGCAGGAAACCAGCCAGACTATCACGGCTATTAATTGTATCAGTTTTTTCATATCATTCAGTTTTAAGCAGCCTGGTCTTACCAGCATAACTGGCTGTGGCAGCATTCTTTCCGATTTTAATTATTTTAACCCTGCTGATAGTATCCCCTTCCTTCAGCATCCTTTCCTGCCCCTGGTAACTGATGATGGCCACACGATGATTACCTTTTCCGTCTGCCACATAACCCAGGTACTTCATGTGGTCGAGCGGGTTAAAAGGCGTTACCTGCGGTAAATTCGCTGTCGCGTTTTGCCTAAGTTTACCTGTCCCCTTCGGGTTCAAATCAATAACTTCCGGCGTTTCACCCGTGAAAGGATCAGGATAATTCAGCAGCAGTTCGAAAGTGTCGGGCATCACTTCAGGCAAGGGCATTTTTTTTGAAAGATGTGCATTTACAGGCGAGACTATATTCTGCTCATCAGCCCACACCGAGGCAAATACCCTGTAAAGCACCATGCCCCATAC
>DATFQH010000063.1:0-2381 GCA_035264385.1 Pedobacter sp.
TTTTGAGCTTTTGCAGCTATATCCTCAATCTGTAATTCGTTATTCTCGACAGTAAGACTTTCAGTTTCTAAACTTGCGTAGAATTCCCTAAGCGACCTCAAAAGCTTAATTTTAATCTTTTTCTGTTCTTCCTCAGGAAGACTCGCAATAAGCTTATTTAAGTCCAGTTCGTCTATGTTACTCATTTTAGACCCTTTTTAGCAGAACGCTTAAAAAAAGAAAGAACAATATCTCTCATGAGCATAGCAATAAAACCTAAAACAGCAGATCCCATCGCTATTAAGATTGCATTTTGTATTATTTCATTCCAGTCTCTCATATCAAAACCTAATTAAATTATGATGAATTTTACTATAGCATCAAACCTCCTTTGTACTCCCATGAATGATTCATTACTCCGCTCCCTGATACTTTAAAGGATTTGTTATCAATTCGTTTACCGTCTTTATAAACATTAATAACAAACTCTGCCATTTCACCTGAGTCTTCTTTGGGTTCAGTATTAAATGTAACTTTTAACAGTTCTAATTTTTTAGATGACACAAACACATACTTTCCGTTGGTTAACGCAGTTTCACTTAAACTAGGACCGGTTTCAACTGCTGTACCTTCATAAACCAAGGGGTGGCTAAACCCAATCTCTTTTTTATAGTCTTCATAACTTCCAGACTGAATGTATTCAACTTTAAATATAGAGCCAGGTTCAGGCGTAACTGTTTCAGAATCATCAGAACATGAAAGAAATAAAATGGAAGCCGACAACATTAAAAAGTATTTTTTCATTAGATAGTTATAGATGTTATAAATGCAAATTTATAATTTTTAGATAAAGATAACGTCTATTCTGGCCTCATAAATCTTAAACATCCTACCACCCAGCAAACGGGACAAAGGGTAGTCAGAAAATACGCTTACAATAGAATCACGATCTTCTAAGACATCTATGATAAATTAATTTTAAGAGTTCATCAACGCCGGCTTGTCAACCAGGACAATGCTAAAAATATAAAAATAACCAAATATTACAATATATTGTAGTACTTGGTTATAAATGTGCTGTGGATTAACGAGTAGACGTATATTATACGTTACCATTATTTGAGTTGTAAGTTAGCTGCTACGAACAAATCATTACGGATTTTGTTCGAGACCTCCCACCAGGTGAAGTCTTACTTAGTTGATCAGTGTGATCAGACAGAGATAATGAAGGTGACACTCAAAAAAGCTTATAGTTCTAACTCCCATTTACATGTATGATTTACGACAACCGAATAAGTGACATCGTGTCACTTATTCCAATAAAAAAATTCAGCTTATGTGTAGGTAACGACTGGTTGCAGGTTGGCACCTAAGTAAGATGTCATTCACCCACATGCAAGAAAATATTTTACATTGGTATATATTGCAAGTCAAATTCACAAATACAATCACGATGGCATCAAAAGACATCAGGTTTTTCTTACCAGAGGAAAACCAGCCAAAAACAAAAGAGAAAGTCAAAGCTAAGGCGCTGCCGACTGGCTATATTTCAAATGCAGGCAAAATCATATTCCCAGCAGCTACGATTGAAGAACTCGGGATTGAGCCCGAAACCACAAAATTTCAGGTTGGGACTGATCAGGGGAAACGCAAGATCAAAAATCTTTATCTGGTCCCAACTGATCAGCAGAGTGCTTTTTCAATCGTCCGTACCGGGCGCGGGTATTCTCTTCCCTTAGAGCTTATACTTTCCAAAGGTGGTATCGATTACAACGCTACTAAATATACGTTTACTGCCTCGGTCTTCGACCATGAAGGCAAAGCCGGTTACGTTTTGGCGATCTCACCTGAGACGATCGTCGCAAAAGCACCTTATACAGGTAAGCCACGGGGCCGCAAGCCAAGAACGGAGTTAGAAACTGGTAATTGATCCGGAAAATATATTTGGCGGTAAGCGAATTTAAGAAAGTGACCAAGTCACTGCAATAAAGTATCATGCAACAACAGAATGCATATCTGAGCGAGTGGGGAAACAACACACTGGATTTTTCTAAACAGACACCTTCTGGATTACATGCTACCACCCATTTTATTGTTTCAGCAATAATTCCACCAAACGTAGGCGCACCAGAGGTATTACCAATTCTGGAAGCAGTCAGCCGACGCCATTTCGATGGTGGTCGCATAGATTCCGATGCGGTCGGAAGCGATCACAACAGACGGCAAGAGATACTGGAAGATCTTGACGAAATGGATTTTAGGATATTTGCACTGATCCTGGATAAGCGCCAACTAAGCGGCCACGGTCTCCGGTTTAAAGGTTCTCTTTTTAAATTTATGCATGGTCTGGTCGACCGCGAACTTTTCGATATCTATCCAGACCTGGAAATGATCACCAGTCA
>DATFQH010000064.1:0-16625 GCA_035264385.1 Pedobacter sp.
ACAGTCTAAAAATGCTTACCAGGCAGAGATCGACTCGGCATGTGAGCTCATTGATTTCCTTCGTTTCAATGTCAGCTACATGGCCGACATCTACAAGCAGCAACCTCCTGTTTCTCCGAAGGGCTCATGGAACAGGGTGGAACAACGGCCCCTTGAAGGCTTCGTATTTGCACTTACTCCTTTCAATTTTACTGCTATCGCAGGAAATCTGCCAACTTCAGCTGCTATGATGGGTAATGTTGTAGTATGGAAGCCAGCGGATACCCAAATTTTTGCTGCGCATATACTTATGCAGATCTTTAGAGAAGCCGGATTGCCGGACGGAGTTATTAACCTGGTATATGTAGATGGACCGGAAGCGGGTGAGGTGATTTTTAATCATGCTGATTTTGCCGGAATCCATTTCACCGGATCAACAGGTGTTTTCCAGAACATCTGGAAAACGATAGGAAATAATATCCACAAGTATAAAACATATCCGCGCATTGTTGGAGAGACCGGAGGAAAGGATTTTATTTTGGTTCACGGCTCTGCCGAAGCTGAAGCTTCTTCCACCGCTATTATTCGGGGCGCATTCGAATACCAGGGACAAAAATGCTCTGCTGCATCACGTGTGTATGTGGCAAAGAGTTTATGGCCACAGGTTAAAGAGTTTATGCTTAGAGATCTGGCTACATTTAAGATGGGTGGAACTGAGGATTTCAGCAATTTCATCAATGCAGTGATCAGCGAAGTTTCTTTCGACAAACTGGTCAGGTATATTGATGCTGCAAAGGCCGATCCTTCGGTTGAAGTGATTGCAGGTGGCGGCTGCGATAAGACTAAGGGTTATTTTGTAGAACCAACTGTTTTAGTAGTACAGGATCCAAAATACACAACGATGTGTGAAGAATTATTTGGTCCGGTGCTGACGATTTATGTATATGATGATGCCGCATTTGATGAGATACTTGAAACGATTGACAGCACTTCCATTTATGCGCTGACAGGTGCTGTGATTGCCCAGGACAGGTATGCTATCGAAAAAGCCGCGCAGCGCTTGAGGAATGCAGCGGGTAACTTTTACATTAACGACAAGTGTACCGGTGCGGTGGTTGGTCAGCAGCCATTTGGCGGGGCCAGAGGGTCGGGTACAAATGACAAAGCAGGTTCGATGATCAACCTCCTTCGCTGGGTTTCTCCCCGGACGATTAAAGAAACTTTTGATCCTGCCAGGGATTACAGATATCCTTTTTTAGCTGAAGATTAAAGAATATTAGAGCAAATCTTTCTGTAAAAAAAACGCCCGGGCCAATGTGGCCGGGCGTTTTTTTTACAGTGGTCTTTGTCGGAAAGACTCTTGTTCTCATAGATCTTAAGAAATCAGTTATTAATCAGTTTTCATTTTGAATACCGGAGATACATCATCGGCATTTGAGGCACTTACTTTCAGATCGGTAATGAGACCCGTTTCCAGACTATAAACCCAGGCGTTTACAGAAAGTTCCTGCCCGGAAGCCCATGCATTTTGCACAATAGATGTACTCATGATATTTGCAGCTCCTTCTATTGCATTAAGCTCAACCAGGCGATTGGACCTGCGTTGGGGGTCTTTGATTGTCGTCATCTCACGTTCATGCATGCGGTAAACATCTTTAATGTTTCTTAACCAATTGTCAATAAGTCCAACCTGTTTATCGCCAAGCGCGGCGTTGACACCGCCACAGCCATAATGTCCGCAAACAACTATATGTTTAACCTTCAGCACGTTCACTGAATAATCCAGTACACTTAACAGGTTCATATCTGTATGAGTAACCACATTGGCGATATTCCTGTGTACAAAAATATCTCCGGGCATGGTATTGGTAATTTGATTGGCAGGGACACGGCTGTCGGAGCAGCCGATCCACAATACAGGAGGGGTTTGTCCGGCCGAAAGCCTTTTAAAGAAATCAGGATCTTCTTTGAGTGTTTCAGCAACCCAATCCTTATTTCCCTGTAGTAATCCTTCGTATGTAATCTGATCTGTATGTTGTTTTTCTAATTTTGCGCACATAATAATTAATTGTTAATTGTTTCAATAGGTTTACTGTTCAGTTTAGGAACAGTATATTGTTGTTTGATATTTTCCAAAGTAACGATGGTGCCTTTTGTGTAAGCATTGTGTTTATAATTGAAGATAGTCTCTAAAACGTCAGGATCTATATACCGGGAATTGGAACCATCAATAATTACATTCGTTTCCTTCGGTATCTTGTTAAGTACCACCTGTATTGCTGCCTTATTTAGAAATGAAACCTCTTCTGCAAGCTTAATTCTAATATTTTTCTTGTCGCCGTCTTCCTGGATCTTATAAAAGAACGGATTGCGCATGTTGGTACGCAGCAGATAAAATACAGAAAGCGCCATTCCTACAGCCACTCCTTTTAGCAGGTCGGTAAGCAATACAGCGATAATGGTAATGACGAAGGGAACAAACTGATCCCATCCTTTGTGGTACATGTGCTTAAATAAAGCGATGCGTGTAAGTTTATAACCTGTTACCAAGAGTATTGCAGCTAAACATGCCAAAGGTATCATATTTATCAGACCCGGAATAAATAATAAAGATAAAAGTAACCAGCAACCGTGAAATATGGCAGACATCTTCGTTCTTCCTCCAGCATTGACGTTGGCTGAACTGCGCACAATCACAGAGGTCATAGGCAGACCACCAAGCATACCGCTGATGATATTACCTGTCCCCTGAGCCATCAGTTCGCGGTTTGTCGGTGAAACTCTCTTGATCGGGTCAATTTTATCAACTGCCTCAATGCTCAGCAAAGTTTCCAGGCTGGCTACTACTGCTATAGTAGCCGCAACGATCCATACCTTACCACTCGTTATTTTTGAGAAATCAGGAGCCGTAAACAGGTTCGTAAACTCCGACCAGCCGTTGACAACAGGAATTTCAACCATGTGTTTTGCATCCAGCGCATAAGGTGTGTTTTGAAAAATGAGTGCCAGGGAAATCCCCAGGATCACGACTACTAAAGGAGCTGGTACCACACTTAGTTTTTTAAATTTTGGCCAGAGGATTAATACGAGAATAGAAAGCACACTAATCACAATGGCAGCAAGACCAAAATGACCTAAGGCACTGCTTATTGCAGAAAAAGTATTCTCATTATCACCCTGACTAAACGCTTCATCACCAAAAAAGTCCGAATCTACGCCAAGAGCATGTGGCAGCTGCTTAAGTATCAATGTCAACCCGATAGCCGCAAGCATACCTTCAATAACGCTGGAGGGAAAATAATTACCTATGGTCCCTCCTTTTAACAGGCCTAGAACCAATTGAATAGCACCGGCAAGTACGACAGCCAGTAAAAATGTCTGATAACTGCCGAGCTGCCCTATCGCACCGAGTACGATGGCGGTAAGGCCGGCAGCAGGTCCGCTGACACTCAACTGAGATCCACTTAAGCTGGCGGTAATGATTCCACCAATAACTCCGGTTAAAATACCTGCAAATAATGGCGCACCTGAGGCCAGGGCAATCCCCAAACATAAGGGCAGGGCGACCAAAAATACCACTATGCTGGAAGGCAGGTCACGTTTTAAATTCTTTTTTAATATATATTTCTTCACTTCCAGTCTTGAAAAGACTGAGTTCCCACTTTGCATAAAACTATGTTTTAATGTTTTCGATTAATTCTTAAAATTGCATACCCGCCTGCTGATGACGGTCAATGCTTAAAAACTAACACAGGTTGGGAGGAGGAGTAGGTACAGAAGGGTGGAAAGGATCCACATACCGCTTGAAATGGTCTATGAAACTATTACTTATACCGGTCTGAATCAGTTCGGTCGAAAAGTTGTAATCATAGTGGAAATCTACTTTATAATCACACAATTTAACTTTCACCTTGCCACTGTCTCCGTCGGCACTGTGTTCAAGCTCAATTTGCATGATCACAGAATTCATGATCTCCTTATCGATATGGCTCAGAAATACGGGTGCACCGGAAATCACCATCTTCGCTGAGAACACGAATAAGAAGGCCATAACTATGAGGTGACTATATTTTCTAAGGAACATTTAATTCAATTTCGTCTCGAAGTTCAAAAATAGCTCCAAAGCGCAGTAATAAGCAAATTATCCTGTAATAAAAATGTAATTTAGTTGTTGCAGGATTTTCTTTCTCAAAATAAAAAGCACAAATTATAAGAAAATGGTCCAATTACAGTAATTTAGCCTGATTAAAATACCTTCCCGTTAAAATGAAGAAAACTCTGCTAAGCCTGTTACTTTTATACCCTGTTTTATTATCAGCTCAAAATAACAACGCCCCTTCATCTTATGATATTCATGATATTACTATTACCGGATATTTGCAAACACAATACCAACGGGCTCAGTCGGAAGGCATCTATTCGTTTTCCGGTGGCGATTTCTCCAAAAACTCCAAAGACCGGTTCATGATTAGACGCGGAAGACTAAAGATCGACCGGGTGGATAAATATTCAAGTATCGTATTTCAGATTGATGCGACACAAAATGGTATTCA
Source organism: Pedobacter sp. (assembly GCA_035264385.1). GTDB lineage: Bacteria > Bacteroidota > Bacteroidia > Sphingobacteriales > Sphingobacteriaceae > Pedobacter. Next base: position 4,533 of record DATFQH010000064.1, read on the forward strand.
GCTGATGGACGCCTTTATCCAGTTTCACAGCCCTGATTCAAAGGCTTTGTTATTTACGGCCGGATTGTTCAATCGTCCTTTTGGTTATGCTATCGTATATTCATCGGGCTACAGGGATTTCCCCGAACGGCCCAGAATGTTTCAAACACTGACGCCGCGTGAGCGAGATATAGGTGCTATGGTGAGTTTAAAACCGCAAAAGGGCTTTAAGTTTCTGACTGCTGAATTGGGCATTGTTAACGGAAGCGGATATAATGCCAGAGATTTTGATTCCAGAAAGGACATTATAGGGAATCTCGGGTTTAAGTTTGACAGCCTTGCCAATAAGAAATTACATATAGGTTTTGGCGGCTCTATCTATAAAGGATTTGTCCGAAGTGACACCGAAAGTTATTTTACTTATAGCAATGGTGGTTACTTAAAAAATACAAGTCCTGACAATGTTGACTGGCATGCCCATCGTGACTATTATGGCGCTAATGTGCAGATACAATACGACAATGGTCTTGGAGCAACAAGTTTTAAAGCGGAGTATCTGGAAGGTACCCAGCCGGGAGTAGCTGCTTCATCGTCGGTAAATGGCCCCGCTGCGAGCACCAGTTTTTCGGCTCAGCCTGCAACCGACTTATATATCAGAGACTTCCGGGGATATTATCTCTGGCTAACTCAAAAAATTGCTAGAACAAAATTTACAGTTATAGCAGCTTATGATGTATATGACCCCAACAAAGAAATCATTGAGGCAGGCATAGGTACAAACAACAACAATACCACAGCTGGCGACATTAAGTTCAGTACGATGGGCTATGGCTTTACTTACGGCATTAACCCAAGACTAAAGCTGACAGTATATAATGAGCACGTAACTAATAGTGCCACTCAGCTGCCTCAGTATCTGGACGATCTGAAGGACGACGTATTCACGACCAGACTGCAGTACCGCTGGTGATAATTTCAAACAGGTTTGATAATGAAGAATAAAATAGAATTACTTCAGGATAAGATAAAGCTGGCCCTAAACGGTGGTGGAACAGCAAGAATAGAAAATCAACATAAAAAAGGAAAGTTAACAGCCCGTGAGCGCATCCATTTTCTTCTGGATGAGCATTCATTTGAAGAGATCGGGATGATGGTGACTCACCGAAGTACTGATTTTGGCATGGAGCAGGAAAAATACCTTGGTGATGGTGTGGTAACCGGCTACGGAAATATCAACGGTAGATTGGTCTATGTGTTTTCACAGGATTTTACTGTATTTGGAGGTTCTCTTTCTGAAACACATGCAGAAAAGATCTGTAAGATCATGGAAATGGCTTTGAAAAATGGCGCGCCCCTAATTGGTCTGAATGATAGTGGCGGAGCCCGGATACAGGAAGGCGTTGTATCCCTTGGGGGTTATGCTGATATATTTTACAGAAATGTTCAGGCTTCAGGAGTAATCCCGCAGCTTTCGGCTATTATGGGTCCTTGTGCTGGTGGCGCGGTTTATTCACCTGCAATTACAGACTTTATCCTAATGGTAGAAAATACATCATATATGTTTGTTACAGGACCAAATGTGGTAAAGACAGTAACACATGAAGAGGTAAGTTCTGAAGAATTGGGGGGAGCTTCTACACATGCGGTAAAATCAGGTGTGACGCACTTTGCCTGTTCAAATGAAATAGAAGCCATTAATCACGTCAAAAAACTATTGAGTTATATGCCTCAAAACTGTGAGGAAACGCCTTTCCAGCTATCGTATACTGCAGGTGATGAGCGAAGGCCTTTCCTAAATAGCATCATGCCTGAGAATTCGAATCAGCCTTATGACGTGAGAGAGATCATCGAAAATGTTGCCGACTCCGATAGCTTTCTGGAGGTACATAAGGACTATGCTGAAAATATTGTCGTTGGGTTTGCCCGCCTCGCCGGTCGAAGCATAGGAATAGTGGCCAATCAGCCTGCCTATCTTGCCGGTGTTCTGGACAATCATGCCTCCGTAAAGTCCGCGCGTTTTGTGCGTTTTTGCGATTGTTTTAATATACCTCTTCTGGTTTTCGAAGATGTACCAGGGTTTTTACCAGGAACAGATCAGGAATGGAACGGGATCATTACCAATGGTGCCAAACTATTATATGCTTTCAGTGAAGCTACGGTTCCCCGTATTACGGTCATCACGCGCAAAGCATATGGTGGCGCTTATGATGTAATGAATTCGAAACATATAGGCGCTGATCTTAATTATGCCTGGCCAAGTGCTGAAATCGCTGTGATGGGCGCTAAAGGAGCTGCAGAGATCATCTTTAAAAAAGAAATTTCTTCAGCCGAACATCCACAGGAAAAATGGCTGGAGAAGGAGAGATTGTATTCCGATATATTTGCGAATCCTTACCGCGCTGCCGAAAGAGGTTTTGTAGATGAAGTGATTGAACCTTCTGAAACCAGAAGTAAACTGATCAAAGCCTTTAAAATGCTGGAAAATAAAGTAGTAAACCTCCCACGAAAAAAACACGGCAACATCCCTCTTTAATGGAACTGAAGCGTATTGACATTTTATTGATGGCATTTTGCACAGGTCTTATTGTTGCAAATATTTATTATTGCCAGCCTCTCGTGATCTTAGTGGCCATAGAATTTGGTCTTACTGAAAGTCATGCAGGAAGAATCAGTTATCTGACTCAGGCCGGATATGCTTTAGGGCTATTTCTCATCGTACCGCTGGGTGACATGTTTGAAAGAAAAAAGCAAATCTTAATCATCACCTGTCTCGCTATTTTGGCGCTGCTGATGGCGGCATTCTCGCATTCTTTTCTACTACTGGAGATTTCCTGCGTATTGATCGGGGCAAGCTCAGTCATTCCGCAGCTGATCCTGCCGATGGCAGCAAATCTTAGCTCAGATGAAAAACGCGGACAGACAATTGGTATTATAATGAGTGGTTTACTAATCGGCATTCTCGCATCCAGAGCTTTAAGCGGGAGTATTGGATTTTTATGGGGTTGGAGATCCGTATATCTTATCGCAGCTGCCATTTGTTTCCTTTTATTGCTGTTAATGGCAAAACGCTTTCCTCAAAGCAAGCCTGGCTTTACAGGAACATATAAGGAATTGATGTCGTCAATGTGGCACTACATCTTAACCCAGCCTGTACTTCGTGAAGCCTCTTTGATAAATTTTATTGCATTTGCAACACTTAGCGCATTCTGGACGACCATGGTTTTGTTCCTGGCAAACCCTCCTTTTAATCTCCAGACCTTACAGATCGGATTATTTGGGATTGCCGGAGCAGCTGGTGCTTTAGCTGCACCGTTGGTAGGTAAATTAAGCGGTGGCCAAAATCCAAGAAAAAATCTCATTACCGGGCTGGTACTCCAGTTGCTGAGCATCATGGCTTTTTACTTCACAGGAGGACAACTGTATCTTTTTGTTGCCGGTATCATTCTTATCGACATTGGTCAGCAGGCCATTCATGTTACCAATCAGACGAGAATCTATGCGATTCTGCCTGAAGCCAGAAACAGACTCAATACCGTTTTTATGTCAGTCAGTTTTGTGGGCGCAGCGTCAGGATCGGCATTTGGTTTATGGCTTTGGGACAAAGGCAATTGGCCGGCTTTTTGTCTGGGAAGTGGTATCATAATTATGATCAATATAATGGCCTATATGATTTACAGCAAAAAGATATCTTCCGGCCGGGAAAATGGAAATTGAGATTAAGCAGATTTCGGGAGAAGCAACATGGCCGTTGAGACACGGGATTATGAATCCGGATTTATCTTTTGACGCGATCAGATTGGATAACGATGCCTTCGGTACGCATTTCGGTTTGTACAAAAACCAGGATCTTACATCAATCGTTTCGTTGTTTAAAACCGGGAACAGCTATCAGCTCAGAAAATTTGCAACCGAGATCAGTGCACAGGGAAAAGGCTGCGGCTCCATACTATTGAACCACATTATTAAGTACGTGAGGCAGGCGGGTGGAGAAAAAATATGGTGCAACGCCAGGGTGTCAGCTACTTCATTTTACAGCAAATTCGGATTCGCTCAGGGTAACAGTCGGTCAACTGCTAATGGCATTGACTTTGTAATTATGGAATATTTATATTTGTCGGAATAAACCTTTAAAAATGAGTAAGAAAAAAGAAGATAAACAGAAACATATAACTGTAGTTAATAAAAAATCTCTCCAATTTTTTGAGAAATATATCAACAATCCATCTCCTACCGGATTTGAATATCCCGGACAAAAAATGTGGCTGGATTACCTGAAACCTTACATTGATGAAAGCTTCATTGATAACTATGGAACTGCGGTCGGAGTAATAAATCCGAAAGCAGATTTTAAAGTAGTAATTGAAGCTCATGCCGATGAGATCTCGTGGTTTGTAAATTATATCACTTCCGACGGCCTGATCTATGTAATCCGTAATGGTGGTTCGGATCATCAGATAGCACCATCTAAAAGAGTAAACATCCATACTGATAAGGGAACGGTGAAAGCCGTATTTGGCTGGCCTGCTATTCATACCCGTAACGGTGAAAAGGAAGAGGCCCCTGCCATCAAAAATATATTTCTGGACTGTGGGGCAACTTCCAAAGAAGAAGTAGAAAAACTAGGCATTCATGTAGGTTGCGTAATTACTTATGAGGATGAATTCATGATTTTAAATGACCGATATTATGTAGGAAGAGCCCTGGATAACAGAGCCGGCGGATTTATGATCGCCGAAGTGGCAAGGTTGCTACAGGAAAACAAAAAGAAACTTCCATTCGGCCTCTACATCGTCAACTCGGTGCAGGAAGAGATCGGTCTTAGAGGAGCAGAGATGATAGCACACCGCATTAAACCCAACGTAGCGATTATAACTGATGTTACGCACGATACCACTACTCCAATGATCAGTAAGATAACCCAAGGTGATCTGGCTTGCGGCAAGGGCCCTGTAGTATCTTACGCACCTGCTGTTCAGACGAATTTAAACAAACTGCTTATCGAAACAGCCGAAAAAAATGACATTCCTTTCCAGCGCCAGGCATCGTCCCGTTCTACCGGTACAGATACAGATGCTTTTGCATATTCGAACGGCGGAGTGCCTTCAGCATTAATTTCATTACCCCTACGCTACATGCACACTACTGTAGAGATGATCCATAAAGAAGACGTGGATAATGTGATCAGCCTGATCTATCATTCACTGCTGAACATTAAAAAAGACCATGATTTTACTTATTCAAAATAACCCCGATATTATAAACCTAATTATTATTTTCGCTTAATGAAACCTACCTTACTTATATTAGCAGCAGGCATGGCAAGTCGCTATGGCAGCATGAAACAAATTGACGGCTTTGGCCCCAACGGTGAAACTATCATCGACTATTCTATTTATGATGCCATTAAAGCTGGCTTTGGCAAAGTGGTATTCATCATCAAAGAAGAATTTGTCGATAACTTCAAATCGATATTTGAGCCGAAACTAAATGGCAGGATTGAAACAGACTATGTATTTCAAAATTTTGATCTGAAGCAGTTTGGAATAGAAGAAGAGATCTACCGTGAAAAGCCATGGGGAACTGCACATGCCATTCTTTCTGCCAGAAATGTCATCAAGGAACCTTTCTGCGTGATCAATGCAGATGATTACTATGGTTACGATGCATTTAAAAAAATGGTAGACTTTCTATCAACTGAGGCCTCAGACAGTAATTATTCCATCATAGGTTATCAGATAGGCAAGACCCTATCAGATTTCGGTTCAGTTTCACGTGGGGTATGCAAAACAAATGACGCAGGTTATTTAGAAGAAATCATTGAGCGTACCCAAGTTTACAAGAAAGAAGACAAGATTGTTTTTGAAGAAAATGGTGTCGAACATCCATTGGCCTTTGAAACTCCTGTATCAATGAACTTCTGGGGCTTTACACCTGCCGTATTCAAACTGACAGAAGACCTATTCAGAATCTTCGCTCTTGAAAATAAGGATAAGCCTAAAGCTGAATTTTTTATTCCCCTGATTGGTGAAAATCTCGTTAAAACAAATACGGCTTCATTCAAAGTGGTCCCAACCGACAATCAATGGTTTGGCGTAACTTACAAAGAGGATAAACCCTTTGTACAGGCCAGCATCGACCAGCTTGTAAAAGAAGGAACTTATCCTGAAAATCTCTGGAACTAAATTTTTTGACTAAAACAAGAAAGCCCCGGATGTAATATCCGGGGCTTTCTTGTTAATAAGTCAGCTTACTTTTTATCATCTTTAACTTCTTCGAAGTCAACATCAGTAACATTGTCACTTCCGTCATTTGCCGGCGCACCTTCAGGAGCACCTGCATTTTGAGGTTGTCCTGCATCTTGTCCAGCACTGTACATCTCTTCAGAGGCAGCATTCCATGCATTCTGTAACTCTTCCTGAGCAGTATCAATATCTGCGAAGTTTCTAGCCGCATGAGCATCTTTAAGTTTTTGCAGACCTGCTTCAATTGGTGCTTTTTTATCTGCAGAAATTTTCTCTCCAAATTCCTTAAGCTGTTTCTCAGTTGAGAAGATCAAGGCATCAGCGCTATTGATTTTTTCTGCTTCTTCTTTGGCAGCTTTGTCAGATTCAGCATTTTTCTCAGCTTCTTCTTTCATCCTTTTGATCTCTTCATCTGTTAAACCAGACGAAGCTTCAATACGAATCTTCTGTTCTTTACCTGTCGCCTTATCTTTAGCACTTACGTGTAATATACCATTGGCATCAATATCAAATGCTACTTCAACCTGAGGCACTCCTCTCGGAGCTGGTGGAATTCCGTCCAGAATAAACCGGCCTATTGTACGGTTTTGAGCAGCCATAGGACGCTCGCCCTGCAAAATATGAATCTCAACCGAAGGTTGATTATCCGCGGCAGTTGAGAATGTCTCTGCCTTTTTTGACGGAATGGTAGTATTTGCTTCAATTAACTTAGTCATAACACCTCCCATAGTTTCTATACCTAAAGAAAGTGGTGTGACATCGAGTAACAATACATCTTTAACCTCTCCGGTTAATACACCACCCTGAATCGCTGCGCCAATTGCAACAACCTCATCAGGATTAACTCCTTTTGATGGTTCTTTCCCAAAGAAAGCTTTCACAGCATCCTGAATTGCAGGGATACGAGTCGATCCACCTACAAGAATGATTTCATCAATATCACTTGTTTTTAAGCCTGCATTTTTCAAAGCAGATTTACATGGCTCAATTGTACGCTTGATCAAATCAGCTGCGATTTGCTCAAATTTAGCACGGCTCAATGTTCTGACAAGGTGTTTAGGTCCTGTAGCATCGGCAGTAATATAAGGCAGATTGATCTCAGTAGACGTAGTGCTTGAAAGTTCAATTTTAGCTTTTTCAGCAGCCTCCTTTAAACGCTGTAAAGCCATAGGATCCTGGTGAAGGTCCATGCCATTTTCAGTTTTAAATTCTCCTGCAAGCCATTCTATAATAATATGATCAAAATCGTCTCCGCCGAGATGTGTATCACCGTCGGTAGACTTAACTTCAAACACCCCGTCACCAAGCTCCAGAACAGAAACATCATGTGTACCACCACCGCAGTCAAACACAACAATTTTCATGTCTTTATGTGCTTTGTCTAATCCATAAGCCAAAGCGGCTGCAGTTGGTTCGTTAATTATACGCTTAACATTTAAACCCGCAATTTCACCAGCTTCTTTGGTTGCCTGACGCTGAGCATCATTAAAATATGCAGGAACAGTAATAACTGCTTCTGTTACTTCATGACCTAAAAAGTCTTCAGCGGTTTTCTTCATTTTTTGCAAGATCATTGCTGAAATTTCCTGAGGAGTATACTTACGGTCATCTATTTCTACACGTGGAGTATTGTTATCACCCTTAATGACCTTGTAAGGCACACGTGAAGTTTCTTTGGAAACCTCAGCAAAGCTGCTTCCCATGAATCGTTTAATCGACGAAATCGTTTTTGTTGGGTTGGTGATTGCCTGGCGTTTTGCCGGCTCACCTACCTTACGCTCCCCATTCTCTGCAAATGCAACAATGGATGGCGTAGTACGTTTACCCTCACTGTTGGCTATAACTACAGGTTCGTTACCTTCCATTACGGCTACGCAAGAGTTCGTTGTTCCTAAGTCTATACCAATAATTTTTGACATGCTATTTATCTCTATTTTATGTTATGAAATCGTATTATTTTACAACTGTTTAACAAGCAATGTGCCAATAGGGTTTTGGCAGAAAATCTCCCCGATTAATAATAATTAAGGAATTTTATGGCTGAAAGGATAGACAAAAATATGACAGTATGACAGAACATACGGCACTAACTGGTCTGCTTTAATACACTTTCCAAATGATGGAACCCAATTCCGAAATAAGTCTTGGTTTCATTTATACGCTTCAGAATGTCAGCTTTTTTTGCGTCACTTAGCTCTCCTTTAGTTTTCACACCAACCACAAGAACATTTTTTGGGGTATGGGCATCCGATATAAATTCGATCACTTTAGTTTTATAACCGAAATATTCCAAAATCAAAGCCCTTATACCATCAGTAACCATTTCAGCCTGGCGTTCCAGAAATATACCATACCTGGTCAGAAAGGAAACCTCATTTTTTAAATTAAATCTTTCCATCTCCCTTCGTATTTGTTTATGACAACAGGGCGCTACCACGATCAACTGTGCCCCGGCATCAATCCCCTTCCGTATGGCATCATCCGTTGCTGTATCACAGGCATGTAATGCAATCAATATATCTATTCGATCTATCGAATAATCTGCAATAGAGCCCTGAACAAAATCCAGTTGTAAAAAATTAGAGTTAGCCGCAATGTCATTACACAATTTCACCAGATCTTCTCTAAATTCAACCCCTGTTACTCTAGCGTTAATATTTAACACCTGATGCAGGTAATCATACAATGCAAAAGTCAGGTAACCCTTACCTGAGCCCATATCGACAACATTATTCAAACCGGATGAGGGCAATTCCCTGATCAGAGAACTTAATATTTCTATATACTGGTTGATCTGGCGGTATTTATCCTGTGCATTCTTAAATACATTTCCTTCAGCATCAGTAATATTCAAATCGCTGAGGTAAGATTTTCCAATTGGTTCTATCAAACGTTTTTTAACCTTATTATGCAAAAGTACCGGCTCAATAGCTTTGTTTAAATATCGTTCTATAAGGGAGATTTGATCCTTCTTCCCATATTGCAATACAACTTCCTTTTGCGACGTAAAAAGTGTAGCAGCCTTAAAATCATTGCTAACAAAATGATTGATTAAAGTAATACCTTCCTCTATCGGCAAATTTTTAACAATGTCCCGTGTCTTATAACGGTAAGTAAAAGAAAGCATCTGAATCCTTTTGATCTTAATCCGTCTGACGTAAATATTCTTTAGTTCTTTTTCATTCCCCTGATAGTTTCCAAGCGAAATTTTAATAAATGTGTTTGAGGAAACACTTTGAACTATATGATCCTGGAATTGTTGTAATTGAAGTTGATGAGACATGGAGTTGGATTACATACAAAGATAGTCTTTTAGAAAACAATAGTAAATTAGCTTAATGGAGTCCTTATTTTTTGTTGCCATTCTACCCCCGCCGCAGCTTAGTGAAGCTATTGATAATATCAGAAAGCAATGTTCCATCGACTATGACGTTTTTAGCGCGCTAAAACCTCCCGTGGATATCACTCTGGCACCACCATTCAAAATAAATCCAACAATCGAAAAAAAAATGATTGCAAGCCTCAGGGCCGCTACAGACTTCTTACCATTTATCAGCGTTTGGAAAAATTTTGACATTTTCCCACGGCATACCCTATACATTACAGGAGAAAAAAATAATGGGGTTATCTCCCTGCACAGAATGATCAAGATTTGTCTGAGGCCCTATTTAAAAGAAACATACGGTTCAATAAACCTGCACATTACCATCGCATACCGGGTGCTTCATTCATGGTAAACACATTCATGCTATTAAAACATAATGGAAAAAAATGGAATGTCCACACCGTATATGAGGCGCGGGCAACCGGGGGACAATTAGACATCAGTTTCTAACATGTAAAAGAGGCCCCTAGCTATATTTAGCTGGGGGCCTCTTTTACACGTATTATGGAAACTATTCTCCTTTGTCTTCTTTTGGAGCTTCAGCTTCTGGTGCTTCTTCAACAACAGAAGCTTCCTCAACTACCTCTTCTGCTTTAACTTCCGCAGCCTTTTCAGCTTTAGGAGCGGCATCTGATTTCTTTACTTTACTTCTTCCGCGACGAGTAGTCTTTTTCTCTGCAGATTCAGCTTCTTTACCGTAAACCTCATTATAATCAACCAATTCGATTAATGCCATTTCAGCATTATCACCCAAACGATTGTTTAATTTAATGATCCTTGTATAACCACCCGGACGGTTAGCTACTTTCGCAGCAATATCACGGAAAAGCTCGGTAACAGTTTCTTTGTCCTGCAAATAACCAAATACTATACGACGGGAATGCGTAGTATCAGTTTTTGATTTCGTAATGATTGGTTCAACATAAGTACGCAATGCTTTAGCTTTTGCCAAAGTAGTTGAAATTCGCTTATGTTTGATTAATGATGAAGCCATGTTAGCGAGCATCGCTTTACGATGTGAATCTGTTCTTCCTAAATGGTTTACTTTTTTACCGTGTCTCATTTTTAAATTTATTCAGTGTGTACCGTCTCTTTGATCTCTAATCTGAGGGAATTACACACTATTAACAATTATGTTATTTATTTATTATTCTTCGTCCAATTTGAACTTAGAAAGATTCATTCCGAATGATAAACTTTTTGACTTAACAAGCTCCTGGATCTCCGTTAAAGATTTCTTACCGAAGTTTCTGAATTTTAACATATCTGCAACATCGTATGATACAAGATCAGCCAATGTGCGGATGTCTGCTGCTTTAAGACAGTTCAAAGCACGGACTGACAGGTCAAGATCAACCAATTCAGTTTTAAGAATCTTACGCATATGCAGGATCTCCTCATCAACCTCTTTAGTTTCCTCCTTGGCTTGTGATTCCAGTACCAGGTTCTCATCAGAGAACAACATGAAATGCTGTATTAAAATCTTAGCAGCCTCTTTCAATGCCTCTTCAGGATGAATAGAACCATCAGTAGAGATATCTAAAATCAACTTCTCATAATCCGTTTTCTGCTCAACACGATAATTCTCAATTGTGTATTTTACATTTTTCATCGGAGTGAAGATAGAATCAATCGCAATTACTCCAACAACGGCATCATTGATTTTATTCTCTTCTGCAGGTACATAACCACGTCCTTTATTGATGGTCAATTCCACTTCTAAAGTAACCGATTTCTCCATGTTACAGATAACGAAATTCGGATTTAGAACTTCAAAGTTATTAGAGAACTTAGTGATATCTCCCGCAACGAATTGCTCCTGTCCATTTACTACAATAAAAACTTTTTCTGAATCTCCGGAATCACCAACTTTTTTAAAGCGAACCTGCTTTAAATTTAGAATGATTTCAGTAAGATCTTCAACGACACCTTTCATCGTAGAAAACTCGTGAGATACGCCTGAAAAACGAATACTTGTAATGGCATACCCCTCAAGAGAAGAAAGCAAAATTCTTCTAAGGGCATTACCAATTGTTACACCGAAACCGGGCTCTAAAGGACGAAATTCAAATATACCATCGAAATCTGTTGATTTCTGCATGATTACCTTATCGGGTTTCTGAAATGCTAAAATTGCCATTTATAATGTTTTTAGATCGTTATTAAAATTATGTAACGTAAAAAAGTTAACTGCCTTTGGCAGTTAACTAAATATATTACTTAGAGTATAACTCTACTATAAGGTTTTCTTTGATATTTTCCGGTATCTCATCGCGATTTGGATAAGCTAAAAACTTACCGGTTAATTCCTGAGCATTCCAGTCTAACCAATTGAACTTATTGATTACTCTTCCCGCTACCGAATTGGTGATGGCTTCCAGTGTTTTAGATTTCTCACGCACTGCAACAACATCGCCAGCTTTTAGTTGATATGACGGAATATTTACTACCTCACCGTTAACTGTAACGTGTTTATGGCTAACTAAC
>DATFQH010000065.1:0-15831 GCA_035264385.1 Pedobacter sp.
TTCCCTGCGCTGCAGGCGAACAAAACCGGAGCATTACAGCATGCTTGAAAAGTATAAAATCGTTTCTTGAGACATCGTTTCTAACATGAGCCGGTAATACCACTGTTTAATAAGCCCCGGTAAACAAAGAAACAGTTAAAAATAAAACAGACCCCTTTTGTACTATGCAAAAGGGGTTTTTAATACCAAGCCATATGAAAATTGTGTCATTCCTTCCGGCCGCCACCAAGATGATCTACGACATGGGACTACAGGAGCACCTATACGGCGTAACTTTCGAATGCCCTGAAGAAGCGGCCGCACTGCCCAAAGTCGTGCGTTGCGTACTCGAGGGTAAAAACTATTCCAGCACAGAGATCGACAGTATATTTTCCGCATCCAAAGCACAAGGCAAAAGCCTGTACTGGGTAGATGAAGAATTGCTGGAACAGATACAGCCCGATGTCATCTTTACACAAGACACCTGCGAGGTCTGTTTAATCGACACCGCCTGCACCCTCTCTTCCATAGAAAACCTCAGTAAAAGACCGGAGCTCGTTACCCTAAGCCCCGATAACCTGCAGGATGTATTTGAATGTGCACTCAAAATTGCCCAAACTATCGGCAAAGAAGAAGTCGCACTGCATTACCTTGCCGGGCTCAGCAATAAACTCGATGACATCATCGATCAGCTGAGGGCCACAAGAGCACCCTTAAAAAGAGTAATGATTATGGAGTGGATAGCCCCCATATATAATTGCGGGCATTGGATTCCCTTCCAGGTGGCAGCAGCAGGAGGGGTAGATATGCTTTCAAATCCGGCAGGCGATTCCATCGTTACCAAATGGGAAAAGGTAAGAAAATACAATCCAGAAGTACTGGTCATTGCACCCTGCGGTTTTAACATTCAAAGAAGTTTGGAAGAAATGCAGCTGCTGAGCGGCAACCCAGGCTGGGATGAGCTGGCCGCAGTCCAGAACAAAGCCGTATACATCGCCGACTTCGACATGTTCACTCAGCCAAGTGTTGGCACACTCGTGCAGGGTATTGAAGCCCTTGCCGCAATGTTCCATCCCGATATCTTCATTCCTGCTCCGCACATCGCCAAAAGATTTATCAATATATATGAATCTGAACTGGTTAAGTAATAGCTATGAATCGGAATTGAACTGCTTATTCAACTGGAGCGGTGGCAAGGACAGCACGCTGGCACTGCACTATGCCCTGCAAAACCCACACTTAGCGATTAAATATTTGCTGACCACCGTTAACGATGGCTTCGACAGAATAGCCATGCATGGGGTAAGATTCTCTTTACTGATGCAACAGACCGAAAGCATTGGCATTCCCCTATACCAGGTCCGGCTGCCGGAAATGCCCGGTATGGAAACCTATGAAAATGCCATGCGGCACCACCTTACTAAGCTTAAGACAGAAGGCATTACCCATTCCATCTTCGGAGACATCTTCCTCGAAGACCTCAAAAAATACCGCGAAGAGCAGCTTAAAGAAATCGGTATGGAAGCTATCTTTCCACTCTGGAAGCAGGATACCGGAGAATTAATCAAAGAATTTATAGGTCTGGGTTATCAAACAGTAGTCGTGTGTGCGCAGGAAGGGCTGGAAGAATTCTGCGGAAGAGTGATCGATGAAAGCTTCCTGAACGACCTGCCGGAAGGTATCGACCCCTGTGGAGAAAATGGTGAGTTCCATACCTTTGTATTCGACGGTCCAATATTCAGGCAGCCCGTAGCCTACCAGTTGGGAGAAAAAGTATACAAAACCTTTGAAACCGAAACTGTAAAATCCGGTTACTGGTATATTGATCTGATCGGGCCCTGAGCGGCTCCATCGATCTTTTGCTAAATGAGCCCTGACAATCGGTTGCTAAATGAGCCCTGTCAATTGGTTCCTGAATGAACCCTGTCAATTGGTTCCTGAAACTGAGCTGATCCGCTTTTTTTGCGTACCTGCAGGGTGCTTTCTGCGCTAAAAAGAATCCTTTAGCGCAGCAGCAGCGCAGAACCTATGCGCAAAACACGAACAAACAGGAAAACATTTCAAAGCTAAAACAACGTAACGCCCACATTCCAACCCCACCAGCCTTTAAGATGGCTGCTGAAATCATGGTGTTTAGCAGGGATAATCGTCTTTTTATAACCCTTCGCTACCGCAATATCCGGAGTTTCCGTTCGGTATACGGAATAGGCCGGCCCGCCGAAAATCGTAAGCCCGTTAAACAACTCAATCTGCAGATTCGTTTGAAACCTGCTCAGGGTATTGATGTTGTCCCAGTTTCCGAGATAAACCATTTGTGCGGTAAGTTCAGCTGCTATCGATACCCTGTTGCTGAATATAAAATCATGACCAAACCCTAAACCATAAGCATCCACCTTCGCAGAGTCAGAAAAGTTCCTGCTGGCCAGAAGGATGTTGTACAGTTTTGAGTTACCGGTCTTTAACGAAATGTTGGCATTGGTAACCTCATTGGTGGACATGCTGATCTTATGGTAACCATGCTGCGAATAATTGATCAGGCCAATACTATAACCATTGCTCCGGCCATTGATATTGATCAGACCGATTTGCACCCCGTTCATCTCCTTAGAATAGTTAAACAAGCCGGCAATCTGCATTCCCCTAAAGCTCTTTGCCGCAATGTTTCCCAGACCCGCGATCTGCATTCCATCCGTTTGCTGGCTCGACAAATTTAGCAGACCCGCTATTTGCGTACCCCGCATGTTGTTGGATACTATATTTACCAATCCGGCAACCTGCACACCATCCATATCTTCTTTTACATGGTTCATAACTCCTGCAACCTGCACACCATTAACCTTGGTTCGCACATCATTGGCTATACCGGCAACCTGCACACCGTCTACAGAACCACCGATCCCATTGAACAGACCTGCTATCTGAAATTTCTTAACATGTCCCTTCGTGATGTTGAACACCCCGGCGATCTCCACGCCATCCACACCAGCCGTATATCCACCGATAACATTCAGCGAAAACTTATTGATCACCTGCGAGCTCATGCTGCCATGCGAACTTAGCCCGGGAGTCAATGAAGCCTGAAAGGGGGTGTTGGCAAAGAAATCAGGAATATTCAGACTTTGGAGCCTTTGCTTCGAAGAAAGAAAAAACCTGCTCAAACCTGAATTCTCAACGCTGTTTAAAAAGCCGCCCGAGTTTTCATCTTCATCGGCATAACCCTCGGGCCTCACCTTAATGTCTGAAAGGAAGATAAGGGAAGTATCTCTGTAAGTCTCCTTGCTCGCCGTCAGGATCACCTCAGAATGATCACCCTTGAAGCGCAGCTTGAAATAACCGTCGTCGTCCGTCAGGGTGCTCTGCAAAAGCCGCTTTTCATAGACACTGGCCTGCTTTACCCTGCGGCCGGTTTCGGTATCCACCACCCAGCCACTGATCAGGTATAAACGGTCGGCAGCCGTGATGTTCTCGGGCTCTATGGTAAAATGATTGGCCGCGTACCTAAGAAAGATATAATCGTCAAATTCCTTATAATCTACCTTGCCGTTAAAAAGCTCATCAATCACATCTCTGACAGGTTTACTCTGTACCCTGATGCTTACAATACTGTCCTGACGGAAAAGCCTGCCGCTATAAGAAAAATAGAACTCGCCAACCTTACTCATCTTATTGAGCACTTCCGATACAGGTTCTTTGGTTATGTTCAAACTGATGCGTCTGTCCAGATTGTGTTTAGAGGTTATTACGGCCTTGTTCTGCGCGCTGCAATAAACCGATATGGCCAGTAATACTACGGTCAATAAAGTCTTCATCATTTAAGTCTAGACAACATAATTCGGTTTTCGTTACGCTCCATCCTTAATTTTAGTGTACTGCAGATCGTGTTCAGGTTCTCTTCCAGTCCTTTTTCTTCAGGTAATGTAGTAAAGATAGGCTCAGCAGCCAGATCAGGGTCACTAATTAAAATCTCTACTCCATAAGCCTCATTTAAGGTAGCAGTTAGCTTTTCCAGAGGTGTATCGTTGGCTATAAAGAGCTTGCTGCGGTAATAATTGTACAGCTGGTCGGTATTTTGCTCTTTAATCAGTTTAGGAGACGCGGCATCGATCAGCACCTTTTCACCCTTGCGAAGCTCGACCATCTCCTTGTTCAGTTCCACCCGCACGATACCCGTTTCTACAATAATCTCTGTCTGCTCCTTTAAGTGCTTGATGTTAAAAGAGGTACCCAGCACCGTAACAGAAACCTGGTCAATATCAATTACAAAAGGCTTGCTCTTGTCGTGCGCAACGTTAAAGAATACATCCCCCTTATTCAGCTTCACACTGCGGTGATGCTTAAAATTAGCAGCATAGCTGATCTCCGAATTCCTGTTCAGGGTAAGCTCCGAACCATCAGGAAGCTGCTCAATCAGCACCTCATTAGCTGCAATCAGCTCTTCATAGCGATCGGGGCCGAACAGGCTGTAAGCCAGCCATACACTGCCGATGAGCAATACAGCAGCTGCTATTTTCATCCATCCAAAACTCTGCCTTAAAGGCATGATCACAGCCTCAGGTTGTGTGTCTTCCTCCTGTACTGCAGCAGCCACCTTTTCTTTAAATTTTAGCCAGGCGAGGTCCGTGTCCACCGTACTCGAAGCGCCTAATTTTCTGCCCGCCTTCCATATTTTTTCAAACTGTCCGAAATAAGCGGCATTCGCAGGATCGGCATCCAGCCATTCCTGTACAGCAACACCTTCCTGTTCAGTTGTTTCGTTTAAAAGAAACTTTATCAATAATTCATCTGTCATCGCTCCCTAATTAAAAAAGTTCCTGTAATACATAATTATCGCCGGTAATGATAAGGTAAGCAGTGTTACGTAATCGGCCAGCTTAACACGCAATATTTTTAAAGCCTTTCCCATCTGGTTTTCTACCGTTTTAATGGAAAGCCCCAGCTGTTCGGCTATTTCTCTGTACTTTAACTCTTCAAACCTGCTCATCTGGAATATCGTCCGGCAATGTTCCGGCAGCTCATTCAGCGCTTCCCCCAGCTTGCGTTCCAGTTCGGTAAGTTCCACTTTAGATGATGCAGCCTCATGTTCGCTGTTCATGCTATAGGCCGCGAAATCCTGGTATTTTGTTTTGATCTTCTGATGCTTCAGGTAGTTCATGCTATCGTTGTAAACACATTTGTATAAATAAGCCTTTATCGAAGTTTGTATGTTTAGCAGACTGCGTTTTTCCCAGAATTTCAGAAACATACCCTGCACCATTTCCTCGGCCATGTCCTCATCTCTGAGCATGACCGTTGCATAGGAATGAAGCTCCCTGTAATGCGCCCTGAACAACTGTTCAAAAGTCTGATCATCATAGGTTTGCTGTGTAGCATGTAAAGAGTCGTAAGTCAATTTCGATGTTTAAAACGCTTCAAATATATTAAATATCAATCCTTTTCAGGAATTCTATTCCCGAAGTGCTATTTACCGTAATCAGATCGATGTACTGAACCCGGGGGAACCAGAAAGACCCCCCGTTTACCCGTACAAAAACCCTTTTCAGCAGATGATCCTTACCCTCATCCTTAATGTAAATTTTGTATTTGTTGTCCTCCGAAGAACGTTTCAGGTAAAGCGGCAGCTGTTTATAAGCTACCAGCCTGATCTCAAACTCCTCATTGCCCAGCGCTTTGCACTTTACACCATATGCAAACCTGCTTTCAATGCCGCTCAGCTCCTTACATTTGCCGCCTTCAGCATACCTGATCCATGATCCCTTTACCGGATTGCGCTGATTCAGTTTGCCATCACGCTCAAAGTTCAGTTCATAGATCACCGTGTTGGCATCAGGATCCCTTTGCAGAAAGAACAACATGTTTTCCGTACGCGGAGTCGGAAGGCTGTCTGCAGGCCGGCTTTGCGCCGGGCTGATCTGAAACAACAATACAATGATGAGGATCAGCATGCCTGTAAACTTCAGGATCCTCCCGGCCCTTTCATTCCTGATGCGCAGCTTCCTGCTCGGATCAGGAACCAGAAACTCGTCTTTTTTCGCCAGTGCCAGGTTCATCGATCTTACAGACTTTGCCGCCTTGTGGCGATAGATCTTACCCGGGCTGGCAAACATAAAGAACAGCAACTCCTGCAATCCGTCACTGCTTTTTATATCCGTCAGCATATCACGGTACTCGTGAAAATTGAGCACAAAAGGATTGGTCTTGTTTTCCACAGGAGTAGTCAATCCGTAAATGGGCTTCTCTTCTTCATACTGGAATGTGCCAAACAAATGATCCCAAATCATAAAAGCGGCACCAAAATTCTTATCCAGGTACTTTTCCTGGCTGCCGTGGTGCACCCGGTGATTGGAAGGCGTACCAAAATACTTCTCGATAAAAGGATGCAGCTTGCCAATGGCTTCGGTATGCACCCAAAACTGGTACAAGGTGCTGAGCTGGCTGGCTACAAAGAAGATAACCGGATGAAAGCCCATTAAGGCAACAGGGATAAAAAATACGGTCTTCAGGTGCTGCACCCAGCTCTGTCTGAAAGCAACGGTAAGGTTATAATGCTCTGCGGAATGGTGCACCACATGCGTAGCCCAAAAGAAACGGTTAAAGTGCGAAATGCGGTGCGACCAGTAACTGCAGCAATCGTAAATGATAAAACAAGGAATCAGTGTCCACCAGTTCAGCTGCATTCTCCAGGGCAGCATGTTGTAGATCCACAGCGCCGCATAAAGCAGGGCCATCTTCATCAGCAGATTTACAGCAAGGTTGCCTAATCCGATGAACAAAGAGCCAATGGTCTCTTTTCTTTCGTAAGTCTTATGCTCACCAAAGTGAGACAGCAGCCCCTCAATCAGGGTAAAAACAAACACCGCGGGCAAAGCATAAACCATTAAGTTGGGCGCACTTTTTTCCAGCAGATGCACCTGACTGGCAGGGATTTTTACAGCTCCGAAGATGGAAATGAAATTTTGCAGATCGAATTGAAATAGTGGCATGATGGTATGTTTTAAAGTTTAACCAATTTTCCGGATCCGCTGATCTGCGAATCAATTACCGGCGAACCGTAGTAATGGATTTCGCCGCTTCCACTGATCCTGGCTTTTAAAGTCTCTGATACGCTGATTTTGGCATCACCACTGCCCGAAATATTGACCTCAGCACGTTTGCTCTGCAGTTTTTTAAGATCAGCCTCACCAGATCCTGAAATTTTAATGATGGCTTCTTCCGTGGTGATCACATCTTCCGCATCAATCTCCCCGCTGCCATTTATAGACAACTGAAAGACATCCAGTAAAGGGAACAGACCCCTGATGTCTACATCTCCGCTGCCGTTAATGGAAACATAATTGATGGCCGGCAGGGTTACATACACCTGCACATCGTCATGCCTTACATTTACCCGCTCGTAACCAAGTTTCAGGGTGCTGCCTACCACTTCGGTTTTAAAGTATGGAAGCAAATTGTCCGAACCGTTCAATGTTACCTTAAACTCCGCACCGTAAGAAATGTGTATGTCGGTACTGCCGTCGGCTTCCACACCTGTAAATTCGCGGAGGTTACGCGTTTCAGTTTTTTTATCGCCGCTGGCCGTAAGCCTGTCTTTGGAGCAGGAAATGAAGAAGATGCTGATGAATGCGAATAAGATTGATGTTTTCATAATGTAATGTGTTTTCATTTGTGTTTTTACTTTTCTTGTTGTTTGCGTTTTTACTTTGTTACTGTGCTGTTTTACTTTTGTCGGCATGGTCTGTATAAGCAGATGATTTAAATGAGCTAAGGTGACACCGAAACCCGGATTTAACATATTTTTAAAAAAGAATGTGAATTCCGCCGGTATAACCGAGGTACAAGCCCCTGAAATCCTCATCCCATTTTCCTTCCCATTTCTTCAGGTATTTTTTGCGAAGCTGTTCGCCTTCAAGCGTATTTGTGGTGACGAAATTCATAGACGGGCCGGCAAAAATCTCCAGGAAGGAAGCCACCTTAAATGCAGGCATTACCCTAAGCGAAGCCTTAAAATAACTGCCGTCTTCGAAATCGGTCAGTGTGCTTGAGATCAGCTCAGTATTTAATCTGAAATAGCGCGACTCGAAGAAATGCGCACCCAGACCTGCTTCAATGCCATAAATCGCATCGTCATTTTTAAAATTATAACCAGCACCGATGATACCGTACAGTACCCTTCCGCCAGATCTGAAAGACAGCATGGTCGTCTGGTTTTCATCAACGGTAACTCCAATGCTCTTTTCTCCCTTTTTAATGAAGTTGATGATGCCGATCGGGCAATCGCTGCTGTCGGCTATATTGATAAAACCAGCGATCTGCGCACCTTTAACCTTTTTGGCGATATTGATGAAGCCCGCAAACTGAGAACCCTTCACGTCTTTAGCAACATTGATGAAGCCACCAAACTGAGAAATGCTTACATCCTTGGCGATGTTGGCAAAACCTGCGAACTGTGCGCCCTGAAGATTTTTTGCTACATTGATAAAACCGCCCACCTGAGCACCGGTAACCTCTTTGGCAATGTTTGCAAAACCCGCAAACTGAGCACCGTTTACATCACCCGAGGCAACATTGGTAAAACCCGCAAAAGCCGGGCCCTGACCGCCACCATATGTATTCGCGAAGCCGGCAAATAAAGCACCGTTTGCAGTCTTTTTCACATGATTGGAAAAACCGGCAAACATAGAACCGTTAACATCGTCGAGCACAACATTGGAAAGGCCAGCAAACGCAACTCCGCGCTCTGCAGAAGAAACACCGGCAATCAGATTTACGGAAAGGTTATTGGTGTCCAGCGGCGCATGGGTACCATTGCTACTCAAAGGGTAAACCAGTCCGAAATGAATTTTGCCCGGTATCTGGTTCTGCGCAGCAGCGGTAAGTCCGCTGAAAAGGATAGTGGAAAAAGCGACAGCCTTAAAAGCTGACAAAAGATGTTTTGGAGTGTAGAATATAAAGCTCATTTGTGTCTTATTTTAGAGTAAGACAACCAGATCAACTTATACCCCTACGCCGGTATTAATTTTTTTTTAATGGATTACAGATGGGCTTTATTATCTCTTAAAACATAGGCCAGGATAAGATCATCATGCAAAATAAATTCAGCATGACGACCGCTTTAACTAAAAAATATTAATGAAAACTGTTAGAAACCTGTCCCGGAGCAACCTCAACCTGCTTCTTTATGGTCTTTCTTCCAACGTGCAAAACAGCCAGCGCCAGCACGGTGGTCACCGTCATGATGGTAACCATAGGAACCGCAGACGTCTGTTCGAAGAAGCCGATAAAGGCAGAAGCGATGGCGCCAAAAGCCATTTGGAAGGCGCCCATTAATGCCGAAGCACTGCCGGCATTTCTTGTAAAAGGAGCAAGGGATAGCGCTGCCGCATTGGGATTGGCAAAACCAAGACAGGCAAGGAAAATAAAGAGCATCACCAGCGACTCCGCAAGGCCGAACCAGCCATTCATGCTGCCAATCAGGAACACGATCGCAGACAGGGCCTGTCCGATCAGCGCCGCATAGATCAGCTGCTCACTACTGTATTTTTTCAGCATCATGGTATTTACCTGGCTGGCACCTATAAAGCCGATAGACAAGCCCGCAAAGATCCACCCGTAGGTTTCTTCTTTTACCTTAAATATAGACATGAAAAGGATCGGTGAACCGCTCACGTATACGAAAAGACCCGCAAAGGCCAATGCACCCGTAAATGCATAGGTATAGAACTGAGGTTCTTTCAGTACCGCAATAAAATTGGTAATGATGGGTTTGGGTTTTAGCGAAAGCGAAGTATCGGGCTGGTAACTATTGGGCAGCCAGAGCCAGCTGGCGATCAGGTTAAATGCGCCCAGACCGGCCAGTGCCAGGAAAATCGTATGCCATCCAAAAGCTACCGAGATATAGCCCCCGAGGGTAGGAGCAATCATTGGCGATGCACCCAGAACCAGCATCAATAAGGCAAAAACTTTGGCATTGTCTTCGATCGGAAAAAGATCCCTCACCATGGTTATCGATGCCACACCTGCGGCACAACTGCCGATGGCCTGTATAAACCGAAGCCAGATAAAGGTGTCGATATCGGTTACAAAAGCACAAAGAATGGAAACCAGAATGTAGACACCAAGACCAATGTAAAGTGGTTTTTTCCTACCGAAGCGATCCAACAGGGGCCCATATAACAACTGGCCACCAGAAATACCGATAAAAAAGCTGGACAAAGACCAGGCGACTCTACCGTCTGTAGTATTCAGATCCTGCGCGATTGCTTTAAAGCCGGGCAGGTACATATCTATGGAAAAAGGACTTAAAGCCGTAAGCGAGCCCAGTATAAGGATCAGGAAAAAATATCGTTTTTTAGTCATGGGGAAATTAAGCTGCAAATATAGCTTCCGACACGATGATCTGGTCATCATGTGACCGTCATTTATCAAAATTATATAACTTTTATACCATATTCTGTAAGTACTGCTGAACAAGCTTACCGTACTTTTGTAATGTAATCAGGAAAGACATCTCATGGCTTCAGCATCAAATACAGCTACACGTTCACTGCCCGTTTTAGGAATGACCTGCGCCGCCTGCGCAGTAAGTGTAGAATCTATGATCTCTGCGCAGCAAGGCGTAAAGCAGGCAGAAGTAAACTACGCCACCCAAAAAGTGAAGGTCGTTTATGATCCTCTGGCGATCAAACCTGCAGATTTTCAAAAGGCTGTTCAGGGGATAGGGTACGACCTGATCCTTGATCTGGAAAACGCAGACCAAAAACAGGAAGAAGCACAGCAGGATAATTATAAATCATTAAAAAAGAGAACCATTGCTGCCGCTATATTAACATTACCTGTAGTTGTAATCGGCATGTTCTTAATGGATCTGCCGGCTGCAAACTACATCATGATGGTGCTCACTACGCCCGTGGTATTCTATTTTGGCAAGCATTTCTTCATCAACGCCTGGAAGCAGGCCAGGCACAACAAAGCCAATATGGATACCCTGGTAGCCCTGAGTACAGGCATTGCCTTTATCTTCAGTTTGTTCAATACCTTTTGGCCAGAGTTCTGGCACCAGCGTGGCCTGCATCCGCATGTATATTACGAAGCCGCTGCGGTAGTTATCGTATTCATTATGCTGGGCAAGCTGCTCGAAGAAAATGCCAAATCTAATACTTCAGGTGCGATAAAGAAACTCATTGGTTTACAGCCTAAAAGTGTGCTTAAAATAACCGAAGATGGTGAACGGGAAATCCCTGTAGCCGACGTACAGAAAGGCGACCGGCTCCTGGTAAGACCGGGAGAAAAAATTCCGGTAGACGGCACCGTATACGAGAGCAGTTCGTATGTAGATGAAAGCATGATCACCGGTGAACCGGTAGCTGTTTTAAAAACATCCGGAAGCAAGGTTTTTGCAGGAACGATCAACCAGAAAGGAAGCTTCAGATTCAAGGCAGATCAGGTAGGTACTGAAACCGTACTGGCCCGGATCATTCAAATGGTACAGGAGGCCCAGGGCTCTAAAGCCCCTGTGCAGAAGCTGGTTGATAAGGTAGCCGGAATTTTTGTACCCGTTGTGCTTTTTATCGAAGTACTAACGCTCGGACTATGGTTGTTGTTTGGCGGCGAGCATGCTTTCACGCAGGGATTGATGGCTATGGTTACCGTATTGGTTATCGCCTGCCCATGTGCTTTGGGTCTGGCCACACCAACCGCCATTATGGTGGGCATAGGTAAAGGGGCAGAGAACGGAATCCTTATCAAAGACGCAGAAGCACTGGAAAAAGGACACCAGGTAAACGCCATAATTCTCGATAAAACAGGCACCATAACTGCAGGAAAACCAGCCGTTACCGCTATTCACTGGGATAAGGACTTGACTCTGGCACAAGCCCATTACGAACAGATCTTTGCCGCCTTGGAAATGCATTCTGAACATCCGCTGGCAGAAGCGATCGCAAACCAGTTTAAGCAGGCTGGTATCATTCCGGTGGAAATTACCGGATTCGAGAGCCTGACCGGGACAGGCGTAACAGCGCTATACAATAAACAGAACTATACGGCAGGAAGCCACAAGGCGGTAAAAAATCACCTCATAACCAGTGCGCTGCAACAGCAGTCTAAAGCATTGCAGGAACAAGCGCAAACGGTAATTTACTTTGCAGATGAGCAGAAAGTACTGGCTGTCGCAGCCATAGCCGATCAGATCAAAGCAGGATCCGCAGAAGCGGTAAACACCTTAAAAAAACTCGGCGTAGCGGTTTACATGCTTACCGGCGATAACCAGCAGACTGCGGCGGCAGTGGCAGCAGGTACCGGAATTGAACACTACCGTTCTGAGGTAATGCCATCTGAAAAAGCAGCCTTTGTGCAAAAGCTTCAGCAGGAAGGCCTGGTAGTAGCTATGGTAGGCGATGGCATCAACGACAGCCAGGCCCTGGCGCAGGCTGATGTTTCAATAGCAATGGGTAAAGGATCAGACATCGCCATAGATATGGCCAGCATTACATTGGTTTCCTCAGATCTGAGGCAGTTGCCCAAGGCCTTACAATTGTCGAGGTTCACTGTACGTACGATCAGACAAAATCTCTTCTGGGCCTTTATTTACAACCTGATTGGCATTCCGCTTGCGGCAGGAATATTGTACCCGTTCAACGGATTTTTGTTGAACCCGATGATCGCAGGGGCAGCAATGGCGTTAAGCTCGGTTTCGGTAGTAAGCAACAGCTTACGGTTAAAATTCATTAAATTTAAATAATCATGCATACTTTAGAATTCAAAACAAACATCAAATGTGGCGGCTGTATAGCTACAGTAACGCCCTACCTGGATAAAATCAGCAACAACTGGAAGGTAGATACAGACAATCCCGATAAGGTGCTCAGCATTGAAACCGACGAGGCTGTAAACCCTAAGGAAGTGGTTGCCGTACTCGACACAGCAGGATACAAAGCAGAAAAAATATGACACTGCATATCAAAAATATGGTTTGCGGACGCTGCATCATGATCGTGGAGCAGCAATTGAGCAATCTGGGTTTCAGTATTGAAAATATTGTCCTCGGAAAGGTTGATGTAAAACCAGAGCCCGGTAAGGAACAACTGCAGGACATCAGTTCGGCACTGCAGGTACTAGGATTTGAACTGATTGATAAGGAAAAGGATCAGCTCATTGAACAGGTTAAAAACGAGATCATCAACCTGGTCCATTATTCTGAACTCAATGAAATTAACCAGAGCCTGATGCACATCGTAGCAGAAAAGCTAAATAAAGATTATGCCTATCTGAGCAGGTCTTTCTCAGATACCGAAGGCATTACCATAGAACGCTACGTCATTCAGCAAAAGATAGAGAAAGTGAAGGAACTGCTGGAATATGGAGAACTGAACCTGAACGAAATCTCTTACAAAATGGGCTACAGCAGCAGCGCACACCTTTCCTCGCAGTTTAAAACCGTAACGGGCCTATCGCCAAGCAAATACAAGTCTTCGGCCAGCCAGAGCAGAAAGCCACTGGACAGGGTCTGAAACAGATCTGCCAGAATAGAACTTAAGAGAGCTTGGACATTTGCTGCATTAGGTGTGAACTGGAAACCACTAAACAAAGTGTAAAAGATATGTTAGTGGAAAGTTGTTTGTTTTCAGATACGGTGAGGATAAAATAACTTAATTTTAATAAATGACAAATCAAATTTACCCTTGCTTATGGCTTGACGGACAAGCGAAAGCAGCAGCAGACCATTACTGCTCTATTTTTAAAGACTCAAAAATTACCGCAGAAAATCCATTTGTAGTATCTTTTGAATTGAATGGCAATAAATTTATGGCATTAAATGGCGGGCCAATGTACAAACCAACACCAGCCACTTCATTTGTAATAGAATGCGAAACGCAGGAAGAAATAGATTACTACTGGGAAAAGCTGGGCGAAGGCGGCCGGTACGATCGGTGCGGCTGGCTTGATGACAAATTTGGCTTTTCCTGGCAAGTGGTTCCAAAGGTGTTGCACCAACTGATGGCCGACCCGGAAAAATCGCCGCGTGTGGTGGAAGCATTTATGCAAATGTCGAAGTTTAATATTCAAGCGCTATTGGATGCCTAAGGGATGAATCACCTGAACGTTTAAATCCTGGTTTTTCTGCGCTACTCTTAGTGCACTTGGTTGGCTTTGCGTTAGATCCACTACAGGGTTGCTTGAGGGTTACGACACCATGGGGCGCTGAGCCTGAGCCAACCCTGAAGCAACCCCGCAGAGGCTTGGCAGCAAATCAAAGGAAGGGCAGAGATAAAAGTTGAATAGTCTAGGATGAATTTATAAAATATATCATTCGATATGTTGAGGTGTCAGAATAATTGTTAACATTCGCTTTAAATTTAACTAACTTTATTTCAGGGGATATTGACATGGCGGCTTACAGCGCACTTACCGATTCTGAACTGGTGGACTTAATGAGGTCTGGTGACAGGGATGCGTTTACCGAGGTTTATGATCGCTATGCGATGGTTTTATTGAACCATGCAAACAATAAGACGAGAGACCGGGAGGCTGCGAGGGATCACGTGCAGGAGGTATTCAGCAACCTTTGGTTAAAGCGGGAGTCTTTGCAGGTTACCACCACACTATCGGGCTTTCTTTATACTGCGGTGCGCAATCTGATCCTGAACCAGGTAATTCATAAGGCGGTTGAGGATAAGTATATGGCTTCTTTGCTTCATTTTGTGAATACGGAACAGGTGAGCCCTGACCATCAGATCAGGGAGCGGCAGCTGAAGGAGCATATTGAGAAGGAAATAGAGGCGTTGCCGGCAAAAATGCGGGAGGTATTTGAACTGAGCCGTAATGAGCACCTGAGCCACAGGGAGATTGCTGAGCGATTGAATATTTCTGAGCAGACGGTGAGTAAGCATGTGAGTAATGCGATCAAGATACTGAAGGTTAAGCTCCATCTTTTTGTGGTGATGCTGGCTGGCAGTGCTTTTTAGCGCGTGCTTTATAACTATTCTGCGTTCATGAGCTTCTCCGTTTTTTCCAGGAAATTGCCTACAGCATCTTTGATGTCTAGATCCATTCGATGGGCCAAAACGATGAGCCACCAAATGCTCTCGCCTAGTTTGTGCTCCAGTTCGGTATTGGTACCTGCTTTTGGCCAGCGTTGCTGCTGCGACATGGTATGACGGCCTACCAAAGCCGCATCGGTTAAAAATGCGAGCGCATCTTCTTCTACGGTCCATTCGCTGCCATGATGTGTAAGCTCAAGTTCGTGGTATTTTTCTCTGAGCGCCAGCGAGCGTTCTATGATCTTGTCAAGATTATTGTCTTCCATTATTTTAGGTGTTTAAATTAAGTCTGCTTTTACTGCTGCTATTTTTTCGTCTTTAAAAGTAATATCAAATAGGCCTCCGATTTTTCCTTCGGGGAATTCACCGGTAAATTCTACTTCGAGATGGGCTTTGTTGCCGTCGATGTCTAATTTTATTAATCGGGTATGGGTTTTATATCCGATAAAGTAACTTGTAAAATAGTTCCGGATGCCGCTGTGGCCGATAAATTTTCTTCCGACTGATGGGTCGTCGAGGATTGCGTCTGTATGGTATTTTTCGAGGTATTTATCGGTATCGAAGGCGTTGCTTAGCCTGATCCATTCTGTTATAAAAGATTTGATGTTCATTGTTAATGGTGATGATTTGATGTTTATGTTACTGCTGTTAGTAGTTTATGGCAATTGCGGGTGACTAATTGAAGGAGGCCCTGAATTCGAGCGGAGTGACGTTGGTTTTCTTTTTAAATACTTTGCTGAAGGATTGAGGGTGTTCGAAGCCAAGTTGGTAGGCGATTTCTGCTACGGTTTGGTGTGAGGTGGATAGGTATTCTTTT
>DATFQH010000066.1:0-10089 GCA_035264385.1 Pedobacter sp.
TGATTACAAAAGGATTATCTGCAGCAGTTTATACACAAACTACAGATGTAGAAAACGAAACAAATGGTTTAATGACCTATGATAGAAAGGTGATTAAAGTGCCTGCTGCTAAGCTGAAACAGGTAACAGACAAACTGTATACTCATAAGTCTGTGATGCCTTAGTGTTTATTGAATTTTACATAAAAGGAACAGCCCTGTCAGATTGATTCTGCCGGGGCTGTTCTGTTGATGCTGATAAAGTGAATATATGTTTTATCTTAGTCTTTGAACCTGACTTGTCAGAACAAATGGCTGGATACCAAACTTAACATTGCCCAGTACCAATAATTTACACGAAGAGCAAGATGAAAACCCGATTTATATTAATATTTTTTTTGAGCATACTGGGATATAGTGGCCGGTCACAGACCTTTACCAATCCGGTACTGCCCTCGGGGCCGGATCCATATAGCTTTTATAAGGATGGCTATTATTACTATACACATACGACAGCCAGAAATATTTCCTTATGGAAAAGTAGCACCATTGAAGGATTGAAGGATGCAGAACGTAAAATAATCTGGACACCTCCAAAAACGGGACCGTATTCGAAAAACCTATGGGCACCTGAAGTTATGTTTCTTCAGGGGAAATGGTATGCTTATTTTGCAGCCGACGGTGGCAGCAATATCAGTCACCGGATGTATGTGCTGGAAAATTCCTCTGCAGATCCGATGCAGGGAGAGTGGATTTTTAAAGGTCAGATTACAGATGCTACCAATAAATGGGCAATTGATGGAGATGTGATCGAACACAGGGGAAAGTTGTATATGGTCTGGTCTGGCTGGGAGGGTGATATCAATGGTAAGCAGGAGATCTATATTGCAAAACTCAAAAATCCATGGACAGTAGACGGATCACGTGTGAAGATCTCAACTCCGGAGTTTGAATGGGAAAAGCATGGCGATTTGAATGAACCTAATCTAAAGCATGTCGATGTCAACGAAGGACCGCAATTTCTTGTGCATAACAATAAGATTTTTGTAGTTTATTCGGGTAGTGGTTGCTGGACAGATCACTATGCACTTGGGCTTTTGTCTGCATCTGCCAAAAGCGATCTGCTGGATTCCCGGTCCTGGACTAAATCTAAAGATCCATTGTTTAAAACTTCGGTTGACAATGCAGTCTATTCGCCAGGGCATAATTCTTTCTTTAAATCGCCTGATGGTAATGAAGACTGGATTTTATACCACGCAAACGATAAGCCGGGGCAGGGCTGCGGAGGTTTTCGCTCACCAAGAATGCAGAGATTTACCTGGAACGCAGATGGTATGCCTGATTTTGGATTGCCAGCTAAAAGAGGAGCTGTGCTGGCTGTCCCCTCCGCGAAAAAGAAGTGATAACTGAATATTTTAGCTGATGTTATAAGCTGTATGTTTGCGTGTTATCTACAGCTGCTATGAACCTGAAAAAAATTGTCTCTCCTCTGGTTTTAATGTTATTTCTATTTGCTTCCGCTTTTTCTGTAATATACCTGCAACACTGGGCGATTGGTAATGATTATGCTGTCAGGTTCTCAGGTAAATATGCCGACGGTGTTTTCAAAAGGCTGAAAGGTGATGTTGTTTTCAGGAAAGACGATCTATCTATGTCGAGATTTGATGTAATTATTGACGTGAACTCTATAGAAACAGGTAACAAATTAAAAAACAAACACGCAAAGGGTGTGCATTGGTTTGATGCGGTAAAATATCCTTTCATTCATTTTGTGTCATCCTCTATTATTAAGACCGATACAGGCTATGTTGCAAGCGGTGAGCTTGATTTGCATGGAATCAAAAAACCTGTGAATATTCCTTTCAAATTCGAAAAGACAGGTGACTCTGCAGTATTCATAGGTAGTTTTAAGCTAGACCGAGGGGATTTTGGAATTGGAAAGTCGAAAGGTAAGTCTTGGGATTCTACCGATGTAGAGGTTATCGTCCCGGTAAAAGCAATTCCGTAACCATCTGCGGAACCCCAATTGTTGCTGCTGCCTCTATCTTTTTGAAATGCCCTCTGATATTTGGGATATTCAGATCAACAATATACCTTACGGCTTTAGTTTTTACGTAATTGATAAGTCCAGCTGCCGGATAGACAGCCAGTGAAGTCCCGATTACCGCAAAGATATCTGCAGTTGAACAAATTTCGGCGGCGAGGGGAAGGTTTGGAACCTGCTCTCCAAACCAGACCACGTGGGGCCTTATTGGTAGTCCATGGGTACAAAGGTCGGTCATTTTAATTTCCCATCCATCTATTGGATAGGTCTGTTGCGGATCAACATCTGACTGTGAGCGGGTGATTATTCCATGAAGGTGCAGCACATTTTTAGAACCCGCTCTTTCGTGAAGATCGTCTATGTTTTGTGTAATGATCTGTACATTAAATTTTTCCTGCAAATTTGCCAGCGCTATATGTGCTTCATTCGGTTCGGCCTCCAGTACCGATTTTCGCCGCTCGTTATAGAATTGTTGTACCAGTACAGGATTGCGCTGCCAGGCTTCGGGGGTAGCAACATCCCGAATATTGTAGCCCTCCCAAAGACCGTCAGCATCTCTGAAGGTCTTGAGTCCGCTTTCAGCACTGATGCCTGCACCGGTAAGGATTACGATTTTTTTCATAATTGACAGATCTACTATTTACGTGACTAATTTAATGACTAATTTTTATCTGTATGCTATCTTATATAATCGAGGCTGATTTCCATGATATTCAAGGGCTCAGGAGCCTTGGTGCTTAGCCTGGTAATAATTAAGCCCCGGGAAATCCATGTGTAGTTTTGATAGGGTAAGAAGAGTTATTGGAACCCGAAACAGGTGAAAAATTGAAAATATGAGTTTTGGACATAATTTTTATAATGATTAGTAGGATTGAAAAATCAGGTGCGAAAACTACAGTTGTGGCAGATCATTCCAATTCAGGTTCCAATTTCGTAGTTACACCGATCCTGTTCCATGCATTGATAGCGATGATGGCCATAATGATGTTCCCGAGGTATTCAGAACTGAATAATGTAGCAGCTTCATTGTAGGCCTTATCTGATACTCTATTGTGGATAAGCGTTATTTCTTCTGTAAGCTGGAGTATGGCACGTTCTTCCTGATCAAAAAATGGCGTTTCGCGCCAAACGGTCAGCGCATAGATTCTTTGTTCGGTTTCTCCGGCTTTGCGAGCGTCCTTTGCGTGTTTATCTACACAATAGGAACAGCCGTTGATCTGTGACGCCCTGATCTTTATCAGTTCTTTGTGTTTTTTGGTTAAACCGGTACTTTCAATGTACTTGTCGAGACCCAGCATAGCTTTGTATGCTGCCGGATCTGCCTGAAGTAGTTTAATTCTGTCCATTTTCTTTGTTTTTTGTCAGAACAAAGTTGATTATAAAAGAAGTTTCAAAAAATGAACTGAGTTTAAGAAAATCAAATCTTCTTTGCCCTGAGGCGGCTCATGAATTGCGGTGTGAATCCTAAATAAGATGCCAGCATATACTGAGGGACCCTTTGCATAAAATCAGGATATCTGGAAGAAAAGTTACGGTAGCGTTCTTCATCGGAGAAATTAAACATAAAGCTTAGCCGGCGCTGTGCCGCGACAAAAGCGGTCTGCATCATGATCAGGGAATATGTTTCCAGCGGTGGGATCTGCAGGTAAAGCTCATGAGCTGCTTTGTCGGGAAGTAAAATTAATTCTGTTGCTTCTATAGTCTGGATAGATGTTAAAGCAGGTTTTTCGTTCATTACGCTATCATAGTCTGAGATCCACCAGTTTTCCAGAGCAAAATTAATGATCTGCTCATTTAGCTTCTGATTTACAAAATACTGCCGTACACAGCCACTGACGATAAAGTACCCGCCCTTACACACTTTACCTCCTTCAAGCAGGAACTCTTTCTTTTTCAATTTTTTATATTCCAGATGACCGCACAGCAATTCTTCTTCCCGGGGACTTAGGGTTACATATCTGCGTATGTGATCTAAAAGAGGCTGGTACATTCAGGATTTTGTTTTATGATTATTTTTGTATTTGGATGGCGACATGCCCATTACATTTCTAAATAATCTAGAAAAGTAATACTGGTCATCAAACCCGAGTTCGGCACCAATTTCTTTAATGTTTCGGTCGGTAAAGTATAAATATTGACAAGATTTGTGAATCTTGAGCTGATTGAAATAATTGATTGGAGAGACACCGGTTTTGCGTTTAAATGATCTGGAGTAATGCGATACAGAAATATTCTGTTGCTGAGCCAGTTCCTCTATTCCAAACTTCTCATTGATGTTTTGCTTCATGAAGAGGATCGAATTGCTGATAGCGTCTTTATTGTATATAGCAGGATTTGCTTCTTTATAATAAACCATAGAAGAAACGAAATGCAGGAGGCTGACGCTCATAATCTCCATCTCTTTTTCCTGGAAGCTATGTTCCACTATCGAATAAATCTGTTCAAAAAGTTTAATCCTGTTTTCATCGTATGGAATGTCGTGAACCACTGGTGCTCCATCGTTTAGAAACCTTTCATAGATTCTTTCTGCTACTTCCCCGGTAAAATGGGCCCAATGAATGCTCCAGGGATTACTTTCATTGCTATGATAGGTATGCTGTACATGTTTTGGGATGATAAAATAGGTGTTTGGTAATAAATCATACCGTACTTCATTTACATGGATAGATCCGCGTCCCTCAGTGCAATAGATAAGAATATATTGATTGCTGCCCGTTTTTCTTTCTATATAATGATTGCTTGCTTTAGGATAATGTCCGATTGCAGTGAGGTAAAAGTTTCTAATCAAAGGGTTAGCAGTGAGTTTCCGTTTGATGTGAGGCGGGAGCACAATGATACGCTGACCGAGAAAGCCTTCTTTTATCCTTTTCTTTACTTCAAATGACTGCTGTTCCATTGTTTTGTTTGGCTGATATGATCAGATGCGCTTCCAAATATAAAAAAACCAAGGTTCCGATGGTCATATTGTCCATTATTTTTTGTGATTTATCCATTTGAACCGATAGGGTTTTACCATAAGTTTACCTTGCCAATATAAATCAAAACGCAGGTATGGGTATAATTTCAGCTCGGGTATGGGATGTGTATGATTGGAGACCAGTCCGCCTGTTTAAAATGGAGAACAGCAGTGGTGCCTATATAGAACTGAGCAACTATGGAGCAACCTTGGTCTCAGTATATGTTCCGGATGAGCATGGCAGGCTTGATAATGTTGTTCTCGGTTATCCAACTCTGCAGGGTTATCTTAAGGATACTGCTTATATGGGTGCTACAATTGGACGTTTTGCGAACAGAATTGCATTTGCAACATTTGAACTGGATGGTATGAATTGCCGTCTTGAAGACAATGACAACGGCAATTCAAATCATGGCGGTTCCAGCGGATTTCATAGCAAG
Source organism: Pedobacter sp. (assembly GCA_035264385.1). Lineage (GTDB taxonomy): Bacteria > Bacteroidota > Bacteroidia > Sphingobacteriales > Sphingobacteriaceae > Pedobacter. The sequence goes on from DATFQH010000066.1 coordinate 5,419, forward strand.
GTTTTTGATTTTGAGATCACTGATGATCTGCTGATCTTCAATTTAGAAAGTCCGGACGGTGAAGGAGGATACCCTGGAAACTTAAGGTTGCAAGTCACTTATCAATGGACAGAGGCCAGTGAATTGATCATCGATTATAGAGCCAGCTGCGATCGCAAAACAATTGCCAATTTCACAAATCATGCTTATTTCAATTTATCTTCAGATCAGAAAAAGATTTTTGATCACAGATTAACTGTGTACGCAGATCAATTGCTGGAGGCATCAGTCAATTATATTCCAACGGGTCGTATTCTGGCATGTGATGGATTGAAATTTAATCAAACCCTGATCAGTGATAAAATAAGGATAGAAGGGGACCGTATTGAGGGGTTGAATGTTTGTTATGTTTTAAATGACAGGGAAAAGACCATAAGGCCGGCGGCTAAGCTCCAGGACGAGAGTTCGGGCAGAATGATGGAAGTTTATACCTCTTATCCGGGCATGATGTTGTATACAGGTGATTTTCTGAATAGTGTACATCCTGGTCAGGGCGGGGAATCGTATGCGGCTTTTGATGGCCTTTGCCTGGAGTGCCAGTATTTTCCCGATAGTCCAAATCAAAGTGGGTTTCCTTCTATAGTTTTAAATGCCGGAGAAGTATATAAACATACTATCGTTTTCAAATTCGGTATAATCGCTTTATAGATAAAATTGTGATCAGACCTGATTAAATAATCCATGTTTTAGTTGATTAAATCCATTTTTAAACCTGCAATAAAAGGCCAAATTTAAAGTAACCAAATATTTAGAATGAAAAATCAATCAGAGACGTTTAACAGCAGCTATATTATTGGCATATCCTTCATATCGGCCCTTGGTGGATATTTGTTCGGGTTCGACTTCGCAGTAATTTCCGGCGCTTTGCCTTTTTTAAGAACACAGTTTATGCTGGATGCATGGTGGGAGGGTTTTCTTACCGGTTCACTCGCATTAGGCTGTATTGCCGGTTGCCTGCTGGCAGGTAACCTGGCCGATCGATATGGCCGCAGGCCTGGCCTGATGCTCGCTGCATTTATTTTTGCAGTATCTTCTATTGGAATTGCGCTCTCATCGGGGCTTACCTTTTTTGTGGTAATGCGCTTTGCTGCAGGGATAGGTGTAGGTATGGCTTCTATGCTATGCCCGATGTATATCGCTGAGGTTTCTCCTGCCAGTGTCAGGGGACGTAATGTAGCCATTAATCAACTGACAGTAGTGATCGGTATTCTGGTGACTAATCTTGTTAACTATTTTCTTGCTGATACAGGCCCGGATGCCTGGCGCTGGATGTTTGGCCTGGGAACGGTGCCTTCTGTTATCTTTCTGATCGGTGTGATCTGGTTACCGGAGAGCCCAAGGTGGTTGTTAAAGGATGGTCAGGAGGAGAAGGCGAAAAAGGTGTTAAATAAGATAGGTTCGGCTTCGTTTGTGGAAAGTACAACTGAAGCGATACACAAATCACTGGAGGGAAGTAATGCCAGACAGTCTTATAAGGATGTTTTTCATCAAAGTGTAAGACCTGCTGTGGCTGTTGGGGTTACCCTTGCTGTATTCCAGCAATTCTGCGGAATCAACGTGGTCTTTAATTACACTTCTACCATATTTGAGTCGGTTGGTGCCAATCTGGACAGGCAATTATTTGAAACGGTAGCTATTGGGGTTGTCAATCTGCTGTTTACCATTTTGGCCATGTGGCAGGTCGATAGGCTGGGGCGCAGGCCGTTGATGCTGATCGGCTCATTGGGTTTGTCCGTCGTATACATCATTCTGGCCTTTATGCTGCAAAATCATTATCCCGCCGGCATGGTGTCCATATTTGTATTGCTGGCAATTAGCATGTATGCCATTTCATTAGCTCCGGTCACCTGGGTACTTATTTCAGAGATTTTCCCCAATAAGATCAGGGGGGTGGCGTCGTCTGTGGCTATCGTTTCTCTTTGGGCGGCATACTTTGTTCTAGTATTCACATTTCCGATTCTGGCAAAAAAATTAGGTGCCTATGGGCCTTTTTATCTATATGCGGTGATTTGCTTCCTGGGGTTTTTGTTTGTCCTTAAGAAAGTAAAGGAAACTAAAGGGCAAACGCTGGAAGAGCTGGAGGAAAACCTGATCAGGCATTAATTATAAATGAATAAAATAAAATATACCAATGAATAACGCATTAGTAAAAGTTTGGGAAGAAGTCGTTAGTATACCTACTTATGGCATCGGAAAGCCAGACAAAAATCCAATGTTTTTTGAAAAACGCATTTATCAGGGCAGTAGTGGAGTAGTGTATCCGAATCCTGTAATCGAAAAAATTTGTGACGAAAAAGAAGATAAACAATACAGAGGATTGTTTTTGGAGAATGAATACCTGAAGATCATGATCCTTCCGGAGCTTGGGGGCAGGATCCAGATGGCATTCGACAAGATCAAGCAAAGGCATTTTATTTATTATAACCAGGTAATCAAGCCTGCTTTGGTAGGCTTGACCGGACCCTGGATTTCTGGTGGTATCGAGTTCAACTGGCCCCAGCACCATCGCCCAAGTACCTTTGATCCGATCGATTATAAGATTGAGGAAAATGCAGATGGCAGTAAGACTGTCTGGGTGAATGAGGTAGAACAGATGTTCCATACCAAGGGCATGGCAGGCTTCACCTTATATCCCGATCGGGCGTATATTGAAATTAAGGCAAAACTGCTTAACCGATCTGTCTTGCCTCAGACGTTCCTTTGGTGGGCAAACCCTGCTGTAAAGGTGAACGATGACTACCAATCGGTATTTCCACCTGATGTAAATGCGGTGTTTGATCACGGGAAACGCGATGTGTCTACTTTTCCAATAGCAACAGGTACTTATTATAAGGTAGATTATTCGCCGGGTACAGATATTTCTATGTATAAAAATATTCCGGTGCCTACATCTTATATGGCGATCAATTCTGAATATGACTTTGTGGGCGGCTATGAGCATGATTCGCAGGGAGGACTACTCCATGTGGCCAATCATCACGTATCGCCGGGTAAGAAACAATGGACCTGGGGACATAGTGATTTCGGTCAGGCATGGGACAGGAACCTGACTGATGAAGATGGCCCGTACATAGAATTAATGACGGGTATGTTTACCGATAACCAGCCTGATTTTACCTGGCTTATGCCAAATGAAGAGAAATCCTTTACGCAGTATTTTCTGCCGTACAGGGAATTGGGGGTAATAAAAAACGCAACCAGGGATATTTTACTGGCATTGGACAAAAAGGCTGATCTGGCAGAATTGAAAATTTATGTGACTTCTCTGCAGAAGGATATTAAGATCAATTTAAGTTACAATGGACAGCTGCTTTTTAGCGATCAGGCTAGCATTGATCCTAAAGAAGTTTATTTCAGAGAAGTCGGTTTGCCCGCAGGTATCAGCGAAAACGAATTGCTGCTGGTCATTAGTTCGTCCAGGGATAAGGAACTGATCAGGTATGAACCCGCTGCTAATAAAATCAATGCGATTCCTGAACCTGCAAAGCCGGCAAAGGCACCTGTAGAAACTGAGAACAACGAACAATTATTCCTGACTGCACAGCACCTGGAACAATATCGTCACGCGACTTATAGTCCGGTACCTTATTATGAAGAGGCACTAAAAAGGGATCCAAAAGACATACGCTGCAACAATGCACTGGGACTTTGGTATCTGAGACGCGGACAGTTTGTTAAAAGCGAGGTCTATTTCCGAACGGCGATAGCCACTGGCATTCAGCGGAATCCGAACCCTTATGACACCGAACCTTACTATAATCTGGGTCTTTGTCTGAAGTTTCAGGATCAGCATGATGAGGCATATAAATCATTTTATAAAGCGACATGGGGCAAGACCTGGAAGGATAGCGGCTTCTTTGCGGTTGCTCAAACTGATGTAGCCCGTGGTGATTTCGATCTTGCGCTGGAGCACATTGGTTTATCGCTGGATAATAATGCCTGCAACAGTAAGGCTTACGTGATCAGGGCGGCTGCTTATAGAAAACTGGCACAATTCGATCAGGCGATCGGGGTATCAAAAACGGCCCTTGACAGAGACCCTTTCAACCTTGGGGCACTCTATGAAATGGCGTCTGCTTATGGTGCTTCAGGCAGGCATGTTGAATGTGAAAGTGCATTGAATGAACTGGTCAGTTTATCGAGGGGGTATGAGCAAAATTTTATTACTTATGCTTTAGACTATGCTGCAGCTGGTCTGTATATGGAAGCAACAGACCTACTTAGTCATGCTATAAAAGGTATTGCAACTCATCCGATGGTCTACTATCACCTGGCCTCGTTCAGTCATTATTCAGGAAATGAGGAACAGGCTTCAAAATGGCTGTCGGCGGCCGCTGGTGCAGATGCTTATCTTTGCTTTCCAAACAGACTTGAAGAAGTAAAAGCTTTGAGGCTGGCTATTGAACTCAATCCAAAGGATGCCAAAGCACCATATTACCTCGGTAACCTGTTTTATGACAAAAGGCAATACATTGATGCAATTAATAGTTGGGAACTTTCTGTGCAGATTGATGATGGTTTTCCAACTGCACAACGAAATCTTGGCATTGCTTATTTTAATAAACTTAACAATGCTGAGCGCGCTTTAGTATACTTCGAACGCGCATTTACTCTGGATAAGACAGACGCCAG
>DATFQH010000067.1:0-6070 GCA_035264385.1 Pedobacter sp.
GATTGACCAATGATCCTTTCTGGTTCACATGGGTACCCAGCACTTTCTTTAGTGCCGCATGTAATAAGTGGGTAGCGGTATGGTTATCCTGCGAAAGTAATCGTTTATCTTCATCTATCACCGCCCAGAACTGTCCTTCTACGTCACCCGGCAAGGTATCTGTGTAGTGTACAATGATCCCGTTTTCTTTCCTGGTATCTGTTATATCTACAAAGAAAAGACGGCTGTGATCTTCGAGCCTGCCTGTATCTCCAACCTGACCGCCACTCTCGGCATAAAATGGAGTTTTACTGAGTACGATCTGGTATTGTTCTCTGCCTTTGGCCGTTACTTTACGGTATTTGATAATTTCTGTTTCTGCCTCTGCATCGTCATATCCTACAAACTCCACTTCAAGATCGGGATTTACCAATATCCAGTCTCCCGTATCTACGGCAGTAGCGGCACGCGAGCGTTCTTTTTGTTTAAGCAGTGCTTTTTGATATTCTTCCATGTCGACAAACCAGCGCTTTTCTCTGGCCATTAATTCGGTTAGGTCGATTGGAAAACCATAGGTATCATTCAGTTCAAAAGCAAATTCACCTGAAATCACCATCTGGTCCTTTAAAATGCTGTGTACCCACTGATCTTCAAAAGACTTTTCGGGATCAATGGCATTTTCCGACATCAGAAAATCAGCTTGTTTCTTAGTGTAGTTATCAAAGCGCTGAATCCCTGCTGCTAAAGTCCTTAAAAAGGAGATTTCTTCTTCCAACACCACTTTTTGTACGAAGTCCTGTTGTAGTACAAGTTCTTCAAATACACCTTCAAATTGCTTTGCCAATACCGGAATCAACTGGTTCAGGAATGGCTCCTTCAGATTTAAAAAGGTGTATGCGTAACGTACGGCACGACGCAAAATACGCCTGATTACATAACCTGCCTTATTGTTTGATGGCAACTGACCGTCTGCAATTACAAAGGAAATTGCACGGATATGATCTGCCATTACTCTCATGGCGATGTCGGTTTTCTCATCTGTGCCGTAGGCGATTCCGGCATATTGCGCTATGTGCTGGATCAGGGGCTGGAAAACATCGGTATCATAATTGGATGTTTTTTGCTGAAGCACACGTACCAGGCGTTCAAAGCCCATCCCTGTATCTACATGCTGTGCAGGTAGCGGTTGCAGCGAACCATCTTTAAGACGATTGAACTGCATAAACACGTTATTCCAGATCTCTATTACCTGTGGATGATCGGCGTTTACCAGCGCCTTTCCGTCTATTGCATTGCGCTCATCTGTAGGACGGCAGTCTACATGAATTTCTGAGCAGGGTCCGCATGGCCCCATGTCGCCCATTTCCCAAAAGTTGTCTTTTTTATTACCTAGAATGATCCGGTCTTCTGGAACGAACTGTTTCCAAAGATCGTACGCTTCTGTGTCCTTTGGCAGGCCTTCCTTTTCATCGCCTTCAAAAATGGTTACATACAACTGATCTTTGGGTATTTTATATACTTCAGTAAGCAATTCCCAGCTCCAGGATATGGCTTCTTTTTTGAAATAATCACCAAAACTCCAGTTACCCAGCATCTCGAACATGGTATGGTGATAAGTATCAATGCCGACTTCTTCAAGGTCATTGTGCTTACCGGATACCCGCAGGCAACGTTGTGTATCTGCTACTCTTGGATATTTAATTGGTGCCTCGCCAAGGAAAAGGTCTTTAAACTGATTCATGCCTGCATTTGTAAACATCAGCGTTGGGTCGTTTTTAACCACAATTGGTGCAGATGAAACAATATGATGCTGTTTAGATTCGAAATATTTTAAAAATGCCTGTCTGATTTCCTTAGCTGTCATCTTTTCTTGATTATTGGTGAACAAACTTAGATAAAATTGGTCTAAAGACCAATTTTATCGCTTTCATGCTGGCGTGCAGCGTGTTAAAATATTTTTTCCTTACTTCATGGATACTTCCTTAACTTTATCTAAGTTTGAAAACTTTAAGTAAAAGCTGTAAACCATTAATAATCAACCTTCATGCCTTACAAAGAACGGGAAATTAACAAAATGTACTACACCATGGGTGAAGTAACCGAGATGTTTGGCGTTAATGCGTCTCAGATCAGATTTTATGAGAAAGAATTTGATGTGCTGCAGCCTAAGAAGAATAAAAAGGGAAACAGGCTCTTTACTCCTGAAGATATCGAAAATTTAAAGATCATTTTTCATCTGGTGGATGATAAGGGATTTACACTTAAGGGTGCAAAAGAACATTTAAAAAATAATGGCGGTGAAGTGAAAGAGAATCAAAAGATCATTGCTTCATTAGAAAAGCTGAAAGATTTCTTGCTTAAACTTAACGAGGAAATATAAATACTTATTTTATAATCAAACGGTTCTGACTTAACCGGATAATTACTTTTTTATTAAGTGATTTTTATTCCCCTTTGGCAGGTTTATGTCAAAAGGTTTCGGACTCTTTATTGTTTTTATATTACTCTCAACATATCTTCGGGCGCAGGATACTGATCCTGTGAAAGACATGATCGAGAATTATGCAGAATACCTGCCGGATGATTATGATCTGTCGGAACTCACTGAACGGCTGGGTTATTACTTAAAAAATCCAATTAACCTCAATCACGCCACTCCGCTCCAATTGAAAGAACTGGCGTTTCTTTCCATGCTGCAGATCAACAATTTCTTTATACACCTGAAGCGAAATGGTCTTCTTCTTGATATATTGGAATTACAGGGCATAGATGGCTTTGATGTGCAGACCATCGGCAGGCTAATGCCTTTCGTGACGCTCAAATCAGAGCCTGCTCTTTATGTAACCGGCCTTGAAGACCTTTATGCTAAAGGTAACAGTGATCTGATTGTTAGATATGGCCAAACCATTCAGACTCAAAAAGGCTTTACAGATCTGCCCGGGAGCAGGTATCTCGGTTCGCCGGAAAAATTATTGTTCAGGTATAAATTTGTTTATTCAGACCTGATGTCAGCGTCGCTGGTTGCAGAGAAGGATGCAGGCGAACACCTCTTCAGCCAAAAAAATGGTGCCGATCATCTGTCCTTTAACCTATCTCTTTACAAAACTGGGCGCATCAAAAAACTTGTACTCGGCGATTACAGCCTTCAGTTTGGTCAGGGTTTGACGCTATGGTCTGGATTTTCCTTCGGAAAGGGCCCGGATGTAACAAGTGTGGCTGCGAAGGATGTCGGGTTGAGGCCTTATCAGTCTTCAAATGAGGTATCGTTTTTCAGGGGTGTGGCCAGTACGCTAAGTCTGTCCGGAAATATTGATATGACCACTTTTGTATCCTTCAGGAAACTGGATGCAAGTTTAAAAAAAGATCATGAGCATGGACTCACCCTTCAAAATATTGGGACCAGTGGCCTTCATCGTACATCGACTGAATTGAAAAACCAGCAAGATTTAGAACAACTTGTATATGGTACAGTTTTCCAGTACCTGAGCCAAAATCTGGGTTTTGGTTTTACAGGATATCGCTCGGAATACCAGCATAAATTCGTAACAGGCACGCAACTGTACAATAAATATGGATTCACAGGAAAACAGTTGATTAATTTAGGGTTCCACTACAATTATACCTACAAAAATGTCTATTTCTATGGAGAGTTGGCACATAGTCTAAACAGCGGCCTGGCAATTGTAAATGGAGCTATGGTGAGTCTGTCGCCCGAATTGTCGGCGGTATTGTTGTATAGAAGCTATGACCGGGACCACCACAATTTTTTTAGTACAGGAGTTGGTGAAGCCACGGAGACAAGTAACGAGAAGGGCATATACCTCGGCTTGAATTACCATCCCTTTCCTAAATGGACATTCTCGGCATATGGTGATTATTTTAGGTTTTCATGGCTTAAATACAGAGTTGACTCGGCATCGTCAGGATACGAATTACTTGGGCAGGCCGTATATGCTCCGGTTAAGACATTTCGGGCCGTCTTGAGGTATAAAAGGGAAACTAAACAGCAAAATCCGGATGCTGGAAACACAGACGTTTATCTCGTCCGTGTACTCAAACAAAGCCTGCGTGTTGATTGCTCCTGGCAATTGAGTAAGGCACTTCATCTTCACCAGCGGATAGAACTAGCAGGATACCAAAAGGAGCTGGTCGATGAAAGGGGTTATCTGTTTCTTCAGGATGCTGATTTTAAGCCTGCGAGAAGCCGGTTTTCAGGTAATATCAGACTTGCATTCTTTAAAACCTCCTCCTATAACAGTCGCATCTACGCATATGAGGATGATGTCCTTTATGGAGCCAGTTCCGGTGCATACAGTGATACCGGTTTCAGGGGATATGCTAATGTCAGAATCAGGCTTGTGAGACAACTGGATGTTTGGGGAAGATATGGCATTTATATTTATAAAGACAAAGAAAACCTTGGGTCCGGACTGGATGAGATTACTGGGAATATAAAATCTGATATAAAAATACAGATGAGGTACCAGTTCTGATGTCGCTGGAATTCAGCAAACCCGATTCTCAAGGAATAAGCAGGGCAGAAATCCCATTTGTTTGGGTTTTAATTCCCTTTATAGCCGGTATATTAGCTGTTTATTATCTTAACGTCACTTCTCTCCTATTGGTGGCTGCCATTTGCTGTTTGCTGAGTTTATCGTATCTCTGTCTGGCTAACATTTTCTATGTTATTTTAACGGTTTATCGATTCAAAGGGATCATAGTCATTGTTCTTTGCTTCTTTTGGTTTAGTCTGGGTGCGCTGTCCTGCATTTTAAACCGGCAGGATTTTAACAAAAATCATTTCTCTAAAATCAGTCACGACCATTTACTGGTTCGTATAGATAATGAGCCTCAATACAAAAAAAAGATCGTTAAGCTTAATGTATCTGGAATAAAAGCTTTTAAAGGCTCTGAAATTCACACCGTCTCGGGAAGGCTGATGCTCACGGTTTTGATAGACACGTTAAATCCCATAAGGCTAAACTATGGCGACGAGCTGATCATAACTTCGAAAATTAAGACTATTGATCCGCCAGGTAATTCTGCGGAATTTGACTACAAGGAATGGCTTTCAGCTAAAAATATCCGTCATCAGTCGTTCGTCTTGCAAGAAGAGATGAGACCCCTTGAAAGCCACCGTGGAAATCGGGTTATTGAATTTGCATATAAGGTGCGCACAGAACAGATCACCTACTATCGCGAAATATTTAAAAACAATGAAGCACTTACATTTGCATCTGCTTTGATTCTTGGTTTCCAATCGGATCTTGATCAGGCATTATTAGATATCTATTCCAAAACAGGCACCATACATGTGCTTTCTGTTTCAGGAATGCATGTGGGAATAATTTATCTTGTCCTCAATTGGCTGATGAAGTTTATGGATAGGAAACGATGGCTGGTGCTGATCAGAATGGTGCTCATTTTATTCTTCATATGGTTTTATGCATTGCTTACGGGGCTTTCTCCTTCAGTATTGAGATCTGCTATTATGATATCTGCCTTTATAATTGCAAAATCTTATACCCGAAGCAGCAATAGTTACAACATCATTTCCTTTGCCGGCTTCTCTATTTTGTGTTATGATCCTTTTCTGATTCTGGATGTCGGATTTCAGCTATCTTTCCTTGCGGTAATCGGGCTTATATGGCTACAACCAAAAATAGAGAATTGGTATCGTATCGAAAACGAATGGATGCGCAAGATCTGGAGCGGAATTGCCATGTCTCTTGCTGCACAGGTTGTGACCTTCCCGTTAACGGTCTATTATTTTCATCAGTTTCCCGTTTTTTTTCTCCTCAGTAATTTATTTATCATGTTGCCTGCGGCGCTGTTAATGTATCTTGGAATTGCTATACTGTTAACCAGGCTCGACGGACTGGCACCACTGTTTGAATGGCTGGTTAATTTCACAAATGAGGGTCTGGCTTTCATAGGAGAAATACCGGGGGCAAATCTTACCGGGATTTGGATCAGTCAATTCGAACTGATTCTCCTGTTTACCTTTGTAATTACTTTTTTATATGCGCTAACGAATTACAGTATACGGATGATTTTTGTTGCCCTTATTTTTTTATTGTTCCTCCAACTT
>DATFQH010000068.1:0-2896 GCA_035264385.1 Pedobacter sp.
GGAAAGAGCAGTAAATAATTTTTGATCATGAGTTTTATTTATGTACGTTAGTGCACACCAAACTGAATGTCTTACAAACACCATAATGATCAGGAGCTAACAGATTTACTAAAGTCCGGTGACAGCCAGGCCTATGCGGAAATTTATCACCGTTATCATGCCAGCCTGTACATCCACGCGTTTAAAAGGCTTCAGTTAAGAGAAGAATGCAGAGATCTGGTTCATGAACTCTTTACCACTTTATGGGTCAAGCGTCAGGAGATTAGTTTTAAAACTACACTGTCCGGATACCTCTATACTTCAGTCAGAAATAGGATATTTGATCTTCTTGCAAAGCAAAAATTAAAAATATCTTATACCCAGTCCATTCAGCGTTTTGCAGAAACGGGCGCTGTTACTACCGATCATCTGGCGCGGCAAAATCAGCTCATGGCCATTATTGATCAGGAAATAGCCAACTTGCCGGAACGGACACGACAGATATTTGAACTGAGCAGGAAGAAATTCCTCAGTCACCAGGAAATCGCCAAAGAACTTAATCTTTCCGAACAAACCGTAAAAACTACGGTAAACAATGCATTGAGGGTACTCCGTATCAAACTAGGCTCCATGATGCTGCTCACCATGTAATTTTTTTTAAATTCCCTTACCCCCAGGGCTTTCCTGATTCGTCTTTAACCTTTGAACGCGGAAGGTACGCTCCTTCCCCCAGGGAAAAATGATGCAACAAGACGAAATAGATAAGCTTTTACAAAAGAAACAGGCAGGTAACTGTACACCTGAAGAAGTTGCTTTTTTAGAAAGCTGGTATGCGCAATGGAACAAAGGTGTTCCTCTGGGTCTGACAGAAGGTGAACTACTCGAAGACCTGCTTATCATTAAGAAGATGACCAGGACGTTACCTGCTGAGCGCAAGTCCGGAAAACTAAACCAAAGTTTATTGATCGCAGCCTCACTGCTGCTGGTCATGGGCACCGGACTCTATTTTTACACGCAATCACAAAAATCCACAGTCAATTTAGCGCTTCATGATATAAAGCCTGGTAGCAACAAAGCGACCATAACACTGGCAAACGGCCAGAAGCTGGATTTAAATACTATTAAAGGTGGAGTGGTGGTCGATAAATCCGGTCTCGAGTACAATGACGGAACGGATATCAGCGAAGTCGCCGTAACAAAAGGAGCAGCAGAGCAACTGACACTGTCGACCCCCAGAGGAGGTCAGTATCAGATCACGCTCCCGGATGGAACCAAAGTATGGTTAAATGCTGCTTCCTCCATAAGATTTCCTTCCAGCTTCGCTGGTCTCAAAGAGCGGCGCGTAGAACTATCTGGTGAGGCCTATTTCCAGGTTATACACGATGCGAAGCAGCCCTTCCGCGTATTCAGTGCCGGGCAGATCGCCGAAGACCTTGGAACCTCATTTAACATCAACAGCTATGCTGATGAGCCGGTCAGCAAGACCACTTTAGTAGAAGGAAGCATGCAAATTCAAAGCGTAAAAAATCCTCAGAATAAAAACCCGGTTCTATTGGCGCCTAATCAGCAAGCTTCTTTGGACGCTGCAGGTGCTATAAGCTTAAGCCTGGTAAACACAGATGAGGCACTTGGCTGGAAAAACGGATATTTTATTTTTGAGAGTGAAGATATCGCGTCAGTAATGCGAAAGATTTCGAGGTGGTATGATGTAGAAATCGTTTTTGAAGGGAAAGCCCCTGAAGACAAATTCGGAGGCACCATGAGCCGTTTCAATGATGTTTCAAAAGTCCTGAGCAAATTAGAATTAACAGATAAAGTTCACTTTAGAATAGAAGAAAGGAGGATTATCGTTACGAAATAGCTACTTATTTATGTGAAGTAATCCTGAAAAACAAAAAGCCAGAAGTGCTTGCAACACAACTGGCCAATGTCGTGATTACTCAGTCGACAAAACTTGCGATTCATTCAACTTTAAATCGCGGACCGCTAGAGATCCCTAAGGATCAAGGCTACCCGCAAATAACCAGACCAAACAAATGTATAAAAATTATGCTAATGAACTTGGTATGCCCAAAAGGTATATCAATAAACTACTGCTGATTATGCGATTTACCACCGTAATATTAATAGCAACCATAATGCAGGTGAGTGCAGCAGGTTTCGCCCAGAGGATTACGCTTTCTAAAAAGAAGGCGACCCTGAAAAGTGTTTTTAAGGAAATACGAAAACAAAGTAATTATGATTTTATCTATACAGATGAACTTTTACAAAATTCGAAAACTGTAGATATAAATGTAAATGAGGCCCTGCTGGGGGAAGTGCTGGATAAGCTTTTCATAGGGCAGCCCTTGTCTTATACCATCGAAGACCGCACCATTGTCTTAAAAGAAAAGTCCGTGATCCTGCTGAAAGGAACGCAATCCGTCCGTGCGATTGATGTTCGCGGACGTGTTTTGGATCAGTCAGGCAAGGGGATTCCCGGTGTAACGGTACGAATCAAAGGTGAAACAGGTGGAGGTACTACCAATAGCAATGGTGATTTCAGCATTGCTGTTACCTCTGAAAACAGCATCCTGATCTTTTCGTATACGGGCTTTGTTACACAGGAGGTGCCTGTGAAAGGGCAATCTGACTTGAACATCACACTTCTGGAAGCAGTGGATGAGCTGTCTGAAGTTGTTGTAGTAGGTTATGGAACCCAGAAAAAAATCACAGTAACCGGTGCCATCAGTTCGGTCAACATGGCCGACATGAGAACACCTGTGGCCAGTTTATCAAATGCCCTGGCGGGAAAGGTAGCCGGTATCATCGCTATGCAGTCGAGCGGTGAGCCTGGATATGACAATTCGCAGTTTACCATCCGTGGCCTGGGCACATTTACGGGAAATACTTCTCCGTTGATCATTGTGGACGGGGT
>DATFQH010000069.1:0-8099 GCA_035264385.1 Pedobacter sp.
GGGGCTAAGGCAAGATCTTTTTGACGGCAGCAGAAATCCGAAGGATTTTGTGTCCGACAAAAATACATCTTGCAAGTACAAAAAGCGCAGCGGTGCAGCAAAGCCCGGAAAGGGCTTGAGTGCATTTTCGTACGCCGCAAAAAAGCCCGTCAGGGCGGTTTTAAGGAAGGACCCAGCAAAAGCTGGCTGTCCTAATCCTTTTGTTGTGGCTTTCCGCCGCTCATAAAAAAACTACTTCATCAGGCGCAGATCCTAGCGTTAAAATAATGGCAAAATTAACGACTAATTAATTATGGGAATTTCAGGTCGTCATAGCCCATGCCACCGTAGTCCGCCTCGATGTGGTAATCCATAGCCAGATCCATTTCTGAAAATTGCACTGGAACCGGATTGGGGTTGTATGACAAAGGCAAAGGACAAAACACCCCACCTGGCTCATCATGCTGTGCATTTGTACTCTGCAGAATACCGCAATGTTTGCAGGTATTCGCCCAAAATGACTGTTCAGCCGTTTTAGAATACACATATTTATAGAACGGGCAATGCTTTTTCAGATACCCTTCCACACCAGTCTCCAGTTTAACCGGATAACTGAATAAGGTTGGCTCATTGCTCAGCTTCCAGAAACCATTTGTTAAAGCGCTATCAGCCACGTCTGGTGATTCTTCCTGATCCTGCTCATCCTGCAAATACACATCGGTAAAATAACGTTTGGCACCGAGCGCAATCACCGGAATCTTTTTATGGCATTTCCAGCACTTAATCTCCGCAGTAGCTAGAAGGTAAGGCTTTCGAACAATGCAGCCACTCAGATAGGGAATCCATCTTTCGAAAGGATCAATGTTTGATACATGATCCGGAATCACCCAGGATTTGAGATCCGGCTGCCACCAGGCGCCGAGGGCTTTTGGTTGCAGGCGTTCTGCGTAAGGTACATTTAACTTTATGGGCATTTACTTGAGTCGTTTTGACTAAAGTATAGAATTCAGGCCAATTGGAAATAATTTCCGTTAAAATAACCGAACGACAAGGATAACAATCCAGCTCATTCAATCAACAAACAAACTGAGCTGCGCATCAGGATTGTTTACCTGCTGCCGGTGATCAGTAAGCGTCTGGTTTGCTTGAACTCCGATTTGATCTTATCGTTATAATCATTAAAACCATCAAATACCGAAGAGCGGTTTACCGCGTATGGCAAGGCTTTTTGAAAAGCCAGGGCTGCAGACATCCCTGCTTTATCGTGATCCATATACAAATCAATTTGTGAGAACTGCTTCGCCTTTTCCAGACAGCGGTCCAGCAGTACTAAAGAGTTCAGCACGATGGCAGTTTGGCAAGCAAAAGGCTTGTCCGTCCGCCAGCTCAGGTAATCTAAATAGCCTTCGAAGACCGCTAAGGATTTGGAATCACCTGGTATGACCGTTAGTGCCTTTTTACCCAAACAGCCTTTGAAATACTTATTGCGGATTTCCCATCCGCCTGCTTCATTCTGCCAGCCGGCTGCGAAGTAACGTTTACGCAATTTCTTCTCATCCTCCACATAATAAAACACTTCCTTCATCCTGCCCTGGGCGGCGTCCCAGACGCCGCGGGAGGTCAAATAATTCCGGATGGCATCCGAGTTACCCAGATCTCCCACATTTTCCACTTTATAGTGCGGCACTTTTAAAGCAAGTCTTGGTCTGGCTGGTCGAGTTGGTGTATCGCGGGCGATCACCTGTTCCAGATTCGCCACCGAGAGGATCTTTTCTACCGCTTCGGTAAAGCTCAGTCCCTTCCAGTATTCGCGGGCGAAATCGATGATGTCGCCGCCTTTTCCCGTACCCCAATCGCGCCATAGACCGTCGCGTTCGTTGACTGTAAAGGAAGGATCTGTATCAGAATCCCTGAGCATACTCAGGTATTTTAGATCTCTTCCCTGTTTAGGCATAGGTTGAAAACCGAGCCGGGAAAGAAAATCAGCGAGCGATACCCTTGATTTGATTTCAAGGGCCATTTCATGAGGAGATTTCATATAAAAAATTAAAGGTTGAAAATGAACACCAGCTTTTTCTTTTCAGGTCGCCGAAAATAGAAAAAGGCAATTATTAAGAAGTATTAAACTATTCTATTGATCGAACTACCCGACAGCGACAGCGTTTCAAGCGCCAACTAAGGCCGGTTAAAAATCAAACTACCAGACAACAGCGATAATGGATCGAAGTACCGGACGGCAAAGCCGAAAAGACAGACAGCAAGGTCAAATTACCCGACAGCAGGTGAGCGCTTCAGCGGATAATTAAGCATAAAAGTCAAACAGCCGGACAGGGAAATCAAAGTACCGGGCAGCAAAATCGAACTACCGGACAGCAAAGGAGACCGCTAACAAAACCCAAGACATTAATTACAAATCATTTGCCCTCTATTAATAAGCGGGTGAATTCCCCTGATAAAATCAAGGACCTGGCGTAAGCGCTGGTAATGCTTTTATTCATCGCAGCGTAATAGGTCTGGGCCAGGACCTGGGCTTTAAATTCCAAATCCCTGGAAGGATCAACCAGCCAGCCCTGGAATGGATCTTCATCCAAAGCAGGGCTTCCTTTACAAGAAGTATCAAAAACGATGCGCAGATTGGCCATCAGCCGTATATAGAAAGAATGCTCCACCTGCAATTGCCTCGAGCCAACGGGAAAGCTAAACACCAGCCGGACCTGGTAGGCGGGTCTGGAAACAAATTCGAAGACAAACTGAAGTTTTCCCTTATCCTGAAGATAACCCAAAGCCCGTATTAAATTCTGTTTCTTATGCCCGGGTCGCCGGTCATCAATCTCCGCGAAGTCGCAGAGGCGGTCTAGCGGCACTAAAGTTTCCTGCAAGCCGGAAGATTGCAGCACATGGGACAACTTGGACAAATACAAAAGCAGCTTTTTGCGGCCATCGCCACCCCTGCCTTTACCTACCTGCCGGTAACTCTCCGCATTCAAGGTATAGTAACGGCTTAAAAACCCGTTAATCAGTTCGTCTGATACCCGGATCTCATAGATCTTCTGCTCATTGGAGCTCCGTCCAAAGTTCAGCCGCAGGTCCTTTAAAATCGGGAAATTGTGCATATGAATTACCTTATCCTTCTGGCGGACCTCATACCGAGAAGAAAAAATAATATTCCGCTCCATCATACAATACAGCGCATAGTCCAAAACCGTCTGAAACGCGAAACCCTGAATTATCGGCGGCAAAGCCTTACCCGATAAAAAATCCGGGCAAACCACTGCCAACTCTTGCCGCGTCCTACCCGTCTGCGCACAAAACTCCTGCATAGTAAACCGCGTATATCCAAAAAGATCAACCTTCAGCCGCCGGGAGATGAACACAATAAAATCCTGCACCAAACCCGCCTGGGCACCAAAAGACCTTTGTAAATCGTTAATGTTATCCGCAACCGCCCGGTCAATACGGCTTAAATACTGTTGATCCATAGCAGCTAAATGATTTGATGAATACTTATTATCTTGCAAAAAAATCAAATCAACTCATGAGCTGGCTTAGATTCTATTATTTTACCTATCTCTACCACTATAAAGACAAGCCCGAAAGCTGGACAGGCGATTTCAGAAGCCTGCTGCTGGTAGAACTTAGCCTGTGCTGGCTCATACTCAGCATATGGCTGCTCATAGATACTGGATTGCAGGGATTAGGACCTATGACCAAACCGGTAATAATGCTCATAAATGTCATTATCCTTGCGGCCCTGCACCGGTACCTCATGCACAAAGACAGAAGCAAAGCGATCTTCAAAGAATTCAAAGACCACCCACGTAATACAAGAACCAACCGCACCATATGCTGGGCCATTTGGGCCGGATCACTGCTTGCCTTTTTCATCTCAGCATCCACCCAGAAATAGCGCACACCCACGAAAAATTCAAAACAGACCTCGTCGTAGATAACTCGCCATTTGTAAACCAGTAGCCGTGTATTACCATAACCAGGACATTTAATAAAAGCAAGCGAGCGACCATGAAGTGAAAAATGTGGTCAAAAGATCATGCATTTTTTCTATACAGCTGGGTCAGTAAACTAAAAATACCACCAAAAAAAAAGGAGGCGGATAAAATCCACCTCCTAAAAAACTAAAAAACCGGGGTTACCCACGTAGCGTAACTACATACCTATCAAAACTGAATGCCTAAGGCTCAGGATCATTATACCAAACAGCCACACGTGACCATCAGGAAAACAAAACCCCTGCACTATAATTCCCTGCTCGCGCAGAAAACGCTTCACCCCAATAGGACAATGAACAATAGGACAACCCTAGACCTTCCGACTACCCGCCTGCAAATCACCACTACGCTTACTCGCCCTGGCCACAGCCTCCAGCTTTAAGCGGTCTATAGATTTTTTGGACCCGCCGCAGTTCAGTCTGCAAGCGTGGATCAACCCCTCCGACAACCATCCCTCAACAGCCCCGCGGCTATATAGCCGGAAAGCCTGTGCTTTGGTCAGCGTCTCAGTCAACTCACCGGAGCCAGCCATTGCATCAGCACGACTGCACAACAGCACCTCAGACTTCAGAAGATTCAGGTTATTCAACTTCATGACACAAAGCAACCAAAAGCCCCGGTGCCAATGGACGAAGAGAAAATGAAATATCAGTTCACCCCTGCCCAATTGCTCAAAAAGACACCATGAGAAAGAAAAAAAGAAAAAATTAGCGAGATCAAATCTCATCCATATACCTGCTTACAGCATTCTGAAAAACAAAATGAAAGAGGAATCAGGTAGTTTTTCAAAAACTTCCGAAGCATAGCCATCCTTAAAGTAATTCAATCCTCAGATATAATATAATTGTCTAGATGCATAAGCTCTACTTGCCCGACTTTTCACTTTACTGTGTTTAAATAAATTTGGCTTTTATCCCAGCAATGTCTACATTAGACTATTGTTGCTCAAATAATTAACTCTCATTCCCTAACCAAATCATCCCAAACAAAATGAAGAAAATTATCATTCCGCTCGTGCTCATTGGAGCATTGACTTTCGCTATGTCCTGCAAAAAAGGCCTGGAACCCGAAAACAAAAAAAATCCCGAAGAACTCACCGTTCAAAATGACACACTAGTCGAGCTAAAAACTTTTCTAGCTAAAGAATACGGAGCCAAACTTTCTGAAGTCTATTTTGATAGAAAAGACGAAAGCTTTATCGTACAAGGAGACATCGGCGTTGACAAGACCAGTGCTGAACGACTTTTTAAAGAATCCTTAAAGATCCCAAAACTGTCCTCTGATAAAAACACGAAGCTTCCGGGGATAAGTCAGCGTCAAGCCGTAATGCTTTATAGCACAGCCGTAACACCTATTGTCCGTGTAAAGAATAGTTGTACCACTCCAGCCTGGAAAACCGCAGCAAGCGCTGCAATAAAAAACTACGATCATGCCAGTGTAAAGACGCTCTCTGATATTAGAATGGTTGAAGTGTACGGCAGTCCCTTCGACTGCGAAATCACTGAGACGGGAGGTCCGGATCCTGTTGCGCCATATGACAATCATGCTATCGGGCAAAGTCCAATATTTGGCGCCTATCTTTCAATACCCGGAACTTTCGTAAAAGTATATACCAACGGAAACGGCAATACTGCAGATAAGAAGGAGCTTGTAATCACACACGAACTTGGACATGTCATTGGTTTCAAGCACAACGGTGACTACGGAGCCGGCACAGCGCCTGTAGGCAACCTCCCTGGTGTAGACCAGTATTCTTATATGAATGAAGGCAATAGCCAATGGGCAAGCTCATTTGATGGATTTTCTGATCTGGATTTACGGGCTATGGCAATCATGTACCCAAGAACAGTGGCACCCTGGGTAGAGAAATTAAACATCACCGGAATAAATCTTGCAGCCGGAAACAGTAACTATCTTTATCAAACCTCAAATACAACATACCCGGACGGAAACCGGCTATTCATCCGCTGGAACTTCGGTAATAACTCATGGCAGCTAATGATACCGGGGAGAAAAGGCATTAAGATGGCCTTAGCTGGAAACGGACAATATTATTTCATCACCGCTGACAAAAAAATTTACAAGGATGCCTATCCGAACCCAATACTTATGCCGGGTGAAGCCATTGATATCGCTGCCAATGATGTCGGTGAATTATTTATCGTTAGTAATACAGTACTCAGCAGTGCAGGTAACCAGATCAAAAAGTGGAACGGATGGTCCTCATGGACGAACTATTCGACTCACCCTGCTAAAGCTATTGCTCTTGGCCCAGGTTACGAGGCTAAGCCTATAATCATAAATAATTTTGGATATGTGTCATTCTTTGTTACAGATACCGGAGTGTCTGGTCAATCAGGTGTGGACGCTACTTCAATCGCGGTAGCTAATTCGGTTTTGGATGCTTCGGGTAATCGCATCATTTATATAACAGATAAAACAGGAATTACCGGCACAACTAATTATCCGATAAAGCGCTGGACTGGCAGAGACTGGCATACATTAAATTTCAGCGGAACAACTCTTGCAGTGGATTACGCAGGACACCCCTGGACAATCACAAATACCGGCCAGGTATATTCACATCCAACGTACTAAAAAATTAATGAGCAACAAGATAAAGGCCGGCGTAAAGCCGGCCTTTATTTTTCCTATACAGAAACGGCTCACCGCAATTGCTGCGAATTCTGCTCATAAAAGTACCTGGAGTTCTCGGACTGACACGCCAACAAGGCATGACGTCCACCCTTCCTGTTCATCAGTACCGCAAGAGACTTTTGCAATTCAGCCGGGCTAAACAACAAACCATTCCCTCTAAGCACTAATAACAAGTCAAGCGCATTACGCCGCTCATTGAAATAACCAGATTCCAGCAAATCCAAAACCCGCTGATGCAGCTCCACATTAACTTTTTTTCGTAACCCCTTCACCAGTTTCTTTGTCCAGGTAATAACCGGACCTCTGCTTCCATTCGAAAAAACAACATAATGCTTATAGATCACCTTCAAAGGCGTAACGCTCCTGGAAGCATGAATGATCACATCCTCGCCCGCCGCCACATCATTAGGCACCAGATCCCGAATAGCGATCCCCAGAATAGCCGGCAGAATATCCAGCTGCTCCGTCTTCAGCTTATCCTTCTCAGTGGGATCCAGCAAATCAAAGAAATATTTATTTCGCTTACCCATTAAAAACGACAACTCCTCGTCACTGAGCCCAATTGACAAAGCACACTCATAGACCCGCTTAATGATCTCATAATCCATGCGGGACATCACCACCCTGCTGTCCATTTTAGTTTTTGCCATTTGATTCTTTGTTCCGCTAAGTTACCAAGCAAAACCCTATGCCGAAAATAAGCAGAATTAGATCATTAATCTAAAGCAAGGCTATAAAATCAGAGCTATCCTGGACTAAAAACAATCCGGGAACTGACAACAAGTAAATCCCGCCGATCAATGAAAACGATATTATTCGATCGAGAGCCTGAATTAACTGCCATGCGTTGTAATAAATTTCTCCAGGCTTCCCTAATAACCTGCAGATCATACGGTGGAATTGAAAAGTAAAATGAAGGTGAATTATAGTTCGGATCGTTTACATCCCGAAGAAAGATGCCTGGAAATAAATCTGATTTTTGAGGCAAATCGACACCATGAAAGCCGCTTCAGTTCAGCGTAAGTAGCGTAAGTAGCGTAAAGGAACTCCCTTCACACTGTCCTTTTCATCAACATCGAAAATAAATCAACTGTATCTACTTTAACACTATAGCCTCACAATAAACCTAAAACAGTCAGACTAAATCGCTATACAACAAAGAGACACCTTACAACACAAAGCCTTCCTTATCAGATCTCAGCCTCCCAGACTCAGCAAGCGAACGTAACGCAGCTTCAAGCACCACCAGCTGATCAGCCTTCTCAACAAACAAGTATTTCGCCACCTCACCAACAGTTCGCCTAACAGCGAAGAAACCATGCCCGATCAATCCCTCCAGCACCAACAACACATCCCCCTCATTGCCAAGACTGATCACCGCCTTATCCACCAGGTCTCCCGTACTCTCAACCCCCTCAGGCAACAAGTCATGAATAGTACAATTCAACACCTCAG
>DATFQH010000070.1:0-9953 GCA_035264385.1 Pedobacter sp.
GTACGCTCCTTTTTTAGCTGATCGAGCTCTGTTTTTTTGTCCTTGGGCTTATCTGCAGATGAGCAGGCTGCCAAAAATAATACGATGGTGATGGTATATAGTGTTTTCATATCTGTTGATGGTTTTAGTAGTTAATTTTTCCTGTTGCTTTGTCCAGATCCACTTTGTTAATCAGCAGATCGTACAGGGATTTGATGTAGTTGTTTTCTGATTCTTTCAGCGAGGTTTCTGCGGTTGTTACTTCCAGGCTGGAGCCCACGCCTTCGTTATACTTGATCTGCGTAACCCTAAGTATTTCCCTGGCAAGACTGAGGTTTCGCTCCTGATTGCCTACCGAACGCAGGCTGCTCGTATACAACATCTGTCCTGAGGATACTTCCCTTGCGATGCTGTTTTTGAGGTTGATCATTTCATTTTCTGTCTTTATGACGGCCAGCTTTGCATTACGCACGTCATAAATCCGCTGCCCACCGTTGATGATGTTCCAGCTCAGTTTCAGACCAATAACTGATGTAGGAAAACTTTGTTCGTAAAGTGTTCCGAAATTGTCTGACTGAAAGCTCTTGCTGGCACTGGCAAAGCCACTGAGCGCGGGCAGAAAGAAACTTTTCTGCCTTTTCAGATCGAGTACATTTAATTTTTTCTGTGTTTCCAGCAAGGCATATTCTATCCGGCTTTTATAAGCAGCGGTGTCGCTTGTACTGGTTACAACAATCTCCTGACGCACATCTTTAATCTGATCTGTGGTGACCAATCTGGCCGATACCGGCATTCCCATCTGGAATTTGAGCATATCCAGATTGATGGCCAGGGCCCGGGTGACGTTTTCCAGATCGGTTTCCTGATTATTTTTCAGTACCTGCAAACGGTCTACATCGATCTTTTCGGAAAAGCCGTTCTTGTACATTGCCTCTGCCTCTGTGAGTGATTTTGTAAGCCGGCTCAGATTGGCATTGACCAATGTGAGCTGTTCGGCGCTGACCAAAACCGAATAATAGGCCTTCGTTACAGCAACTGCTGTTTCTATCCGGGTACGGGTGCTTGCTCTGGTAGATAGCTCCCTATAGGTTTTAGAAGCCTGTAAACCGACAATATAACTCCCGTCGAAGATCAATTGGTTGAGTTCGATACCTGCTGAAGAGTTGTACTTAACGCCAAATTTCACAGGGATCTGTGTTCCGGCTGGTTGGCCGAAAAACTCACCTGGCAACAGGTTTGTGGGCACTTTCAGATAATCCTGGAAGTTAAAACTGGATGATACCTGCGGAAGGCCGATGCCAATTGTCTTCTTCACCGTGTTCCTTGCGATCTCCTCATCTACTGTCGCATTCAGGACGGTAACCTGGTGCGTCAGCGCATAGTCAATGGCGGCTTTGAGGCTAAGGCTGTAATTGAGCGAATCGGCCGATTGCGCCCGGGCCATCATACCGGCAGTTAACATCAGTAAGGCAACGATATATAGTTTATGTTTCATAATCAATACATTATACTTCAAAGATAATTGGCTGCAGTTAATATGCAAGGGGGTGATTAAGACAAATTAAGGGTAGATTAACGCATTTTTATATAGATTTGCGTACTAACTGAAATCAGCTATATCATGACATATCCTGAAAAACTAAGCGAAATCCGCAGGCAAATGAAGGCCGATAATGTGCAGGCTTACATTATCCCTTCTGCAGACCCCCACATCAGTGAATATTTACCGGATCATTATAAGTGCATTCCTTTTGCTTCGGGCTTCACAGGATCAGCAGGAACCTTAGTGATCACACATGATTTTGCAGGGCTCTGGACAGACTTCCGTTATTTTGAGCAAGCCGCAGCAGAACTGCAAGACAGCGGTTTCTCGCTGATGAAACAAATGGTGCAACATGCGCCTGAATACATTCAGTGGCTTACAGATCAGCTGGAAAAAGGATCGGTAGTAGCCAGCAACGAAAAGCTGCTCTCGATTCTTCTGGGAGATCTGCTGACCCAGCAATTCGCTAAGAAAGGCATTAGCCTGGCAGATAAGGATTACCTGAACCCGATTTGGGCGAACAGGCCCGGCCTTCCTTCGGAAAAAGCATTTTTGATTGCCGGCGAACATACCGGGCAGCCGGTAGCAGGGAAACTCGCCCAAATCCGCGAAGTGATGTCGGACCTGAATGCGGATCATCACCTGGTCTCTTCGCTCGATGACATGGCCTGGATATTCAATATCCGTGGCAGAGATGTGAGTTACAATCCGGTGGTGCTGAGTTTTGCGCTGATCAGTCAGGATCATGCGAAGCTTTTTATCCAGCCCGATAAGCTGACTGCGGCCGAGAAAGAAACACTGCTCAAAAGTGGGGTAGAGGTGTTCGATTATAATGATATTGAAGATGCGCTGGCAACGATTCCGGCGCATCAGGTGATTTTAATAGATCCAAAACGGAACTGTTTTGCCTATTCAAAATTATTGCCACTATCGGTAAAGATATTGAAGGTCACCAATCCATCGACAAATTTAAAAACGGTAAAAAATGAAACCGAGCTGAGCAATACCCGCAAAGCCATGCTTAAAGACGGAGCCGCGATTACGCGTTTCTTAAAGTGGCTTTCCGAAAACATCGGTAAAACGACCATCACTGAATTGTCGGCAGCCGCAAAACTCCGGGAATTCAGGGCAGCGCAGGAAGGTTTCGCCGGTGATAGCTTCAACACCATTAGCGCATACGGGCCACATGGCGCGCTGCCGCATTATGGCCCAACGAAAGAAAGTGATGCCGAAGTGAAAGCTGAAGGACTGTTCCTGGTAGATTCGGGAGGCCAGTATTTCTACGGCACTACAGACATTACCCGTACACTGCCAATGGGCAACAATACTGAAGAAGAAAGCACAGATTATACCCTGGTTTTAAAAGGAATGATAGATGGATGCAAGGTGCGTTTCCCGAAGGGAACTTGTGGCTACCAGATCGATGCCATCACCCGCAAGCCGCTTTGGGACTATGCGCTCAATTACGGTCATGGGACGGGGCATGGTGTCGGCTATTTTCTGAATGTACATGAGGGACCACAGGTATTTAATGCAACCGCTACACCGGTCGCCATAGAATTAGGGATGATCACTTCCGTAGAGCCTGGCATATACCGCCCGGGAAAACATGGGATAAGAATTGAAAATCTGGTAAATACGGTTGCCGACATCAGCAACGAATTTAATGAGTTCTATAGCTTCGAGTGCCTCACCATTGCCCCGATCAGCACTAAAATAGTTAAAAAGGAATTACTGGAGCCTGCACAAATCAATTGGCTGAATGGGTATAACGCCATGGTATTTGAAAAGCTGAGCACTGTATTGACTGCAGAAGAAGCGCTGTGGCTGAAGGAAGAAACAAAGGCGATCTAAGATCGCCTTTTATCAGCTTATTGACCTGTCCAGATGTGTATATCCACCGTCTACATAAACGAGTTGCCCTGTAGTGTGGCTGGAAGCTCCCGACAGCAAAAAGACTGCTGCGTTTGCGATTTCGTCAGCCGTAGTCATTCTTTGCTCCAAAGGAATCTTTGAAGTAATGGATGCCAGCTTCTCTTCAGGATCCGGCAGTGTCTTTATCCAGTTTTCATACAAGGGCGTATAACATTCTGCCACGATCACCGAGTTTACCCGGATGCCATAAGGCAACAATTCGACTGCCCATTCGCGGGTTAAAGCATTTCTGCCACCGTTAGAAGCGGCATATGCGGAAGTACCTCCCTGTCCGGTATCTGCTACCTTAGATCCGATATTAACAATCGAGCCCTTCGACGCCTTGAGGGCTGGCAAGGCATGGTGTGCCATCAGATAGTAGTGTACGACATTTTTATGCAGGCTGTTGATGAACTGCTCATAGCTTCCGTGCTCCAGACCAACACTGTCATTTACCCCGGCATTATTGATCAGTCCGTCTATTCTGCCAAACCGTTCCAGCACCTGCCCAACAGCGCCGGCATTGTCTTCGGGCTTAGTGAGCTCTGCGACTACCTGAAAAGCCTGCCCTCCTCCAGCTTCAATCTCGTCGACAAGCCGCTGGTTATCGGCCGCATTTCTGCCAATGACAACAGGAATTGCCCCCTCTCCTGCCAGCACCCTGACAATACCCTCACCAATTCCTTTTGCTCCCCCGGTTACGATTACGACTTTATCTTTTAATTGCAAATCCATTGCTGCTTATTTTAAATTGTAAAATTTTATTGCGTTTCCGCCCCAGAACAATTCCTGTTCCGTTGCGCTGAATTGTGAAACATAGCCGGCAGCCAGATCCTTTACCTGCTTATAGCTTGCAGCGACCAGGCTTACGGGCCAGTCTGAACCATACATTACCCTTTGTATTCCAAACGCTTCAAAAACCACGTCCAGATAGGGCCTGAAATCAACAGGCTTCCATGCAGTCCAGCTGGCTTCGGTTACCATGCCGGAAAGCTTACAATGCACATGCGGCTGGCTGGCCAAAGTTTCCAGGTCCCGTTTCCAGTCGCCGATGTTTTGCCCTTTTATATCGGGCTTTGCAATGTGATCGAGTACAAAAGACTGATCGGGAAACTGGCTGACCAGTTCAGCAGCATATTTAAGCTGATCGGGAAGGATCAGTATGTCGTATGTAAAGTTTAAGGCTTTAAGTTTTGAGATCCCCTTTAAAAATCCGGGCTTTAACATCAATGCACGGTCGGCCTCTCCCTGAAGAATATGCCTGAACCCCTTAAGCTTTTTATAGGGCTGCAGTTGTTCCAGTTGTGCGTCGAGATCGTCGGCAAAAAGATCAACCCAGCCTACGACGCCCTTTATAAAATCATTCTCCTCTGCATTTCGTAGCTGAAACTCGTTTTCCTCAGCAGTCTGATCTACCTGTACCGTGATACATCCGTCAATTTCATTTGCATCCAGTACCGGTTTAAGGTCTTCAGGCATAAAATCACGTTGTATGACGGCCATATCATCGCTGATCCAACTGTGGGCTACCTTATCGAATTTCCAGAAATGCTGATGTGAATCAATTTTTAACATAATTCTTCACATGCTGCTTCGATGTGCCCAGGCCGTCAATGCCCAGTTCCACAACATCACCCTCTTTAAGATAAACAGGAGGTTTGAAGCCCAGCCCAACACCTGCCGGAGTTCCTGTAGAAATTACGTCGCCAGGAAGCAAGGTCATAAACTGGCTCACATAGGCCACTACAAAAGGTACATTGAAAATGAAATTTGAGGTGTTTCCATCCTGCATCTTCTGACCATTAACGGTAAGCCATAGCCTAAGGTTATCTACATCAGCAATTTCTTCTTTTGTAGCCAGAAATGGTCCGAGCGGTGCAAAGGTATCGCAACCCTTGCCTTTATCCCATGTTCCGTTTCTTTCGATCTGAAACTCACGTTCCGAAACATCATTGTGCAACACATATCCGGCTACATAATCGAGCGCGTCTGCTTCTTCAACATAAGATGCTTTCTTGCCAATTACTACCGCCAGTTCTACTTCCCAGTCTGTCTTTACAGAGTTCTTAGGGATGATGATGTCATCATTAGGGCCTGTCAGCGCTGTGGTAGATTTCATAAAAATTACCGGTTCGGGTGGGATCGCCGCATTGGTCTCTTTTGCATGATCCGCATAATTCAGACCTATACAAACGATTTTAGAGGGGCGCGCAACCGCTGAACCCAAACGGGTCTCTTTTGGTATTTCTGGAAGGGAACCCTGATTTGCCTTTACAAAGTCTTCCAGTCTTTCCAGGCCATTGTCCTTAAAGAATTGTTCGTTATAATCTCCGCCAAAGGCAGAAGTATCGTACCAGTTGTCGTTGATAACCACACCGATCTTTTCCTGATCGGCTATTCCCCATCTGATTAATTTCATGCGTTTTTTTTAATTATTTAATTTAACAAATCCACCGTCTACAGGATAATCGTTCCCGGTTATAAAGCCTGCTTCGTCTGAGCACAAGTACAAAGCCATCGATGCAATTTCATCTGGTGTACCCATACGGCCTATAGGCTGGCTTTTAGACAGCTTTTCAAATATTTCACTTTCCTGACCCGCATAGTTCTTCGCGATAAAGCCATCTACAAAAGGTGTGTGCACCCTTGCCGGGGAGATGCTGTTGCACCTGATCCCATCAGCCATGTAATCGCGTGCTACAGACAATGTCATCGCGGCAATGGCACCTTTACTCATAGAATAAGCAAAACGGTCTGAGATACCCACTATTGCAGCTATCGAAGCCATGTTAAGGATCGCTCCCTTACCTGCATTTTTCATCAGGGGTATTACCGCATACAAACAATTGTAGGCTCCTTTAACATTCACATCGAATACTTTGGTAAAATCTTCCTCGTTGGTTGTATCTGCACGGCCGACGTGCGCAATCCCGGCGTTGTTAACCAGAATATCCACAGTGGCAATCCTGGAAATCAACTCAATTACCGCAGCCTGGTTACTTACATCACAGCCGTATCCAAATCCCGTAGCGCCAGCGTCTTTGATTTCGCTTAATGTGGCAGCTGCGGCTGCTTCAGTCAATTCAAGAATATGGACCGTAGCTCCTTGTTTGGCAAACAAAACGGCGATCGCTTTGCCGATTCCACTGCCGCCGCCTGTTATAACTGCTGATTTTCCTTTTAAACTGAACATATCTATTTACTTATAATGAAACTCCTCTTTTCCAGGGAATGAAATCATCCTGGTTCAACAACACGGCTTTCGGGGTGATCTCGCCACTGGCTGCCCTGATACAATATTCGAGTATCTCTGCACCCATTTCTTCTATGGTTTTTTCGCCTCTGATCACAGCACCGGTGTCAATATCGATAATATCTCCCATTCTTTTCGCCAGCGCAGTATTTGTAGCAATTTTAATTACGGGACAAACAGGATTTCCGGTTGGCGTACCGAGTCCTGTAGTGAACAGGATGAGCGTTGCGCCGCTGGCAGCCTTACCTGTTGTAGCCTCTACATCATTTCCTGGTGTACACACAAGACTAAGGCCCGGTTTGGTTACCGGTTCTGTATAATCGAGCACATCAACTACGGGTGATGTTCCGCCTTTTTTTGCGGCACCGGTGCTCTTGATCGCATCGGTGATCAATCCGTCTTTGATGTTTCCGGGTGAAGGATTCATATGAAAACCTGAACCCACGGCATGCGCCTGTGCGTCGTACGTGCGCATCAGCCTGATAAATTTCTCTGCAGTCGGCTGGTCGACACACCGGTCGATGATGTTTTGTTCTGCTCCGCAAAGTTCGGGGAACTCGGCAAGCAATACCTGTGCACCAAGCGCAACCAGCAGATCAGAGGTATATCCCACAGATGGATTGGCAGAAATGCCGCTGAAACCATCACTGCCGCCACATTTTACGCCCACACATAGTTTGCTCAGCGGTGCCGGAGCCCTTTCTATTTTATTTATTTCTGTGAGCCCTTCAAAGGTTTTCAGTATCGCATCCTTAATCAACTGGTCTTCACTTTGGCTTTGCTGCTGTTCGAAGATGAGTACTTTTTTATCGAAATGAGGATTTCGCTGCTTCAGGTCTCTCATAAAGTCTCCGGTCTGCAAATGCTGACATCCAAGACTCAATACCGTGATTCCGGCTACGTTGGGATGGTCTGCATAAGAAACCAGTAAATTGCTGAGTACCTGAGAATCTTGCCGCGTGCCGCCGCAACCGCCCTGATGATTTAAAAACTTTATACCATCCACATGTTTAAAAACCCGGTTTGCCAGCGGATCTGACATCCCGAGCTGGTCCGGATGAAAGGCTGCAATGTCTGCGCCATCCTGGTAAGCCCGGAGGAGCTGCCCTGTAAACTGCTTGTACTTATCTGTTACGTTATAACCTAAATTGTTATGCAGGGCCTCTTTAATGACATCAAGGTTTCTGTTTTCGCAAAAGACAGTAGGAATAAATAACCAGTAATTTGCTGTTCCTACTTTCCCGTTTTCACGGTGATATCCATTAAATGTTCTGCCTTCAAATGCGGAAGCGTCTGGTGCCTGCCACTGATAGTTTACATCTCTGTAAGCGTAGTCTTGCGAGGCATGCTGGACATTCTCTGTAGTCATCAGGCCGCCTTTAGGAATGGAAGCTGTGGCCTTGCCTACCAACACGCCATACATCAGCACCTCTTCTCCCTCCTGAAGTTCATGTATAAAGAACTTGTGCTTGGCATGTACATCCTTATCCAGAACGATGACATCACCGTTCCAGGTTACATTTTCTCCCTTTGGCAGATCCTGCAATGCAACCAGCACGTTGTCGTCCGGATGGATCTGTAAAAACTTTTTATTGGTAGTCTCAGACATTATTTATTCAATTCAAATATTTTATCCATCAGCATCCACTTTTCACCGGGCTTTGCACCTGGAAGCGCCTGCTGGTATTTCCACATTAACGTTTCCCAATCCTGCACTTTTGCATTGGCTGCATCCGCCGCACTCTTTTTTTCAAAGCTAAATGCATCACTTACCTCCATGATCATAAACAGACGATTGCCATACCTGTAGATCTCCATAGCTGTAATACCGGAAGTAATGATACTTTCCTTTATCTCTGGCCATACGGCTTTATGATAGTCTTCGTATTCACTGATCAGCTGCGGATCGTCTTTCAGATCGAGGGTTAAACAATATCTTTTCATACTATTTTGCTGCTACTTTATAGCCACTGATTCCATAAAAAAAGACAACAACAAAGCATACTAACGGTACAATATAAGAAATAGGGGTCGAATACCCATCAGCAACCATTCCCATAACATAGGGTACCAAGGCTCCTCCAACAATCGACATGATAACAAATGAAGAGGCTTTTTTTGTATGATGTCCCAGGTCTTTAATACTTAAGGCGAAAATTGTAGGAAACATGATTGACATGAAAAAGAACACGGTCAATAAGGCGTAAATTGATAACCAGCCACTATTAAGTATAACTATTATACAAAGTAATATATTTATGATTGCATAAATGGCCAATAGTTTATTGGGCTTAATAAATTTCATTAATGCAGTTCCAACAAAACGTCCGGCAGTAAAAAGGATTAAACCCAAAGAAAGCAACTTAGCAGCGGTCGCATTGTCAATTCCAACTCCTCCTTCTGTGCAGTAATTGATGAATAGTGTCGCAACGCCAACCTGAGCGGCAACGTAAAAGAATTGCGCTACAACACCAAAAGTAAAATTGCTATGGTTAAACAAGGGTTTCCGATCCAATCTTTCATCTGACACGATTGTACTCTCCTTAATCTCGGGCAGTTGAATCTTGACAAAAACGCCTGCAACCACTAATACTAAGACTCCAATTATCACATAAATCAGCTTAACCGAATCTAAATTACTTCCACCATCACTACTGCCTTCACCAAAGAACAGATATGAAGCTATAATAGGTCCAAGAAAAGAGCCGACGCCATTGAAGCATTGAGACAAATTCAACCTGGTTGCTGACGTTTCCGGAGCGCCCAAAACCGTTACATAGGGATTTGCGGCAGTTTCCAAACATGCCAGGCCTGATGCCAATATAAATAATGCCAGTAAAAAAGCATTAAAGCTAGACTGTTCGGCAGCAGGGTAGAATAAAAAAGCACCAATGGCATACAGCAATAAACCAAGGATGACTCCTTTCTTATACCCGTATTTATTCATAAAAAGGCCTGCAGGTAAAGCCACCAAAAAATAGGCTCCAAAATAAGCTGCCTGCAGTAGAGTAGATCTTGTTTTTGTAATGCTCAGTGCCTCCTGAAAATGTTTATTGAGAACATCAAGAAGTCCATACGCGAAACCCCACATAAAAAAAAGTGAGGTAACCATAATTAGGGGAAACAAGTAATTGTTCTTAGTCATCGGTTTTATATTTGGTTACTCAAAGGACGAAAATTCCCGTCACATTTATTTGCTCATTTTATCTAATCATTAAGTGATTTTGGCAGTTAACGCTCCAGATCACTTCAAAGCTACGGCTA